>NZ_LJRZ01000076.1:0-303 GCF_002742485.1 Pseudomonas sp. 2822-17
ATACTGATGTGGAAGCCCAACCTGAATCGCAAACACAAAGCTATACCATCCAAATCACAGAACTAGGAATCCATACGATTCAGTTTAAAGCCATCAACGAAGCAGGACACGAAACGACAACATCACGCACGATCAAAATAGATAAAACAGCACCACCAAAACCAACGATTCAACAGAGCACAACAAGTTGGACGAACGAACCAGTGCAAATAGCAATCATCGCGAAAAAAGATGAAGAAGACACCAATACCAATACCTATAGCGGCCTGGCAAAAATCCAATACCGAATCACCGCCGAGGGAG
>NZ_LJRZ01000936.1:0-234 GCF_002742485.1 Pseudomonas sp. 2822-17
GAAGATGGTACACTGATTCTCATTGATGGACTAAGTCAGATATCTGGAGAAGAACAATTGGAGTTTGCAACCTATGGGACTAAGGGGACTTTGATGTTAAAAAATTGGAGAGACCTTTTTGTAGGAGCAAGCGGTCAGCCATTAAAGTCAGTGGAACCAGATGGAATTGAGTTAGTGTCATTGGTTGATGAATTTGTAGCAGCAGTAACTGGTCAGGAAGATGTGGTCCTGTAT
>NZ_LJRZ01000937.1:0-234 GCF_002742485.1 Pseudomonas sp. 2822-17
ATATAATACTTGCTGCTTATCTGCTACTAAAATATTCATTGTCATATCTTCAATTCTAGTGATATGCCATAAATGCCATGCAATTGAATTTTTAGTATCTGGACTATTTACTGGATATTGTCTAAATATATTCTCATCCAGTTCATTCAATAAAAAATCTGCTAAAGTGTCTTGAGGCATCTTCCCAACAGAAGATGCGTGGAGCAGTGAATGTTGTGTTAAGAATAATTGTAC
>NZ_LJRZ01000938.1:0-538 GCF_002742485.1 Pseudomonas sp. 2822-17
CTACAAGGATATCCCACCCTGCTTCATTTGATGCTTCAGGGAATTCCACATCGTGCCCTTTTGCAGTGAGTTCCATTGCTAGCATTTTTTCAGCAACATATCCTTGTATCTGTGAAATATCACCAACTGAGTTCACATCAATACCCATACTAAATTGAGAAAATGCAAAAATGGAATCAATATTATCGGAACGGGCAAAATCAACTGCTTCCACGACAGTGGGATCAATCCTTATGTAATCGTATATAAAGTCGCCTACACTAATTGCAGCAATGGTAAAAGTTGTGGTACGTTCTGATTGACTCCCAAATAAAAACTGAGATAATTTCTCTTCTTTAGTTTTAGGGGGTTCAATTGGTTGATTTAAGGCTTCCTTATACCTTTTTTCTTTCCATAGTCTATAAAACTTGTTGTTTTTAAAACCGTTCATTGTTTATTTCCCCAGACTTCTAACTTTGGAAGTTTGACCTCTAATGAAGAAATTCCATAATATTTTTTCTCATAGTAATTCATGTTTTTCTCTAATGAACTGATAGAC
>NZ_LJRZ01000939.1:0-234 GCF_002742485.1 Pseudomonas sp. 2822-17
ATGTACAAAATATCAATAAAGCAATACGCTTTTTAATTCGACCAGAACAACTGGGGACAAATCTTTTAGAAATTAACGAGAAAATTTATGATGCAATTGTTAATCTAAATTTCGCGGTGGATCAAGACTTAGACGGAAGTGGGCAGAAGAAGTTTCATACTGTCCGTTTTATTGACTGGGACGAGCCAACAAATAATGAGTTTTTAGTTACTCGGCAATTTGTTATTCAAGGAC
>NZ_LJRZ01000940.1:0-363 GCF_002742485.1 Pseudomonas sp. 2822-17
AAATGATGCAGTAGCATTAGGGGCACTAGCAGGGGGAGCAAGATTTATGCCAGCATACCCTATTACACCTGCTTCAGAGATTATGGAGTATTTAATTAAAAAATTACCTGAATATGGTGGTACTGTTATTCAAACTGAGGACGAAATTGCTGCATGTACAATGGCAATTGGAGCAAATTACGGTGGGGTCCGTAGTTTAACAGCCTCTGCTGGACCAGGACTATCGTTAATGATGGAAGCCATTGGTTTGAGTGGTATTACAGAAACACCATTAGTAATTGTAGATACTCAACGTGGTGGCCCAAGTACAGGTTTACCTACTAAACAAGAGCAATCTGATATTTTTGCTTTAATATATGGTAC
>NZ_LJRZ01000941.1:0-241 GCF_002742485.1 Pseudomonas sp. 2822-17
GAACCATTCTTGATCGTATAAGGATTCAATAGCATAAGGATTATGTTCTTCTTCAATATAATTTTCACTGAACTGATCAAGACTGTTTAAATATGCTTCTGGATCTTCTAAGAAAGCTTCAGCCCGAGCTAATGAGTTCTCTTCATCATCATTAATTTGGGGGCTTACTTGATTAATAACAAGTCCAGAACCATATTGGATACCGCGGTTTGCTGCAATGGAACTGTCCAATGCTCTATCT
>NZ_LJRZ01000942.1:0-234 GCF_002742485.1 Pseudomonas sp. 2822-17
ACTGTGATGGTGTCATTTTAGTAGTAAGAAGTGGAAAAACAGAAGTTGAAACGGCACAAAAAGCTGTTGATTCGTTAAAAAAGGTAGACGCTAACATACTTGGCGTTGTCTTAAATGATCAAAAACAATCGGATTCTCAGCACTATTATTATTATAACGAAAAATAATTTCAAAACTTCTATTAAATAGACATAATTCGACACCCTAAATAATATGGAATGTGGTATTATGTAT
>NZ_LJRZ01000943.1:0-234 GCF_002742485.1 Pseudomonas sp. 2822-17
CTATGGGATAACCGAATATCTTCTTCAAGAAATAGATCCATCTCTAGTAAAGCTCTATCGTGTACATATACTTCAAAAACGCCTTCTTCATCACTATGGTCAGGTTCTCTTCCTTGTACTAGATTAATATTTTCTTCAAAGCCTGATAGGGACCTTAAGTAGACGTTCCTCAAAACTGAATCTGTTGACTCGCGCTCTCCTTGTAGAACGATGGAGGTAAGCATGGTCTCAGAT
>NZ_LJRZ01000944.1:0-234 GCF_002742485.1 Pseudomonas sp. 2822-17
CTCTTATTCATCATATCAAGGTGGGAACGATTTAAAAAGAGACACATATTGTTCAACACTTCACATATGAACTTTAACATTCCCATGTTATTATATAATTAAGTAAAGAAAGGAGATGTGATAGGGATGAAAACTTCAACTAGAAAGCTTTTACGTGAATTGGTAGACTTCTCAACAGATACAGAAACATACACTCAGGAGATTTTCGAAGATCTGATTGGAGATGAATTTGAA
>NZ_LJRZ01000945.1:0-234 GCF_002742485.1 Pseudomonas sp. 2822-17
ATGCTATTCAGTACTTCATTGATAAGAAAAGAGGATGAACCTAAAGTGGGAAATAATGAATGAAAACCAATCCACTTTAGTGTCAACCTCTTTTTTGAACTAATTTTAAGTTATTGCATTTACTACTTCTTCTAGTTTCATTCCACGGGAGCCTTTGACTAAGACAATATTCCCTTCTTCAACGACTTCCGATAATTTTTCTATCAGATTTTGTTTGTCATCATATGCATAGAC
>NZ_LJRZ01000077.1:0-282 GCF_002742485.1 Pseudomonas sp. 2822-17
AAACTCTATTTATGAGTACATAGAAGGAGAATTAGGGTTAACCATTAGCTTCGCAAAGAAAGAGATTACAGTAGAAGAGCCAACGGAAGAAGATTGTGAATTGCTTGATTTAGAAGGCTTTTCAAATATTGTAGTTGTAAAAAACTTCGTGCACTTAGAAGACGCCAGCATTTTTCAATATACAGAATCAAGACACAGACCAGATAAATTTCGTTTTGTTGAGTTTGCAAGAAGAGCACATAAATAAAACGGCAGCTAAAATAAAAAGCTGCCGTTTTATTT
>NZ_LJRZ01000946.1:0-233 GCF_002742485.1 Pseudomonas sp. 2822-17
ATAATAAATCATCAACGACCGCTTTTAGCTCAAGTGCTTTTTCGTCGCCTTCCGCCCATTTTCGCTCTACCTTACCTTGCACCCCTAAATGCTTACCTATTAAAGTCTGCCAGTTTAAATAAGGAGACATATGTTGGAGAGGTATATCTCTTAACACATGACGCTTCAAGTCAGGTGGAACAGAAACTGGTACTTCTGTGGAAACAGATGAACGAACTTTTACTGCTGTAGCA
>NZ_LJRZ01000947.1:0-233 GCF_002742485.1 Pseudomonas sp. 2822-17
TCTAATCTGTGATTGATAATGAATTGAAATGATTTTAAAGGGTTTGCTAGTTTAATTGCTTCAATTAATGAGATCATGATTAATGAGTTATCAGACTTTCCATCAGTATTTTGAATAGTAATCAGTCTTGATGGCCATAGATGTTTTATATCTTCAAGATGTCCGTCTGTAAGGTGCTTTATAATATTTTCATTTTTCATCTTTGCTTTATCTAATGGTTTTAATGCGTCGCG
>NZ_LJRZ01000948.1:0-232 GCF_002742485.1 Pseudomonas sp. 2822-17
TGATTTAACTGCAATAACTGGAAGTGCTCCAGCATTTTTATACAGTTTTGTCCAGGCTTTAGAAAAAGCTGCAGTTGAAAATAATGTTTCAAAAGAACAGGCAAGAAAACTTGTTGCAACAATGATAAAAGGATCTGTAGGTATGCTTGAGAATGGTGGTGAACCTGCTGATTTGATTTCACAAGTAGCATCACCTGGAGGGTCTACTGCAGAGGGGTTAAAAGTATTAAAG
>NZ_LJRZ01000949.1:0-232 GCF_002742485.1 Pseudomonas sp. 2822-17
GAATAGGTGTATCAAAAAGAAACAATTAAATCTATCAAAAACACAGAGCTAAATTTTTAAAAAAATACGGAAATAATAATCTTGGCACATAAACTCGATTAAGGAGGAGCATTATATGTTAAAAACGAAGAAGTACCAATTTTGGTTTGTTACAGGAAGCCAGCACTTATACGGTCCAGAAACGATAGAAGAGGTTCATGATCATTCTGCTAAAATTGTAGAGGGTTTAAAT
>NZ_LJRZ01000950.1:0-232 GCF_002742485.1 Pseudomonas sp. 2822-17
ATCAAAAGACTTTCCATATTGATACATATAATCTCTCAAAATACCTTCTCTTTGAAAACCCATTTTGGAGAGCAATTGATTGGATGCTTGATTTTCAATAAAGACAACGGCACCAATTCTATTCAAGTCTAGACCTTCAAATCCATAGGAAATGACCTCTTTAACCGCTTCCGAAGTATAACCTTTCCTCCAAAAATCGGGATGAATCTCATAACCAATCTCAGCTCTTCTA
>NZ_LJRZ01000951.1:0-276 GCF_002742485.1 Pseudomonas sp. 2822-17
AAACAACATTTTAATAGTAGTAAGTAAAAAAAATTGTGGAAGAACGAAGTACAGTCCGTTAAAATAGTTTTAGAGAAGGAACGTCCATTCAGTAAACACATTTTATAAGGGAGGAACTGTCAATGAAGATTGGTGTTCCAAGAGAGATAAAAAATAATGAAAACCGAATTGCTCTTACTCCAGCAGGTGTCTTAACATTACACCAAGCAGGTCATACTATTTATGTGGAACGTGACGCTGGACTTGGAAGTGGTTTTAAAAATCAAGCTTATGAAG
>NZ_LJRZ01000952.1:0-232 GCF_002742485.1 Pseudomonas sp. 2822-17
CACAGATGCTCCCAAATGTAAGGAATATCATTTTCTGAAATGAAATATACTTGATCCTCTTCCTGGTGCCTTCTAATATCATTTTGTCTAAAGCCTTGCCTTACCTCGGCGTGGAATTGATCTACATATTCGTCCCTTGAGATCATCTCTTGCACTTGTTCCAGAGGTTTTCCAATATGATCGTCAAACAGGTCACCTAGTTGAAACGATCTATATTCTACCTCTTGAAATG
>NZ_LJRZ01000953.1:0-6002 GCF_002742485.1 Pseudomonas sp. 2822-17
CCTTTCGCGGTCAGCACAACGTTGTTGCCCGAGATGGCGTAGTAGCCGTCTGCGTTAGTACCAGCAGTGAAGCTCACGGTCAGACCATCACGCGGAGTTTCTTCGTCACGTGCGTTGAACGTGCCAGCAACGGTGCCAGCTTCAGCAGCGTTCTCGACGATGGTGGTCGGCGTTACATCAATCACCGGAACGTCGTTGACCAAAGTTACGGTCGGCTGGCCTTCGCCAGTGGAGCTGAGGCCACCGGCGTCGGTGACAGTCAGGTCGATTTTCGGCAGCGGGTTACCCGCGTTGACGAATTCAGCACCTTTAGCCGTCAGGACAACGTTGTTGCCCGAGATGGCGTAGTAGCCATCGGCGTTGGTGCCTGCCGTGAAGCTAACAGTCAGACCTTCACGCGGAGTTTCTTCGTCACGCGCGTTGAAGCTACCGGCGATGGTGCCAGCTTCGGCGGTGTTTTCCACGATAGTGGTCGGCGTAACGTCAATCAGCGGAACGTCGTTAACCAAGGTCACAGTCGGCTGGCCTTCGCCAGTAGAGCTGAGACCACCGGCGTCGGTGACGGTCAGGTCGATCTTCGGCAGCGGGTTGCCCGCGTTGACGAATTCGGCACCTTTGGCCGTCAGCACAACGTTGTTGCCGGAGATGGCGTAGTAGCCGTCTGCGTTAGTACCAGCAGTGAAGCTCACGGTCAGACCATCACGCGGAGTTTCTTCGTCACGTGCGTTGAACGTGCCAGCAACGGTGCCAGCTTCAGCAGCGTTCTCAACGATGGTGGTCGGTGTTACATCAATCACCGGAACGTCGTTGACCAGGGTCACGGTAGGCTGAGCTTCGCCAGTAGAGCTGAGACCACCGGCGTCGGTGACAGTCAGATCGATTTTCGGCAGCGGGTTACCCGCGTTGACGAATTCGGCACCTTTGGCCGTCAGGACAACGTTATTGCCAGAAATAGCGTAGTAGCCGTCAGTGTTAGTACCGGCAGTGAAGGTAACGCTCAGACCATCACGCGGTGTTTCTTCGTCACGTGCGTTGAAAGTACCGGCGACGGTGCCTGCTTCAGCAGCGTTCTCAACGATAGTGGTCGGCGTAACGTCAATCAGCGGAACGTCGTTAACCAAGGTCACAGTCGGCTGGCCTTCGCCAGTAGAGCTGAGGCCACCAGCGTCGGTGACGGTCAAGTCGATCTTCGGCAGCGCGTTACCCGCGTTGACGAATTCGGCACCTTTCGCGGTCAGGACAACGTTGTTGCCAGAAATAGCGTAGTAGCCGTCTGCGTTGGTGCCAGCAGTGAAGCTAACAGTCAAACCATCGCGCGGAGTTTCTTCGTCACGCGCGTTGAAGGTACCGGCAACGGTGCCAGCTTCAGCAGCGTTCTCGACGATGGTGGTCGGCGTTACATCAATCACCGGAACGTCGTTGACCAAAGTTACGGTCGGCTGACCTTCGCCAGTAGAGCTGAGGCCACCAGCGTCGGTGACGGTCAGGTCGATCTTCGGCAGCGGGTTACCCGCGTTGACGAATTCGGCACCTTTCGCGGTCAGGACCACGTTGTTGCCGGAGATGGCGTAGTAGCCGTCTGCGTTGGTGCCAGCGGTGAAGCTCACGGTCAGACCATCACGCGGAGTTTCTTCGTCACGTGCGTTGAAAGTACCGGCGACGGTGCCCGCTTCAGCAGCGTTCTCAACGATAGTGGTCGGCGTTACATCAATCAGCGGAACGTCGTTGACCAGCGTTACGGTCGGCTGGCCTTCGCCGGTAGAGCTGAGGCCACCAGCGTCGGTGACGGTCAAGTCGATCTTCGGCAGCGGGTTACCCGCGTTGACGAAGTCAGCACCTTTAGCCGTCAACACAACGTTGTTGCCCGAGATGGCGTAGAAGCCGTCTGCGTTGGTGCCTGCGGTGAAGCTAACAGTCAAACCATCACGCGGTGTCTCTTCATCACGTGCGTTGAAGGTACCGGCGACGGTGCCAGCTTCGGCAGTGTTCTCGACAATAGTGGTCGGCGTGATATCAATCAGCGGCACATCGTTGACCAGCGTCACACCCGGCGTAGCCGCATCGTGGGAGCTGCCCTTGTCGGCGTCGGTGACGGTCAGGTCAATGGCCGGCAGTTTGTTACCCGCGTTGACGAAGTTCGCGCCCGCCAGGGTCAACACCACGGCGTTGCCCACGAGGGCGTAGTAGCCGTTTTTGTTGGTGTCGCCGGTGAAGGTGACTTTCAGATCGGCAATCGGGGTCTCGACGTCGCTCACGGTAAAGGTACCGGCGACGGTGCCTTCGCCGACCTGTTTTTCTACCAGGTCGTTCGCGACGACTTCAATCACTGGCAGGTCGTTGACCGCAATCACATTGATCGGCAGCGTAATCGACTCGGACTTCGGCGTCGCATCGCCATCTTGCGCAGTGGCGGTAACGGTGAGGTTCACCAGGCCGTTGGCGTTTGGCACCGGGTTGTAGACCAGTGTGGCCTTGTTCCAGCTGCTGATATCGATGCTTTGCACGTCAGCCGTGGCCGTGAAGCTGTGGCCCGGCGTGCCATCGGAAATGGTCGCGCCTTCCGGAATGCCGCTGATTTCCAGCTTGAGGGTCTCGGAACCATCTGTGTCAGTGGCATAGGCGTCGATCGCGGACAACTTGATCGCGTGATCTTCCAGGCCGGTGTTCAGCACTTGGGTAACGCTGATGTTGTCCAGCACGCCGCCAAGCGAGTTGTTGGTGTCGCCGGCCGGGGCCTTGAATTCGAGTTTGGCGTCGCCGTCAGCGGTGACGGGCACGGTGAAGGTGTAGGTCTTCATGCCCACGACCGTGGCGTCCAGGGTGCCGACTTTGACGCCGCCCCAGAACACGTCGATCACCGAGTTGTTCTCGGCGCCCGCACGCGGCGAGTAGTCGACCGAGATGGTGTAAGCAGTGCCGCTTTCAGCCTTGATGATGGTGTACAGGCTGGCGTCATCGCCGGCGTTTTTCTCCAGCTCGATGACGGGGCTGTTGCCTGGGGTCTCTACGCCGTAGACGCTGCCTTGGCCGATTTCCACTTTGCCGTCGGCGTTGCCGGTCAGCCATTGGGTGTTCGGATTGGTGCCCGTGCCGGCTGCGTTATTGGCATCGCCAACCGCGACCGTGCCCCAGGCGCCGTTGATCGGGGCGCTGTCGAAGTTGATCGCGCTTACCACGCCGCCGCCGAGCAGGCCCAGGTGCGGGGTGTCGGTGACTGGCGCGATGGTGATTGCTGCGGTGGTGTCGCCGCTTGGTTTGCCGGCATTGTCGACGGCGGTGAAGGTCAGCGAAGTGCTGCCGCTCCAGTCGCCAGTCGGCGAGAAGTACACCGAAGCCTTGCCGTCGGCACCTGCCGGTACCGAGTCGCCGACTTTCAGGGCGATGGTGAGCGTCGAGTCGCTGTAGAGCGTGCCGTTGGTCGGCAAGGTGGTGATGACGAAGCTGGCAACGGAGCCATCCACGTCGGCGCCACTCAGGACGATGGTTGCAGCGTGGTCTTCGTTGGCACTGGCTGGGTCAGCCGATGCGGTCGGAGCATCGTTGAACAGGTCGATGGTGACCTTGCCGGTGGCGCTGCCGGTTTCCGGTGGCTCGCGGTCAAGGTTGCCGCCGCCGCCGCCGATGTCGGTGACGTCGATGGTGACGGTGCGATCAGTGCCAGCCGGATTGTTGCCCGGGGCTTGGAAGGTAATCGCTTCAACCAGCTTGATGAAGTCCGCCGCGCTGCTGCCGGCTGGCGAATTGCTGGTCAGGGTGTAGACGACTTTGCCATCCGCGGCGCTGCCGGTTTCGGTGATGGTGATACCAGCAACGGCCAGGGCCTTGAGTACATCGGCATTGCTGAGCAGATCACCAGACACCAGGTGATCAACCGTGACCACCACTTTGCTGAAGGTGGAGTTGTCGACGTCGCTGATGGACAGGTTCTTGACCAGCGCGCCGCCTGCGGTCTGCTCGGTGAAGGTGGTGCTGTCGAAGCTGACTACCGGCACATCGTTGACCGGAACCACGTAGACCACCGAGGTCACTGGCGCGGAGTCCGCCTGACCGTCGTTGACGGTGATGGTCAGGTTGCGATTGACCGGGCTCGGGTCTTCGCTCTCGCTGGCGAAGTGCACCGAGCGCAGGACTTCCTGGTACTCAGCCTTGGTGGCTTCGCCGGACAAGCTCAGCACACCGGTGTTCTTGTCATAGCTGACGGTGATTTTGGTGTTGCTGACATCCGCGATCAGCACGTCATCGGTCAGGTGGTTGACCAGCGTGACCTTGGCGCTTTGCAAGGTGCTGTTGTCGACGTCGGCGATGGTCAGGTTTGCCGCAACGTAGCCGCCTGGCTTGCCTTCAATGTAGGTGTCGCCGAACGCGTTGGTCGAACCGTTGCCCAGCACCGGCGCGTCGTTGACCGCAGTGACTACGATGCCGATCTTGCCGCTGGTGACTTCTTCAACGCCGGTGCTCAACTCTTTGGCCGTGGCTTTGACGGTCAGGTCGAAACTGGCAGTCGAGTCCTTGAACGGGGTAACGGTCAGGGTGCTCAGGTTCCAGGTGCTCACATCGTAGAGCGTGCTTGCGCCGGTCGAGGTGATGCTGTGACCAGTGGTGCCGTCGGTGAGCACGGCGCCTTCCGGCAGGCCGCTGATTTCAACCTTGTGGGATTCCGAGCCGTCGTTGTCGACGAACGTGGCGGTAATCGGCGCGATCTTGATCGCGGTGTCTTCCAGGCCGTGGTTGTAGACGGAACCGGTGTAATAGCCTTCGCCGTTCACCACGTGGCTGTCGCCGAGCACCATGCCGGCGGCTTCAAGCGCGGCCACACTGGTGTAGGTCTGCAGGCCGCTGTTGCCCAACGACACGGCCGGGCCGTTGTTGGTCGATACGTTGACGTCGTAGTTGCCCGGGCCGTTCTGGTTGTAGTGGTAGACGTCGAGGGTGTAGTAACCCGACTCGGTCGGCGTGTAGGTCGACCCGCCAATCCCGCTGCCCTGGCTCCAGGTCTCGGAAGCAACCAGCTTGCCGCCTACGGTGATTGCCAGACTGTCGTCGGCAGTACCGCTGAAGGTGTAGCTCTTGCCGGCTTCCAGGTAGACCAGGCCCGACACTTTGGTCGCGGTGCCTTCGGCCACGTTGCCGTTGCTCACATTGCTGGTCACGCCAGTGGAGGCTGCGCTGTCAGCGGTCTGGGCGTTGATCACATTGATCAGCGTGCTCGACTGGGTAACGCCTTGGCCGTTGGTGCCCAGTTCAGCCGGCAGGTTGCTGCCGGTCCAGGTTTGAATGGTCAGACCGGTTGGCACTTGACCGAAGGTCAAAACCGGCACATCCGTCACCGGGTGGATATCCACGGTGATGGTTTTAGTCTCGCTGTAGGAACTGCCGTCAGTCGCCTGGAAGTTCAGCTCAGTGTAATCGCCTTGCTTGTTACCCACGCCAGTGCCGCCGAAGCTGTTATCGCCCGACTCGTTGTCTGCCGGGGTGTAACGCACGTTGTGGGCATCGAAGTCAGCCTGAGTGAAGGCCTTGCCCGCCGAGGTGTCGGTTTTCAGATCGGCCGTGGTGAGCTTGACCCACTCGCCGTCGACTTTGTATTCGATGGAACCGGCCGGCAGGCTGGTAAACACCACTGCCGGGCTGGTGGAATCCTCGTCCTGGACGCCGAACGTCGCCCAAGTGAGCTCGATCGAGGTGTCTTCGTTGCCCTCGATGCGGCCGTCGACGGCGGTCGGGGTGTCATCGACCAGGGTTACGGTTGGCTGGCCTTCGCCGGTGGAGCTGAGGCCACCAGCGTCAGTGACAGTCAGGTCGATCTTCGGCAGCTGGTTGCCAGCGTTGACGAAATCGGCGCCTTTTTGGGTCAACACGACATTGTTGCCGGAGAGGCTGTAATAGCCATCAGCGTTGGTGCCGGTGGTGAAGTTGATGGTCAGGTTTTCACGCGGAGTTTCTTCGTCACGTGCGTTGAAGGTACCGGCGATGGTGCCTGCTTCGGCGGTGTTTTCGACGAT
>NZ_LJRZ01000954.1:0-232 GCF_002742485.1 Pseudomonas sp. 2822-17
AGTACAGTCCCTACCCCAACCACAGCTTCATCTTTTAATTCATCTGCAGCCATTTCTACTAAAGATAAAATTTTTGGTGTTTCTACTGTTAATTCAAGGGCTGTCACTCCTCCAGCACTTAAAGCTTTCGCAGTAGGAATAATATTATCTTTATTAGCACCACGAATAACTGCCACGATACCACTATCTTTTATTTGATCTATTAAGTTCATATTCTTTCCTCCATCCTTAT
>NZ_LJRZ01000078.1:0-308 GCF_002742485.1 Pseudomonas sp. 2822-17
CTTCTTTCACTTTCACATTGAGAACTGTTGGCTTAAGCGGCTGTACTCAACTTTTCTTTCACTTTCACATTGAGAACTGTTGACTTAAATGGTCTTACTCAACTCTTCTTTTGCTTTCACATCGAGAACAGTTGACTTAAACGTTCTTACTCCACTTTTCTTCAACTTTCACATTGAGAACAGTTGACTTAAATGGTCTTACTCCACTCTACTTTTTCTTTCACATCGAGAACGGTTGACTTAAACGTTCTTACTCCACTCTTCTTTTGCTTTCACATCGGGAAGAGTTGAGTTAAACGGCCTTACTC
>NZ_LJRZ01000955.1:0-271 GCF_002742485.1 Pseudomonas sp. 2822-17
ATTAATAACCCCCGAGCCTCGCCAACAAAACAAAGTGAGTAACACTTTTTTTAAACGTACAACAGAGTGCGGTCTTCGGTAGTTGGCTAAAACTAGTTCTTCTATCACAGAGGCGGCTTCTAACTTTTTATTCCATGTCTAAAAAGACTTTTTCAAGTATAAAATGGTAGATAACAGTACATTTATGATAGGATTTAATTATGGACAAGAACTACGTAAAATAACCCGTTGTATCATGGACAAATAATCAGATTAACAGAAGGGAAGCATC
>NZ_LJRZ01000956.1:0-231 GCF_002742485.1 Pseudomonas sp. 2822-17
GTTCAGCCTGAGCCAGGGGTTAAGGTAAGTAAAATAACGAATCTCTCAGATGATATTAAACTAAGTTTAGCTGCAAAAGATATCCGAATCGAAGCTCCAATTCCTGGGAAGAATACTATTGGAATAGAAGTTCCAAATAGTAATCCAAAAGCAGTATATCTTCGTCAAGTGTTAAACCATGTATCACTTAGAAAGGGAGATTCTCCCCTTACTGTAGGTTTAGGTATGGAT
>NZ_LJRZ01000957.1:0-231 GCF_002742485.1 Pseudomonas sp. 2822-17
CGTAGGGCATTATTATGTTACCAAGCTGTTTTTCCAAAAGAATGTAAGTTTCTTGTTTCTCCCTGTATTGATAGATATGGAATTTCAAAAGAGAATTGGTACTTATCTGATGTTGGAATAAGTCGCACGATGACCGAAGTGAAAAAGATAGGAACATATTTTGGTGAGTTTATTCCAAGTTGGGTTGAAGACCTGTAGAGTTCGATAGGGATATTGTATATTGAGTTACAA
>NZ_LJRZ01000958.1:0-231 GCF_002742485.1 Pseudomonas sp. 2822-17
TCACTTAAGTTGGCACAATTAAAAAGGGAACAACAGGACTATAAAGATCGAGTTCAATATTTAAAGGAAGAGATTTCTAAGTTTGATCAGGACGAAGATATATCAGAAATAGAAGAAGAGCTTGATCAAACAAAGAGAAAAGTATTAGGTTACTTCCAACAGGCAATTGAAAGTATTGATAAAGAGAAACAAAGCGTTTTGTTTGAAAGGAACCCAATAGAACGTCAAATG
>NZ_LJRZ01000959.1:0-231 GCF_002742485.1 Pseudomonas sp. 2822-17
GCTACTCATGAGGCCAACCAACCTGGGACAATTATCTTAGCTCCATTAGATAATTGGCAATATTCCCTAGCGAGCTTAAATCTTGTTCACCATCCAAATGACGGAACATTGTTATTTACAAATGAAGGTAGTATTCCAGAGCTTATACTGAATGAAATTGATAGATTATCACCAAAAGGAAATGTAGATGGTGTGCAAGTGATGGTATTAGGAGAACTGGAAGAGTTGGAG
>NZ_LJRZ01000960.1:0-231 GCF_002742485.1 Pseudomonas sp. 2822-17
AATAATACCTATGACAAACATGAAGATATTAGCAGCTATGAATACAGCGTTAA
Organism: Pseudomonas sp. 2822-17; assembly: GCF_002742485.1. Classification (NCBI taxonomy): domain Bacteria; kingdom Pseudomonadati; phylum Pseudomonadota; class Gammaproteobacteria; order Pseudomonadales; family Pseudomonadaceae; genus Pseudomonas; species Pseudomonas sp. 2822-17. The sequence continues at coordinate 54 of NZ_LJRZ01000960.1, forward strand.
AGTAGGTATCGACATCGGTGCCTCGATATAATGAAGCAATGACTCTAAAGATGTGTATCGCTAGCATTACTCCTAAAAAACCTAGCGTCCATTGAAGCTGAACCCAAAACATATCAATTGCAACTTTTGGAAAAATACGAAGTTGATTCATAATTACTCACCTTCCTTTGTCACATGC
>NZ_LJRZ01000961.1:0-231 GCF_002742485.1 Pseudomonas sp. 2822-17
GTACACTACAAAGGGACGTATGTTCAGCCATGGCACCTTGCTGTTAGAGTCAGAAATTGAAAATGTGGTGGATGCTCTAAAAGTTAAGAACGAAAAAATTCGTTCTAAAGGAATTAAGTCTATACGAAGTAGAGTTGCAAATATTAACGATTTCCTAGATAAGAAACTATCGATGGAAGAGTTTAAAAAGCTCTTACTTGAAAATATCTTTCATGGGGAGAAGATTGAAAG
>NZ_LJRZ01000962.1:0-356 GCF_002742485.1 Pseudomonas sp. 2822-17
GCTATCATTTAAGGAAAATGGTGAAGTGTGGGTAAATCGACGTGGAGAAGCTTTCGTAAATCCGTTTTTAGAAGAAGTGTGGGAGTACAATATTCAGATTGCGGAAAAGGCAGCGCAGATAGGGTTCCAAGAAATCCAATTTGATTATGTCCGTTTTCCTGAAGGTTTTGAAAGGCGAGATGAAATTCTAGACTATGAGGTAGGTAAATACACAGATGGTGAGGATAATGTACAGAAGCGCGTAGACGCTGTTACTGACTTCGTGGCTTATGCACGTGAAAGGTTAGAACCGTATGGTGTAGATGTTTCTGTTGATATTTTTGGCTATGCAGCAACAATCTCAGAAGCACCAGGTA
>NZ_LJRZ01000963.1:0-231 GCF_002742485.1 Pseudomonas sp. 2822-17
CTACATACACTTTGCTACTGGCTGGAAATTGTGACTTCAACTCGATGTTCATTTCTGTTTTCGTCATGTTACTTCTCCTCCTTAGTCTTATTAGATAAGAACTAAGTTACACCAATAAAAAATCGGGTTCTGATCTTTCAGAACCCGATGGGATGTATACAAGTAAAAAGGCTTGGAAATGTGCGTAATTCTTGGCTGTTATGCCCGCACCCTTCGTGAAATGTATACTAC
>NZ_LJRZ01000079.1:0-296 GCF_002742485.1 Pseudomonas sp. 2822-17
CGGTTATCCCATAGAACATTCGACGAAGAAATCGTTGTTCGTCCAGTTGGAACCTTTCAAGCTGCTGAACAATCAGAGTTGTATTGGCCAGAATCACCTGAGCGTTTTAATGACATATTTATATTAGCGGACGATGTGTTTCGAGAACACCTACTTCCATTGGACAATTTCGTATACAATGTTCTTATTTACAGCACTTATGATTATATGGGATTAGATATAAGTGATGCGTTTAAACTATTACCCATTCAACGCATGTTACGAACGGAATATATTCGCGCTACTGAAAGCACAGA
>NZ_LJRZ01000964.1:0-231 GCF_002742485.1 Pseudomonas sp. 2822-17
TCGAAGTAGCACACTTGCAGTACCGGCAATAAGAAAGCCCCACACTACTTTAATGGAAAGTTTAGGATCTAAGCTTCCATCACTAGATAATGCAGCAAGCACGTAGGAAGCTGAGTCTGCAGAAGTAATGAAGAAGATGATGATTAAGAGTACTGCGAGAATACTCATGATAAAACCAAGTGGGAGTTCTGATAAAGTTACAAACAGTGCAACCTCCACATTACCTTGGAC
>NZ_LJRZ01000965.1:0-239 GCF_002742485.1 Pseudomonas sp. 2822-17
AGAAGAGGAAGTTCGAATAACTAAGCAACCTGTCCAAGTCAATGAAGTGTCTATAACTAAACGTGAAGTGGAAGATATGAAAGAAGTGAAAGAAAAGGTAAAAAAAGAAATAGCAGATATTCAAATCAAAGGAGATGCAGATGTAAGAAAGAAATGACAATAGAGGCGGTTCTCGCATTTACGCCCTTGGCGAAACGCAAGAACCGCCCCCATGTTTATCTCCAAAAAGTTGACATATC
>NZ_LJRZ01000966.1:0-231 GCF_002742485.1 Pseudomonas sp. 2822-17
GGAGCATCGTTTTCAGCATGGATTAAATCTTTTAGTTCAATAACATTTCCAGCTGTATTTCTAACTGTGGTTACACCAGAAGCTACAAAATGTGGGGCAAATCCTTCTTTTATATGACAGTGCATATCAATTAATCCAGGTATCGCAAACTTGCCTTCCATATCATACACTTCATCATATTTTTTGCTCACTTCACCAATGAATATATGTGTCATTCGTTCACCTTGAATT
>NZ_LJRZ01000967.1:0-393 GCF_002742485.1 Pseudomonas sp. 2822-17
ATTCGATACTGACCTCAATGAGATTGGACAAAAATCCAATCTTTTTTTTATACTCAAAAAAATATGTGAGGTGTTGATCAAATGAGTCAAAATCAAAAAAGAGCTGTTGTAAGTGTAATTGGAAAGGATCAAGTTGGAATCATCGCAAAGGTAACCAATATCTTGGCCGAAAACCAAATTAATGTACTAGACATTAGTCAAACGATACTACAAGATTTTTTCACTATGATGATGCTTGTGGATGTTTCAGACTTAGAGGATCTAGAAGTACTACAGACTGCCTTCGATAATGCTAGTAAAGAATTGGGATTAAAAATAAATATCCAGTTGGAAGATATATTCCAAGCAATGCACCGGGTGTAAGAAAAGCGCAACCGCCCGTTAAGTGTCGTA
>NZ_LJRZ01000968.1:0-231 GCF_002742485.1 Pseudomonas sp. 2822-17
AATCATTACTTGGTCAAAAAATACTTATTCACTTAGAATTGATAATCAAGTTCAATCCACGATCCCACTTTCAAGGACCAAAATACAAGATATTCAAGAAATGTTCAACCTCAAATAAGTACAGTTTAGCTTTTGAACGGAAAGATGAAGTCTCAACTGACAATAAATGAGTACACTTCAACCTCTTTATTGTACATTTCATCTTGATTTAGCTGTAGTGACGATAATTAC
>NZ_LJRZ01000969.1:0-231 GCF_002742485.1 Pseudomonas sp. 2822-17
CTTATTGATTTCTGTTCAAGTGGACCTGGATGATCAAACCGCACTCCAGTTCCAAGAGGATTTCTTAAATAAAATTCATGAAGAAGGATCCCATGGTGTTGTCATTGATCTTACTTCTGTAGAGATGATAGATTCATTTATTGCTAAGGTTCTAGGAGATGTAGAGGATATGTCTAATCTGATGGGGGCGAAGGTCGTTCTTACAGGAATACAGCCCGCTGTAGCTATTAC
>NZ_LJRZ01000970.1:0-231 GCF_002742485.1 Pseudomonas sp. 2822-17
CCTTTATGCAACATACGCGGTCATTGGTGTCGAGATGTTATATCAAGTATACAAAATCCTTCATGTTAATGTTCCTATCCTCCGTAAAGGAGTTCCTGAAGATGACCGTTATGAATTTAAAAATGTGGCGGCATTAAATAGTACGTATTTTGCTAATTTCGGTGCTGAGCTTGCAATAGTGTCTATGCTACCAATGTTCTTCCAACTTACGTTTTCACTCAGTGCAACGTC
>NZ_LJRZ01000971.1:0-231 GCF_002742485.1 Pseudomonas sp. 2822-17
ATTTTACCATTTTCTTCAATCAATATGGTAAATATTCCTTTTAAGTTTGGATCTTTAATGTAAACTCCTGTTTCTTCCCAAAATTCTCTTTTAACACTTTCTCTAATTGTTTCACCAAGCCCCATTTTCCCCCCTGGTGCAACCCACCAGCCACGTCTCGGTTTTTGGAGAGTGAGTACTTCTCCTTTTTCCATATCTGTCAAAATGCAATTCGTTACACGCTGCAATTTG
>NZ_LJRZ01000972.1:0-231 GCF_002742485.1 Pseudomonas sp. 2822-17
GAACTATGATTGATTTAACTTTTATTTCCTTAATATCAGGTATTTCTTGCAGTGCATAGGTGGACTTAATCAATTTAGACAATGATATCATCCCCTCCACCGCGAGCTATCACGATTTCACCTGCGTCCTCTAAACGACGTATAACACCGACAATGCGAGTTTGAGCTTCTTCTACATCTCGAAGTCTTACAGGACCCATAAACTCCATTTCATCCTTAAATGTTTCTACC
>NZ_LJRZ01000080.1:0-305 GCF_002742485.1 Pseudomonas sp. 2822-17
TTACTACCTGAAAGAATATATGCTTCAGCACCATATTTTCTAATTTGTTCAAACCTTTTCTCTTCCCACGTGTCGTTTTTCACTCCACGATCCATTAAACAAAAGATTACTTTTATCCTTCTAGACAGATAAATCCTAACCCTTTCTAACATTTCATCCGTTAATTCTGTGGACACAAAGATCATGGTTAAGCCAGTTCGAATCTGATCTTCATACTCCTTCATTGAGGATCCAAAACCACCTTTATAATCAGCTTCTAGCTTGGATAAGTGCTCGACTATTCTTTTTTGATGATCGGCGCCTGT
>NZ_LJRZ01000973.1:0-304 GCF_002742485.1 Pseudomonas sp. 2822-17
GGGCTTAATAGAAATTTAATCTACTGCTTCAGATTGACTTTTTTAACAAACACAATTAAGTATGATAGGATTTAATCAGCCGGATTAAAATCCTACTGAAACTATCCTATGAAGTTTCTTTATTTTTAGAACGATCATATGAAAACAAGGATAGATTGACTAGGTAAAAAATCGGGAAGAGTAATAATATCTTTTAAATTTATACTAAAACGAGAAAAAGGTGATAATAATGAATTTAAATGGAAAAAAAGTATTAACTGTTGTCGACCATGAGTTTGAGGATCTTGAATTATTGTATCCACAC
>NZ_LJRZ01000974.1:0-231 GCF_002742485.1 Pseudomonas sp. 2822-17
GTCAAAACCTTTAAATTTTCCCTTATTTGACATTTTAATCTCTCCTTTTAAATCTTTCACAGTATTATCAATTGTTTCGAGCATATGACCTAACTGCCTTCTTTTTTCTAAAAGCATTTTTCGTTGCATTTCTAAAGCTTCCAACCGATCAAATGTTGGTTGGTTGATGATCTCTTTAATACGCTGAAGAGGGAATCCAAGCTCCTTGAAAAATAATATTTGCTGCAAGGT
>NZ_LJRZ01000975.1:0-230 GCF_002742485.1 Pseudomonas sp. 2822-17
GACTCTAACGGCATGGGTGATGTTGAAAAGAAGCTAGCAGAAACAGCAGCTGGTTTCCTTGCACGCCAAATGGAACAATAATAAATTTTGATTAAATGAGTTCCGTTAGGTGAAATTTCCTTTGAGAGGCACTGTTTTAGGTGCCTCTCTTTTTTATATATTGGATCAGTGCAGTTTTTTGGCCGATGACCAAGGCGTTTCCGCTTTTCTTATGCTATAATGTCTAGAAT
>NZ_LJRZ01000976.1:0-361 GCF_002742485.1 Pseudomonas sp. 2822-17
ACTTTGTATTTCAGTATACGTACGTGCATGTTTAATTTCGTCTACAAGGGGTACCTCACTCTCTCCATTTTTTGTAATGAATCTGAAATACTCTCCTAGCATATTGGTGAATAACTCAATTCTCTCTGTGTCTTCAATCTTGGCAAGTGAGTTTAATATGAAAAAACTATTGTATAAAAAATGAGGATTTATTTGTGACTGCAATTGCTTCAACTCTGCTTTTTGCATCATCATCTTTTGTTTGTAATCCTGATCAATCAACACCTTCAGACGTCTCATCATCTTATTATAACGATCATATAAGAAGCCAAATTCATCTTTTTTACTATGCTCTATCGGCTGATCAAGCCCCCCCTTTTCC
>NZ_LJRZ01000977.1:0-235 GCF_002742485.1 Pseudomonas sp. 2822-17
CTTCCATTCTTCTTTCAACTCTGGTTTGTACTTATCAATTAATAGTTCATAATAAAATTGTATATGAGTTTGAATAGACTTATGACGATGAAGTACATCTTCCTTACTTTCACATTCCACCTCTTCTTTTACTTCTTCAGGTTCTTCAGCAAAAATCGGGTTTGCAAAGACCATCATAGGAATTGAAATAAGTAAGAAAAAGACTTTTAATTTTAACATATAGCTTGTTCATCAC
>NZ_LJRZ01000978.1:0-230 GCF_002742485.1 Pseudomonas sp. 2822-17
ATCTAGTGAAAGGCCATCAGTTTGTTCAAGCATCGAATAAGGAGTTATATCAACAGGGATTCCATATTCTTCAGTAAAACGTTCTGTAATTAACTCATAAGCATCTAATTGTGCATCTTCATCATTAACCCACATTGTTAAAACTTCAGGCTTTTCTGGTACGTCACTCGCAGTCTCAGTGTCAGTGTCAGACTCCTCAGATTCAACTTCTTCTTCAGTATCAACACTAT
>NZ_LJRZ01000979.1:0-230 GCF_002742485.1 Pseudomonas sp. 2822-17
TGTAGGTGCTAGTTATCATTCCGACTTTGTCGTTTTCCCAGAGATTTTTACAACACAACTCCTGTCATTTATTGAAGAGAAAAGACCAAGTCAGGCCATACGACGTCTAACCGAATTTACAGAAGCATATATTAACTTATTTACCGAGCTCGCAATAAAGTATAACGTCAACATTATTGGTGGCTCTCACTTTGTAGAAGAAGACGGTAAAATCTATAATATTGCTTACC
>NZ_LJRZ01000980.1:0-230 GCF_002742485.1 Pseudomonas sp. 2822-17
TTTTTAAAGAGAGCGACTTAGAAAGAATAGATGATATGGTTGTGGATTTCGAAAATTTATGGAATAACGAGACCAATGGATTAACAGTACTAGAAATCCCAGAGATAGTTAAATCCAAAATCATCGGTTATAAAAAGGAGGGGCGGAATATCGGTACAGAGAAAAAGAGACCTGTTATTAAACCTCGCCCGTATCAGCAAGAAGCGATAGATGCTGTAAAGGGAAATAAT
>NZ_LJRZ01000981.1:0-230 GCF_002742485.1 Pseudomonas sp. 2822-17
CTATTACTCTAGTAAATATTATTAGTAGAATTAGTATCTATTATACAACAATTGAAGAGAGATTTTCTTCTACCTTCAAATAAAAAAAGTGCCTCATAAATGGGCGATCCCACATACAAGGCACTTCTTTATTTAAGGTTTAAGATGATTTCTTTAAGAATCCTTTGTAGCTTCGATCAATTAATTGACTTTCGATCTGCTTCATTGTATCAAGGGCAACACCTACAACA
>NZ_LJRZ01000982.1:0-230 GCF_002742485.1 Pseudomonas sp. 2822-17
CCCATATAAAAGTCCTCCAAAACCAAATGAAGATAATATGATTGATGGAACATCTATTTTAGGGTTTTTTAATTCAGTAACGTTTACTAATTTAAAATAAGAAACAATGATTGATAAAATGGCAATCGGTAAAATAAAAATAAATAACATTCGCCAAGAATAGTTACTAATGATCCAACCAGACAGTGCAGGGCCAATAGCGGGTGCAAATGGTATGACAAGTCCAACAA
>NZ_LJRZ01000081.1:0-305 GCF_002742485.1 Pseudomonas sp. 2822-17
ATATTAGATTTTAAAGCGGACCTAACAGGTATAAAATAGGCATTACAAAAATTAAACTGTCAAACCTATCTAATATACCACCATGCCCTGGAAGGACTTGTCCCGAATCTTTAACGGAATAATGGCGTTTTAATGCAGATTCTACCAAATCTCCTAATTGGCCAGTAACTGAAACTACAATAATGATTAAGGTAGCTATTACCCATGAATCAAAGATTGGAAATATTATCACGTAAATGGTACCTATAACAAATGCTGATAATAACCCCCCGATAGCTCCTTCAATGGTTTTTTTAGGGCTAATC
>NZ_LJRZ01000082.1:0-307 GCF_002742485.1 Pseudomonas sp. 2822-17
TTCATATACCGTCACTCCACCACCTCCCCTCTCATTTGGGAGACAGCCAACCGCCCATCCGCTTTATGTAGTTGCCACTCTCATTATACCAAACATACATTCGTATAACTATCACTATCTATTATTTGATAAAAACGAAGTATATGTCAGAACGTGAATGGGGACAAGTTTCTAATAGAAAGTCTGTTATCCCCCTATTAGTTATATAAATTCCTAGGGAACTTTAGCACTAATTGAGATTTGTTCCAACAACATAAAAGCCCCCGGCGACAGAAGCTTATCTGACTGCCAGGGACTGTTTTTAGAC
>NZ_LJRZ01000083.1:0-309 GCF_002742485.1 Pseudomonas sp. 2822-17
CCCTACGGTTTCTTCAAGTCTTTTTTAACAAACCTCCCCGTTTGTTGAACAAGTGCAGCGGTAGCCTATTCAGCTATCGCTTCGCTTTAGTGGAAATATGGAATAACTACTATTCGTAAACTTTAACAAACACAGAACCGTGTAGATTACCATCAACAAAAGCACCTAATTTCCACATACCACTTTGGGGTAGGGACATCGTTGAAGGAGTGTGGGCATCAGCACCATTATGAGGTCCACTTAATGTCAAACCATCTATAACGGTTACTTGTTCATTGGAGTTTTGGTGGGTAGCAATTACTTCTAAAT
>NZ_LJRZ01000084.1:0-309 GCF_002742485.1 Pseudomonas sp. 2822-17
CGCCTTGCTCCATATTGACTCCAGTTTGAAATAATTGAATATTCCAGTCGTCCGATCCTATATTCGTAATCGCTGCTTTCGCTAGACCATCTTCTACAGCAAAAGTTGCTTGACCAGGATTATAAGCTTCTGCTCTCCATCCAGCTAGGGATTCGAAGGCACCATTTTCCAGAAGGTTCCCAACTTCTACCCCTAATCGTTGTCTTTCTAAAAATACGTTGTCAATGTATACATCGTTGTCGTTACCACCAAGATTAAATTGAAGCACAGAGTTATGATCAGTGTCTGCTCCCATAATAAACTGTACGC
>NZ_LJRZ01000001.1:0-200 GCF_002742485.1 Pseudomonas sp. 2822-17
ACGAAGGTACCGGCGACGGTGCCCGCAGCAGCCGAGTTTTCTTCCAGGGTGTTAGCTGCAACCGTGATCACCGGCACGTCGTTGTGCAGATTGACGGTCGGTTGGCCGCTGTTGCTGGAGTTCGCGCCTGATGGATCGGTAACGGTCAGATCGATCTTCGGCAACTGGTTGCCGGCGTTAACGAAGTCAGCGCCTTTTTG
>NZ_LJRZ01000085.1:0-243 GCF_002742485.1 Pseudomonas sp. 2822-17
TAGTTAATGAGAATGACATGCTTTTAGAAGCGAACGAAGAGTTGCAGGAAGAATTGGATCGCTTGAGTAGAATTTTAGAAGAGATTACGGAGGTCGAGCGGGAGAGGGTTGCGCAACTAACAGAGGAAACTGGTTTGGTGATAATTCATGACATTGACGATACGATTGTCGTAGACTTGCCATACGCCACTACAAATAACTTTGTTGAAGAGGTAGTTTATCCTGTTGAGGTAGGCCTCCTTC
>NZ_LJRZ01000086.1:0-309 GCF_002742485.1 Pseudomonas sp. 2822-17
TTAATCCACAAACAAATATAATTAAATATGACAATTCACATAATCATGTAACTAAATTTCTGAAATATTGTTTTGATGATATAAGCCTAGAAGAAGCGATAGAAAGGTATGAGCACCGTCTTAGCATATTACCTCACACTAATCAGTTAATTAATAATAAAATAATATATGTCCAAAATACTCTTGATGTTCTTCACTATAAAAATCACTTTAAGCCATTTGTAAGAGAATATGGTCTATCTGAAGATATTAATGATAGGAAGGCAGATATCGAAACCATATTATTTGAACACCCTGGAGGTCATACAA
>NZ_LJRZ01000087.1:0-256 GCF_002742485.1 Pseudomonas sp. 2822-17
TACTTGTGCCGATCCGTGCGGTGTTAGAAGAGAGCGGAGAAAATGATGTGTAGGTTACTGAGAACGGTGAAAGTGTGGGAAGACGTGTCATCAGTATCGGAAATGAATCAGCGGAATGGTATGCAGTTGAACTTGGTCTTGAGGAAGGCGAGCTTATCATTGTAAATGGACTCCACCAGTTATTCGATGGTGCAATGATTAACGTCCGAAACGCTGAAGATTACAAACTTGGTGAGTAATTTCTTCAAATTGAAAC
>NZ_LJRZ01000088.1:0-310 GCF_002742485.1 Pseudomonas sp. 2822-17
CACCAATGGTTCCATCTCCCCGTGTTGCGCCTAACACAAATCTACCTTCTTCATAGATTAACGTTACAGCAAGCCCATCTATTTTAAGTTCACAGCTGTAGGTTGGGTTATGGCCCAGTCCTTGGCGAACACGACGATCAAAATCACGAAGATCATCACTATTAAATGCGTTAGATAGACTGAGCATCGGAATGGTATGTTGGACCTTCTTAAACTGGTCTAAAGGCTTGCCCCCAACTCTTTCAGTGGGGGAATCATCTCTTTTATATTCTGGGTGTGTTTCTTCTAGACTCATTAACTCTCTTAGAAG
>NZ_LJRZ01000089.1:0-230 GCF_002742485.1 Pseudomonas sp. 2822-17
GTCGTCAACACTCTTTCACCAAAATCTTCGAGTCCTTTATTCGTATCCCAATAGTAAGCAGGCACTTCCGTTTTTTGTGCAAGTGATAGAAGAATCTCCATTCTGAGCTCGTCATCTGTTAATCCGATTTTTCTCGCTTCTTCCTCTAGATATTTTTGATAATGATCCACTTCGTCTTTTTTAAAAAGCTTATCAGATGTTTGAAGTACCTTTGAACTCATCATTCGCAC
>NZ_LJRZ01000090.1:0-329 GCF_002742485.1 Pseudomonas sp. 2822-17
AAGATATCCTTTGCTTTCTTATCAGCTTCTTCTTTAGCTCTTGTAACAGAATCCTTTATCAGCACAGCACGTTCATGCGTCAATTCCTCTGATACAGTCTTCATGATAATTTCTCTTGCATCTTCTTTCGTAAAGCCAGAAATTCTTTCTAATTCTTCTTGTTGTTCTTTTACAATTTCCTCGACTTTGCTATTCATCTCGTCGATTTGATTCTGACGTTTTGACAATTCATCTTCTCGTTTATCGAGACTTTCTTCCTTTTTGTCTAACGTTTCATTTCTACGGTCCAACGATTCTTCTCTTTGAACTAATCGATTCTCATGTTTTTG
>NZ_LJRZ01000091.1:0-293 GCF_002742485.1 Pseudomonas sp. 2822-17
GTTTACTGTACCACCGCCTTCTACAAGAAGCGAGGTTATTTCATTTTCCCCCAATATGGTAAGTAGCTCTTGTATCCGAATATCTTTTCCGGAAACTTCAATCACCTTTATTCCCAATCGTTCAAGGTCTGCTTTTTTATTGGAGTCCCTATTACTACCAGTTATAATCCAGGTCTCTGCTTCTTTATCTGCAATAACCTTCGAAGTTAGTGGTATACGTAGATCTGTATCTAAGATAACTCGCACTGGATTCTTTCCACCTTGATTCAATCGAGTAGTAAGCGATGGATTAT
>NZ_LJRZ01000092.1:0-266 GCF_002742485.1 Pseudomonas sp. 2822-17
TTTAAAGAAGTTTCTTGCCGTATGTGAAAAAAATAATCAATCTCTTTGTATATGATTTAAAAAAGTGTCGCTAGAAATAGCGACACTTTCTTTTTTAACCTTTCTGAACTAGCTTCACCATCATATTAGCAATTGCATGCTGTTCTTCTTCAGATGCAACATGCCATAAATCAGAAAGCACTTTCTCTTGCTCATTTTTTGGCTCTACTTGTTCAGATAAATACTCTCCAACCTGATACGCAACTTCATTAATTACCTTATTATCC
>NZ_LJRZ01000093.1:0-229 GCF_002742485.1 Pseudomonas sp. 2822-17
CTATTAGGCCACAAGAAGATTGCCTTTATTGGTGGTAAGTTAGACTTCGTAGTAACTGTCGATCACTTAGAAGGATATCGCCATGCTCTAGAAAACTCAGGTTTAACCTTAAAAGATGACTATGTTGTCTTTCATGAAGAGTTACAAGAAGGTGGTCAGGAGGCTGTTATTGAATTAATGTCGTTAGGAGAAAGGCCAACAGCTCTCATTGTAGCAGATGATATAATGA
>NZ_LJRZ01000002.1:0-221 GCF_002742485.1 Pseudomonas sp. 2822-17
CAAAAAGGCGCTGACTTCGTTAACGCCGGCAACCAGTTGCCGAAGATCGATCTGACCGTTACCGATCCATCAGGCGCCAACTCCAGCAACAGCGGCCAACCGACCGTCAACCTGCACAACGATGTGCCGGTGATCACGGTTGCTGCTAACACCCTGGAAGAGAACTCGGCTGCTGCGGGCACCGTCGCTGGTACCTTCACCGCGACCGACGAAGAAACCCC
>NZ_LJRZ01000094.1:0-259 GCF_002742485.1 Pseudomonas sp. 2822-17
CTTTTCATTTATTCATTAATTCTGTTATTAGCTTTCTCGAGTTTTTGTAGCTTTAGCAACTTCGGGTCTAATGTAAATGCCAATGAGCCGGATTTCTTTTTGGAAGTTAATGAAGTTTCTTCTGATATAACAACTGTCATTGTTGAATTGGAAGAAGAATCTATTTTAGAAGCGAAACATAATGGGAAAAAGCAAACAGAAGAATTTTTAAAAGAAGAACGTCAAGCTATTATCGATGAAATTGAAAAGATAACCTCCG
>NZ_LJRZ01000095.1:0-230 GCF_002742485.1 Pseudomonas sp. 2822-17
GATATGAAGGGCCTAATGGGAGACAGTTCAGATAATATCCCTGGTGTCCCTGGAGTTGGAGAAAAAACAGCGCTGAAGTTAATAAAGCAGTTTGAAACAGTAGAAGGTTTATATAAAAATCTAGGTGAAGTTTCAGGTAAAAAGTTAAAAGAAAAGCTTGAAGCAATCGAAGATAACGCCTATATGAGTAAAGAGTTAGCAACTATTGAATTAAACGCTCCAGTTAATAT
>NZ_LJRZ01000096.1:0-230 GCF_002742485.1 Pseudomonas sp. 2822-17
CTATAATTCCCCTTACTTGTCCAGGTTGGATTAGCTTTAACAGTATATTTATAGTCTCCGGTTAGTCTATTCCAAAGTGTTGGTGTTCTGCCACCATCATAGTTTATTTTAAAATTCCGTATCAACATTAAGTTGTTCACTGCACCAGTCAAGTTTGCCCATAACAATCCTTTATTCACATTTGAATAAAATTCCTTTCTCCGCTCCGCTATATCTTGTAGCCCATAAAC
>NZ_LJRZ01000097.1:0-304 GCF_002742485.1 Pseudomonas sp. 2822-17
AATAAACTACGAGAGTTTTCATCAAGAGATCCCTACGCAATCTGTCTACCTTAGTATTGATAAGGATGTTTTAGACAAAAAATTCGCTCATACTAATTGGGACCACGGCAATCTCACTCTTCCAGATTTACAAGCGATTTTACATATTGTTTTTAGAACATACAGCGTTGAAGGAATAGATATATGTGGAGAATATACACTTACACCAATGGAATACCTTCAACCCGAGGGTAGAAAAATAGCCAACTTAAATAAAGAAACAAATAGAATTATCATTGAGACATTAATTTCATTAATGGAACAA
>NZ_LJRZ01000098.1:0-571 GCF_002742485.1 Pseudomonas sp. 2822-17
GGAATGATGTGAATATCGAAGGGCGAAACAGTAGCTGGCCATACTATACCATCATCATCATGGTGCTGTTCAATTATAGCTGCTACTATTCTAGATACACCAATTCCATAACAGCCCATTATCATCGGCTGATTTTTACCATTCTCATCAAGGAAGTTGGCTCCCATTGCTTCACTATACTTTGTTCCAAGCTTGAATACGTGACCAACTTCGATACCTTCTTTAAATTGAATTGTACCAACACCATCAGGGGATGGATCACCTGGTTGGATATTCCTCAAATCTCCGTAGCTTTCTACTTGAAAGTCACGACTTGGATTAACATGAATATAATGTTTGTCAACTTCATTGCAACCGCACACACCATTGACTACAGATTCAACAGCATAATCTGCTATAATTTTCACTTCTTTTGGTGCATCTATTGGTCCAAGAAAACCAGGTACTGCTTTCATCCATTCTTTTGTTTCCTGCTCAGAAGCCAACTCAACGATAGTTGCCTCAAGTAAATGTTTGATTTTCACATCATTTACTTCATGGTCTCCACGTACAAGAACAAGGACAGGTTCAC
>NZ_LJRZ01000099.1:0-276 GCF_002742485.1 Pseudomonas sp. 2822-17
CTTAAGGACTCACCATTAAGGGCAACTGGTACCCCTTTTTCAAAATCAATCTCCACGTATTCTGCTTCATCTGGTGTCATAGAAATCGGTGCTGTCCAGTCAAAAGCTTCCTCAGGCGCTTCTGCCCAAGCATCTTCTAATACACCAGCTTCACATGCACGTCCCCAGATATTTGCATCAATAGAGTAAGGTTTTTCCACATTTACTGGTACAGGAATACCATGCTTCTGTGCATATTCAATTTCCTCATCACGGTTCATGCCCCATTCACGAACA
>NZ_LJRZ01000100.1:0-302 GCF_002742485.1 Pseudomonas sp. 2822-17
ATCTTTAGGCGAAAAATTAATGATGATATCATTCATAGGGCCTTAGCGATTGTCTTCATCAGTTTAACGGCGGTCTTTCTATCAATATTAAGATTAAGCATCACAGAAACAGCACCCTTTATTCAAATAGTCTTTGAAGCCTTTTCAGCATTTGGCACTGTTGGACTATCCATGGGATTGACAGATGAACTCTCATTTATAGGTAAGCAAATCATCATCACGTTGATGTTCATCGGGCGCATTGGACCACTAACATTAGCGTTTGCCCTGGCAAAGTCATCAAAACCGTCAGTATCCTATCC
>NZ_LJRZ01000101.1:0-273 GCF_002742485.1 Pseudomonas sp. 2822-17
GACTGGTATGCGTTAAAAACAAACTTAACGGGCGTTTAAACTTTCTACTTACCTCCAATTGGGATATGCCTTTCTAACTCCTCATGTAATCTCTTTATATCTTCATTCGACAATAACTTAAAATTTATTTCAACTTGTGTGTTATTTTTCAAAAATAAAATCAATGTTTTTCCAGCAATACGCCCATGCTCCATATCGGAAATCAGGACCTTCTACCTCGGAATAGGAAAACCATTGTGAATGGATAGGACATCATCCTCCAACCTTAAATAG
>NZ_LJRZ01000102.1:0-311 GCF_002742485.1 Pseudomonas sp. 2822-17
CATTAACTCAGTTTTCCCATAGTCGCCTTCTTCTAAAAGACGTACTGCCTGAGACCTTATGGCTCTTTCTAATAAATTTCGAATAAATCTTCCATTACTAAAATGCTCTTCTTGCTGATTTTTTGCATATGTTAAAAGTTCTTTTAATGTCTCTTCAGCCTTTGAGTCTAATTGGTAATCACGTTCTTTTACCATCTTATCTGCCATCTGTATTAATTCAGTCACAGAGTAGTTTGGAAAAGTAACTTTCATAGGAAAGCGTGATGGGAGACCTGGATTAAGCTTTAAAAAACGGTCCATTTCCTTAGGAT
>NZ_LJRZ01000103.1:0-277 GCF_002742485.1 Pseudomonas sp. 2822-17
GACTTGATCGATGGATGCGAAAACAAATAGGTAAGCTACGAAAAGTAGAACTATTAACAGAAAAAGATTATCAAATGATGGAACGAAACAAAGACCCTAAATACATTGCTAAGAAGTATCGGATTAGTGCTACTGTCCACTTTATTGTTTTCTTCATTGGCCAAATAATTCTTTGGTCATTAGGAACGAACAGTATAGAAGAAATGCTCCAGTACCTGACAGACTTTACTTGGATAGAAACAGGTACTGCCGATGCATCTCCTTATCAGAACGAAAC
>NZ_LJRZ01000003.1:0-228 GCF_002742485.1 Pseudomonas sp. 2822-17
AGCTAATGGAGCAAGCTGAAGTTGAAATCCATATCTAAAATAAATATTATCACGGTATCTTAATTTGACGCTCTAGTACTATAGCTTAAAAGAGGTTGTCCCCATTTTTTACTATGGGGACAGCCTCTCTTATTAAGAAAAAAGTCGATGTGTATGGAGCTAGACATTAAATTTTCAAAGTTAATAAAACTTTAATTTAACTTTTAAATACATCAGAACCACGTTCAT
>NZ_LJRZ01000104.1:0-314 GCF_002742485.1 Pseudomonas sp. 2822-17
AACATAAAGAATGTCACCGCAGTCATGTGAAAAATAATATCTATCCTTTTAGAACTATGTTCTATAAGAATGTTAGCATGGTAAAGATATAAAAGGATAATGCTCGAAAATATAGGTGAACAAATAACCCAATATTTATTTTTTTCAAGGAATGCTAAAAACTTTTCATAATATAGACCACAGTAATAACCTAATACAAAATAGAAAGTCCACCCTAAGAAAGGTACCCAGAAATACCTATCCCAAATGTAATGTCCAAATGGAATATTTAATGGTCCTGTAAAATTAAAGAACGCAAGATATATAAGAGCTGT
>NZ_LJRZ01000105.1:0-292 GCF_002742485.1 Pseudomonas sp. 2822-17
AACTTAAACCATATCCCGCATGTTAGACAGCGTTTATGTAGAACGTTATCAATGAGAAGGTCATATCCATAAGCAGTTGTTATTCTTTGAATTTTCATAACATCCTCCTTACCATCTGTTATGAAAATACATTATGATAACATTAGCTTTTTTGTGCATTTAGTTTAAAAACTATTTAGCTTAATGTTCTATGTTTTTGCCTACATATTTACCGTAATCGGGTATAGCTATTTTGTCAAAATCATCTGCAAGCATTTTTAGATTGTCCTCTAACTCTTTCCCTATCATAGGG
>NZ_LJRZ01000106.1:0-314 GCF_002742485.1 Pseudomonas sp. 2822-17
CGGCCCAATCCATATCAACCAAGAAAGGTCTTTGAACCTGAAGCAATTGAAGAATTAAAGACATCAATAGAACAGCATGGTATTCTTCAGCCAATTATTGTTCGTAAGAGTATAAAAGGGTTTGAAATTGTAGTTGGAGAAAGACGTTTTAGAGCAGCGAAAGCAGCTAAGCTACACGCCATTCCAGCTGTTGTACGTGAATTAACAGAAAATCAAATGATGGAAATGGCGTTAATCGAAAATCTTCAACGAGAAGATTTAAATCCATTAGAAGAGGCAAAAGCTTATCAAAAATTAATGGAGCATCTTCAGGT
>NZ_LJRZ01000107.1:0-233 GCF_002742485.1 Pseudomonas sp. 2822-17
GATGATATCCGTTAGTTATCAGTTCATTTTTCATCTCGTCTTTCTTATCTTTCGCAATGCGGACATGAAGATTTCTTAAATCAGTTTCTGTTTTAATCTTTTCTTGAACTATCCTCACATCTTCATTTTCAGCTAGCTTTTGGTCAATCTCTTCAATTTCCTGTGCACAAGAAATCTTGTTTTCTTCCTTACGTGAAATAAGTTCCTCTAGATTACTTATTTCTTCTGTAATC
>NZ_LJRZ01000108.1:0-281 GCF_002742485.1 Pseudomonas sp. 2822-17
ACATCAATTTACACCATCCAAATCTATTGGAACGATCTTACTTACAATTGTGGCGATGGGATTTATGGCTTTTCTATGTTTACTATTCTTTAGCCTAGTTCAACAAATAGTAGCTTTCTTTAGCGTAATCTTTCAAGAAATTGTCAATAGGTATTAAGGGGGAGTGGTGAGAATGAGCAAAAAAAGAAGAGTGCTAGTTCTGTTTGCAGCCTTTATTATTGCCATCCTCTTTGTTGGATGTTCAGAGCCCAGTTCAATTAATGAAGTAGGTGATGGTGGAG
>NZ_LJRZ01000109.1:0-315 GCF_002742485.1 Pseudomonas sp. 2822-17
CTGACAAGGGGTATACTCCTAACCTATCTAATGTACACTAAGATAAGGTTAAAGTGGATACCTCTTTGATTAGCAAAGAGGTTTTTTGTATAAACGGTAAAATATACCGTCTATTACAAGGAGGAAAAATAATGAGTAAAGAACAGACAACAGTTGGAATAAGAGAGGTACCTAAACTTCACAAATGGCTTGTTTTAAGTTTACAGCACTTATTCGCAATGTTTGGTGCAACAATTCTTGTACCATTAATCGTAGATTTAAGTCCAGCAGTAGCTTTAGTTTCAAGTGGTCTTGGAACGCTTGCCTACCTTATGA
>NZ_LJRZ01000110.1:0-388 GCF_002742485.1 Pseudomonas sp. 2822-17
GAGATAAAATGAGTGGGGAAAAAGTGACTGTTGTTAAGACTACAAATGGAAAAGCAAGACCTGATCAAAATGCTTTAGGATTTGGAAAGTATTTTACCGATCACATGTTCGTTATGGATTACGATCTAGAGAATGGGTGGCATTCGTCAAGAGTTATTCCTTATGAACCAATTACATTAGATCCAGCAACCATGGTTTTCCATTATGGGCAAACTGTATTTGAAGGTTTAAAAGCATATTATGCTGGGGATGAACGAACATTATTATTCAGACCAGAAAAAAATTTAGAACGTTTAAATAGGTCCTGTGAGAGGTTAAGTATTCCACAGATAGATAAAGAATTATTTATGAATGGGTTGTTAACACTTATTGACGTTGAAAAAAGTTG
>NZ_LJRZ01000111.1:0-315 GCF_002742485.1 Pseudomonas sp. 2822-17
ATGTAAATAAGATGTCTTATACCCTGTGACAAAAGCGTAATTTTCCGTTAAAGCATAAAGCTCTTTCCCAATTCCTATTCCCCTATAAGAAGCTTCCACATAAAACCTTGTCATTTCACAAACAGGGGGAACCATTTTCAAATCTCGTATAAAGGAAAACCGATTATCGTAGGGGCGTATAGCTGCCGTACCTATTATTTGCCTAGAGTGATTCAGGGCTATATAGAAACTAGCAATAGAACGATTTAAATAGAAAGTATTAAAGTCTATTAGATCAATTGGATTAGGATTGAAAGCACCTGTAGGGTATAATTC
>NZ_LJRZ01000112.1:0-317 GCF_002742485.1 Pseudomonas sp. 2822-17
CCTTTGGCCGTCAGCACAACGTTGTTGCCCGAGATGGCGTAGTAGCCGTCTGCGTTAGTACCAGCAGTGAAGCTAACAGTCAGACCATCGCGTGGGGTCTCTTCGTCTTTAGCAACGAAAGTCCCGGCAACGGTGCCTGCTTCAGCAGTGTTCTCAACGATGGTGGTCGGCGTAACAGCAATTTCTGGAACGTCGTTGACCAGCGTCACAGTCGGCTGGCCTTCGCCAGTGGAGCTGAGACCACCGGCGTCGGTGACGGTCAGGTCGATCTTCGGCAACGGGTTACCCGCGTTGACGAATTCGGCGCCTTTCGCGGT
>NZ_LJRZ01000113.1:0-318 GCF_002742485.1 Pseudomonas sp. 2822-17
GATACTCCTGATAATGGTCAAGAGGAATCACTTGAAGATAACAATAATGATGTTTCTGAAGACGTAGCTGAGGATAGTGTTGAGGAAGATGTTACAGAAGATGAGATTACTAAATTGACTATGGGCTTTGTTCCATCACAAGATGCAGCAAATATTGCTGACACAGTAGAGCCATTAGCAGAACGTCTTGCAGAAACTTTAGGAGTAGAGATTCAAGCTGAGGTAATGACAGATTACACTGGCCTCGTTGAAGGAATGCGTACACAAATGATTGATATCGGCTTCCTTCCACCATTTGGTTTTGTACAGGCAGAAGAA
>NZ_LJRZ01000004.1:0-228 GCF_002742485.1 Pseudomonas sp. 2822-17
AGAAAACTGTTTTTGCACACGAACTGGAAAATGCGGCTAATAGTCAAAGGCTTAAAGCTTTCCAAACGGATCCGAGGCATCTCCAGTTTGGGGGAAGAAACAATTTGGAGGATGCGCGAGTAGTTGAAAGAGGTAACACCCAGATGAATCATAATGGTAATAATGTTGACATTGATGTAGAAATGGCTGAATTGGCCCAGAATCAAATATATTACAACACGCTGATAG
>NZ_LJRZ01000114.1:0-243 GCF_002742485.1 Pseudomonas sp. 2822-17
TTCGAAAGGTTGGTATGATAAGCAAATTGAAATGGGTACGAAATTAGCATTAATCATAAGCGAAGTAATTGAAGCTTTGGAAGCTGACCGAATAGGAGATAAAGAAAATTTTGCTGAAGAACTAGCTGATGCCTGCATAAGGATATTTGATCTTTGTGGTGCAGAACAAATAGACCTAGAAAATGTAATCCTAAATAAAATGGAGAAGAATCGTGGGAGAGCTTATAAGCATGGGGGTAAGGC
>NZ_LJRZ01000115.1:0-298 GCF_002742485.1 Pseudomonas sp. 2822-17
GGTCGTATGGCAAATCCGCCATCTAAGCGATCCACGGACTTGTATTTTTCATAAACTGTGCCAGACCGTATGCATGACCGTATCTCGTTTGTGGTCCAACAGCATCAGGACTGAACCTCCCTCCCGTTTCCACTCGCAAGAGCTCATAGATAAGGAACGGATCAATACCTTTATCTAAAGCTTCCATCGTGAGGAATCTCCCCCACTCTTTCTCAAATCTCCCATCACTGTCTTCGTATAAATACTCAGCAACTTCTTCTGCAGTTTCCCACATGAGGTATCCGGCTAACTCTGTTTC
>NZ_LJRZ01000116.1:0-295 GCF_002742485.1 Pseudomonas sp. 2822-17
GAAGTACGTATTTATTATTGTTATGAACGTTTTTACTTTCACATGGTTGTAAATATTTCATTGTCAGATTAAAGGGGTGGAAAAAAAGATGATCAATCAACTTTCATGGAAAGTTGGAGGGCAACAAGGTGAGGGGATTGAGAGTAAAGGTGAAATCTTCTCAATGGCGTTAAGCCGACAAGGGTATTATTTATATGGTTATAGGCACTTTTCTTCAAGAATTAAAGGGGGCCATACGAATAATAAAATTCGTGTTAGTACAACTCCAACTAATTCTATATCGGATGATTTAGAT
>NZ_LJRZ01000117.1:0-270 GCF_002742485.1 Pseudomonas sp. 2822-17
ACTAATTGCCATATAGCTGTTAAGGCTACAGAAAACTCCATATTTTCCATTGACTTCTCTACTTTTGTCACCGTTGCATCAACAAGATCTAATAATCCTTCATCATAAGGAGTAGCATCTTTCACATAAGCTGGAATTTCCCCATCAAAGTACTTATTAATCATTGCTACTGTACGATTTACTAAATTTCCTAGATCATTTGCTAGATCATAGTTTACTCTTTCCACAAATCCTTCGGGAGTAAATACTCCATCTGAACCAAAAGGTACT
>NZ_LJRZ01000118.1:0-258 GCF_002742485.1 Pseudomonas sp. 2822-17
CTATATAACTCGTTTATCTTTTTCAAGCCACCCATTACACGATTATTCAGTGATACTCTATTCTCTTGGTTGGGATAATTTCTATTTGGAAATGCAGTTAATCTCTCCTTTACTGTCATTCCTTCCGCATCTCCATAATGCCGTTCTGCGAAATCATTCATTTGAATAAGTGAGACTTTTAAACTTTCATTTATTACCTCAGCTGTTTCTTTCGCTCTTTTTAACGGACTTGTTATGATTACGTCCCAGTAAGAAGAT
>NZ_LJRZ01000119.1:0-320 GCF_002742485.1 Pseudomonas sp. 2822-17
ATTATTTGAAAAAATGATTTTATTTTTGAATACTGCTGAAGTGGAACAAGAACATAATACTAAGCAATTAGCCGAAGGAAAACTATTCCGTAGGTTTGAAGAAGAGTTTTCACGTCCGCTATCTCCAATGGAAATGGAAATGATTTCCATGTGGCTAGACGAAGACAAGCATACTACGGATATTATAGAGGCTGCTCTTAGGGAGTCAGTAGTATCTGGAAAACTTAGTTTCAGATATATTGATCGAATTCTTTTTGATTGGAAAAAGAATGGTATTAGGTCTGTTCAACAAGCGAAAGAGCATGGAGAAAGAATTCGTC
>NZ_LJRZ01000120.1:0-273 GCF_002742485.1 Pseudomonas sp. 2822-17
GGCGAACATTTACTCCATTATTACGAACTGCTAGCATTCTTTTTATATTTTTCAACATCTTGGCTTCATTTAATATTTAAGCTGGTGTTTCAATTTCAGAAATACTCATTAACGTCATTTAAAATCTCTCCCATTTTTTTATAATATCTAATTGCTCAACGTAGTCAATTGAACTTGGCTGATGTCGTAAAGGGCTCAAAACCTAACAATTCGCAGTATACTACCTGTTCATTATTACAAATATTAAATAGCGTAATACCACTTCTTTTAGGG
>NZ_LJRZ01000121.1:0-306 GCF_002742485.1 Pseudomonas sp. 2822-17
TATATGTACTGGAAAGGGAGGGGCTGTTGGATGAGCCTGAAACATAATCAAAAGCCTTTTAAATTGGCTATCATCGGTTTTGGAACAGTTGGAGAAGGAGTTTATTGGACTCTTCAACATAAAGCAGAAAAGATAACCAGGCTGTTAGGCAGACCCCTTAGCATCCCCCTTGTCCTCGTTAAGGATACAAAGCATAGGGAGATAATAAGGGATACAAAAGTAACAAATGATTTTGAGGATCTATTAAAAGAGAAGCATTTGGATGTTGTAGTGGAAGCGTCACCCGATGCAACCACTGCTTATCCG
>NZ_LJRZ01000122.1:0-236 GCF_002742485.1 Pseudomonas sp. 2822-17
ACATCACCTTGGTAAAATCCCATTTTGGCATATAGTCTTAACCAACGATAAAAAGGGTACAGAAAAGGAAATTTCTTTTTATCAAGTAACTCCGGGAGATCTAAACGTTCAAATATATCAGATATTTCATGACTTTTATAGCCTACTTTTATTAGTGTTGCCATGATTGCTCCTGCACTAGTTCCAGCAATTCTGTCAAAATATATTTCCTTTCGGTCTAATGCTTGTAACGCGCC
>NZ_LJRZ01000005.1:0-228 GCF_002742485.1 Pseudomonas sp. 2822-17
GTGTCAGAGATGCAAACTGTTGTTTTTGTAATTGTTTCCTTCGTAGTAGTAAAGATCTCTGACACTAAAACTGTAACTATCTTTTTTTCCTAAAGAATTTCTCACTGTAACCATCGTAAACTCTTCTTCGATGGAATCTAGTAACATATCATAATATTCATCGAGCCAATCATCCGTGAATAATAATTCCTCAGCATCTAGGGTAAATAGCTCTGTTTGGCATGTATA
>NZ_LJRZ01000123.1:0-229 GCF_002742485.1 Pseudomonas sp. 2822-17
GTGGAAACGTTTTGCAAATACACTTCTATTAAGTGGTGTGTTGTCGCCTTTTTGGTTCTTAATAACTACGCCATTTGTTTTGCCATTATCATCCTTCCAATATGTACTGATGATAATAATTGCTAGTGTTTTGTCAGCACTATTTCTGAAAAGTATTTCGCGGAATCCCTATAGTTTAGCCTGTGCTTTGTTTTCTATCACATTAGTCTTGGATGTAGTCATGTTTGAT
>NZ_LJRZ01000124.1:0-378 GCF_002742485.1 Pseudomonas sp. 2822-17
TCGGAAAGTAATGGTTGAGGTGGTAGGTTTTCGTGATGAGAATGTGTTACTAATGCCTTTTGATCAAATTCATGAAATTGCACCAGGTAGTTTAGTTGAAGCAACTAATCATTCACTACAAATTAACATAGGTACTAGCCTAATTGGGAAAGTTGTTGATGGACTAGGTCGAGCTTATGATGGACAGAAGTTCGATAAGGGAACTTTTCCCTTTCCAACTGATAACCCTCCTCCGAATCCATTGAATAGACCAAGAATAACAAAACCTCTTAGTTTAGGTGTAAGAGCAATTGACGGATTGTTCACTGTTGGAAAAGGACAAAGGGTAGGAATTTTTGCCGGGAGTGGTGTTGGTAAAAGTACTTTAATGGCTATGAT
>NZ_LJRZ01000125.1:0-295 GCF_002742485.1 Pseudomonas sp. 2822-17
CTTCGACCCTCTCTAAGTCTGTAGCATCCACAAATGTATAATCTACTCCCAATCGAGAAAGAACTTGTGTAACCAATCTGAAAGTTCCACCGTATACATCCTCTGATATCAGTACATGATCCCCTTTAGATACGATGAAAAAGGCAGTGGAAATAGCTGCCATCCCAGATGAAAAAGCAAACCCTCTTACTCCCCCTTCAAGTTGAGCAATCGTTTCCTCCAACGCGTCTCTCGTCGGATTTCCAGATCTTGAGTAGTCATACTTCCCATAGGAATCTACATCAAACTGATGAAA
>NZ_LJRZ01000126.1:0-238 GCF_002742485.1 Pseudomonas sp. 2822-17
CGCCTGGGCGGTTATTCAATACTGGCAGACCACGGGGGATGAAAGTTTCATTGCGCATGAAGGCATGGCGCTACTTCTGGAGACGGCAAAGTTCTGGATTAGCCGCGCGGTGAGAGTTAACGATCGTCTGGAAATTCATGATGTTATTGGGCCAGACGAATATACCGAACATGTCAATAATAATGCATACACCAGCTATATGGCCCGCTACAACGTTCAACAGGCGCTGAATATTGCC
>NZ_LJRZ01000127.1:0-321 GCF_002742485.1 Pseudomonas sp. 2822-17
GCAGTTGCATTAGCAAGTGGTCAAATTGCAGAGTTAGACCCTGCCAAAATCAATGTCAATGGTGGAGCAGTAGCTCTCGGTCACCCAATAGGGGCTAGTGGCACAAGGATCATCCTTACATTGGCTTATGAACTGAAGCGTCGTGGTGGCGGAGTTGGTATTGCAGCAATCTGTAGCGGTGGTGGCCAAGGGGATGCTGTGATGATTGAGGTGGAGAAATAGATGGATATCCAAAAAATAATGGTTATCGGAGCAGGCCAGATGGGGTCAGGTATTGCGCAAGTTTGTGCCTTGAATGGGTACGATGTCATTCTCCATGAT
>NZ_LJRZ01000128.1:0-489 GCF_002742485.1 Pseudomonas sp. 2822-17
AGTTTGAAAAGGAAGCTATTAAATCACAATACGAACCTTCGATAGAAATATCAACCATTAACGGCGGACTTTTTTACTTTGCAGATCACCCTATAAGAAAAGCTTAGAATTTTTCAATCTTTCAAGCAATGTAATTAAAGAAACGAGGAGAAATACTCAATTTAATAAATAAACGGAGAAATTCCGCTTATTTATTAAATAGCATTGAAAATAGTCAGAATAAACGGAGAAATTCCGTTTATTGACTCGAAACTATTTAAAAAGAGGGAATTTCCTTTACATAAGCGGAAAAACTACCCTTATTTTGCACGTAATTAGGGGAAATTTGATGTTAGACGGAAATTCTCCGCTTATTTTATTTCACTGCTAAGGAGAGGTATACATGGACTTGTCAGTAAGCCAAGTTTATCTAATAAATTTCTAAAAAAACCTCATTTACTCCAACAAATGATGCTTGAAATAAGCAAACACAATGGCACGAAGACCTTC
>NZ_LJRZ01000129.1:0-323 GCF_002742485.1 Pseudomonas sp. 2822-17
ACATAGGAGTAGGTGATCCATTTGAATTTTTATGAAAAGGATGTTTTGTTAAAGAAGATTCTAAAAGAATCATTGGATGAAGAATTCTTTCAATGGGCAGATAGAGAGCTCATGGAATTTGGTGAATTATGTGCAACTAAAATTGATGAACGGGCAGCTCATACAGATCGAAGGTCAACCAAGGCTAATAAAATACGATAAATATGGAGTGGATCAATCGCGTGTCTGGGTAAATGAAGGGTATAAAAGGACAGTTGAGGATACGTATGGACGGGGAATAGTAGGCTACATTCATAAAGAGATACCAGAGCTGGGTCATAAAG
>NZ_LJRZ01000130.1:0-271 GCF_002742485.1 Pseudomonas sp. 2822-17
GGATTTAGGCATAATTGGAATTGGCTTCTTAACAGCGTCTGAAAAATAGCCAGCAATTTCAAGCTTTCTTTTTAACTCTTCATAAGCTAAATATAAATTACCAATTCCATCTGGTTGCATTTCCTTCACATATAATTGGTACTGACCGTGTGGTTCGTAAAGAGATATATCTCCCCTTACGAGCACACTCATACCGTTTTTAGGGCGAAATTTTAAGAATCTATTATTTCCTGCAAACATAACTGCATTTACCTTAGAGCCATCATCCTTT
>NZ_LJRZ01000131.1:0-294 GCF_002742485.1 Pseudomonas sp. 2822-17
TCTATGGTGGAACATATCGCCTATTTGAACAAGTGCTTGTGCAGTACGGAATTAAATTTGCATACGCCGATATACGTAATCCACAAGAGTTTGAAACACTAATAACAGAAAATACAAAAGCATTATTTATTGAATCACCTACTAATCCACTAATGCAGAAAGCTGATATTAAGGCTTTTGGTGAGTTGGCGAAAAAGAAAAATTTACTCTTGATTGTAGATAACACATTTTATACACCACTACTTCAACAACCAATCAATGATGGGGCACACATTGTGATACACAGTGCTACGA
>NZ_LJRZ01000006.1:0-228 GCF_002742485.1 Pseudomonas sp. 2822-17
GATATAGTGAAGCCATTCTGGAAAAACAACCGCTGCAGCAACACTCACAGTAGTAATCACTAGTACAGGCATACATATAGAAGTCATAACTAGTTGTTTGGATAAAGGCCCTTTTGATGAATAATAGAAGAATGGCCAATATTTTCTTCTTACTCCAAAGGAAGCCTTTTTCCCTACTACCCAAAGTGGTAGACAATGTAATATGAAGTGAAACGGAACAATAAGAAC
>NZ_LJRZ01000132.1:0-237 GCF_002742485.1 Pseudomonas sp. 2822-17
AACTATTGCAGATGCCTTTTATATGCTACTAGTTTTTCTTGGTGTTTATCATTTGATTGAATTACCATTTGTACAATCTTTTTTATGGCTTTTTGGTTTTTTCGTTCTTGTTTACACTGGAATAGAAAGTCTTTCAGGAACAAGTGATATTTCACTAACTAAAGATAAAAATTTACGGGAAGCTCGTTCGAAATCTTTTTTTTCAGGTTTTTTTATGTCTCTTTTTAATCCTTTAAC
>NZ_LJRZ01000133.1:0-323 GCF_002742485.1 Pseudomonas sp. 2822-17
CAATATGTCTGTCTGCATCGACCAGGAAAAAGAGAAAGAAAATTTTTGGAAAAGAAAGGGGTTGTGTTTAAGTGATGTAAAAGCTTTTACCGAATGGTTCAATTGTATTATTGGAAGGTGGAAGTAAGAAACTGATGGTTTACGGAAGAAAACAACTTATAGTAAGTGATGAAGAGATAGAAAAAGAATCGGAAAATTTGACGATGTATGATTACATTGGCGTGCCTTATCCAGAGGGTTATATATCTCAAGAATATACTTTTGTTTTTAATCATGATGCTATTATAGAAATTCTTTTTGAAGGTTTCTCTGATGAAGAAGAA
>NZ_LJRZ01000134.1:0-324 GCF_002742485.1 Pseudomonas sp. 2822-17
AAAATATGTTGGTTGCATTAATGTTAACATCATCTTCAAGTCTTCTTGATATCCATGTCCTGAGACATGCATTCCTGAAGAACTTCCAGAACCGTAAATAACATTTGCACCTATGGAGAATAAGTTATCAACAATTCTTGTAACAGCAGTTTCATTTCCCGGTATTGGACCAGCAGCTAGTATCACTGTATCTCCTGCTAATACCTCTACACCACGGAAGTTACCCGTTGATAAACGAGATAAAGCTGCCAGTGGCTCCCCTTGACTTCCAGTACATAATATAGCAACTTTTTCAGGTGGGAGTTCATTTATTTGATCCTGTTC
>NZ_LJRZ01000135.1:0-325 GCF_002742485.1 Pseudomonas sp. 2822-17
GCTATTAACTATTTCTTATCTGGAGGAGATGTAGTAGTAATTGGTGCAGCAGCAAATGGTGCAACATTGATTGTTTCACGTGAAGACTCTGGTATTTACACTTTAGAGGATTTTGATGGAAGTTCTTTCTGTGCGCCTGGAAATGGTTGTACTCATAACGTTCAATTAGAAATTATGTTAAACGAGCTTGGGTTAGTTTCCAACCGTCTTGGTGGTACTGTTGAGCATCAGTCTCGTGTAAATCCAGCAAATATGGTAGCAATGTTTGAACAAGGTCAAATTGACGCTGCAGCCGCTCCAGAACCTTGGGGAACACTCTTAGAGG
>NZ_LJRZ01000136.1:0-325 GCF_002742485.1 Pseudomonas sp. 2822-17
GTGATGGTGGTTTTCAATGGCTAACCCTAACCCGTATAAAGATGTAAACATACCACCGTGGATAGAAGAAGCATTGAACGAATTGGGAGAAAGAAAAAGAAGTGCACTTTTAAAGCACATCAGATTTTTGCAACACTCCAAAGAAAAATTCGAAAAGGCGGCAGCTCGTGAATACAATCGGAGAAGAAAAATTGAGCGAATAATTTTAGATGATATAGAAATTAAATTAGAAAACATATCTAAGGATGTGAATAAAAATGATTTACGTGATGAGTAGAAAGATGTACAACAACTATCGCAATAAAGAAGGCCTTTCACATAAAGA
>NZ_LJRZ01000137.1:0-303 GCF_002742485.1 Pseudomonas sp. 2822-17
CCCTTAAACCATATAATTTTTTGTCAGCAGGTGTTAAATTTTGTGTCTGACCAATAACAGCAACTTTATTACGATTTACCAACTGAATAAACTTATCATTACTAATTTCCACGTTAAATCCTTTAATAGATTCCAGTTTGTCGATTGTACCACCCGTATGTCCTAAACCTCTGCCACTCATTTTTGCAACTGGTACACCTACACTTGCTACGAGGGGAGCTAATACTAAAGTTGTAGTATCTCCAACACCACCAGTACTATGTTTGTCCACTTTAATTCCATCAATATCAGATAAATCAATCG
>NZ_LJRZ01000138.1:0-229 GCF_002742485.1 Pseudomonas sp. 2822-17
ACCATATACAGATGTATAGTAATATGGGTAGAAAATCGTCTGTTTCCAAGCACCCCCATCATTCTTCGTCATAATTGGTGCAATAACATTTACGAGTTGTGCCATTGCAGCAATTTTCACTCGGTCTGAGTGTCGTAACATTGTATTTAACATGCTACCTACGAGTAGAGCATCTTCAAATGTATACACATCCTCTAACTGTGGTGGCGAAACAGACCAAGGTTCAATC
>NZ_LJRZ01000139.1:0-236 GCF_002742485.1 Pseudomonas sp. 2822-17
TTATAGTATTATGCTGCTTGCTGTTGCTCTACTTTTGTTTTACTTAATTTACTTGCTATTGTAGCACGTAGGTAAGGCATCACCCAGCGGTCTCCACCGATTCTACCTGCGTTGTATCCAGCTGCTAAGATGAAAATTGTGAATAAGGCCATCCAAGGGTTAGAACTGATTGTACCTGCGAACAAGAATGCAAAGTTCATCATAATTCCAAAGAATGCTGCTGCTGTTGTTAACAC
>NZ_LJRZ01000140.1:0-280 GCF_002742485.1 Pseudomonas sp. 2822-17
ATATGCGAGTGATCATGAATACCATCGATTTTGGCTTGAATCCACAAGCAGCTTTGGATGCACCTCGTTGGCAATGGGTGAAAGGAAAGCAAGTATTGTTGGAGCAAAGTATTCCGAATCATCTTGCTACTTCTTTGTCTGCTAAGGGTCACGCGATACAAGTCACTCACCAATCAGGGAGCTTTGGACGTGGTCAGATCATTTGGCGTGACCCAGTTTCTGGCGTACTTGCTGGTGGTACTGAGGCGAGGACAGACGGGGCAATCGCTGTATTTTAAGG
>NZ_LJRZ01000141.1:0-327 GCF_002742485.1 Pseudomonas sp. 2822-17
GCTCTGTAGTTCTAGTATCATTCCAAAGAATTGCATTGCGCAACACTTCATTGTTTTCATCAAGTAAAACAAGGCCGTGCATTTGTCCAGAGAAGCTAATACCTTCGATATCTGTTACGTCTCCATCAAACTGTGCTACAAGGTCTTTTAATGCTGCAGTAGTCTTCTCAACCCATTCCTTAGGCTCTTGCTCACTGTATCCAGACTTTTCTTGAATTAGTGGATACGCTTTAGAAACTTCATTAACTACTTCACCTTTTTGATTCATCATAAGAACTTTTACAGCACTTGTTCCTAAGTCCACACCAATTGCGTATTTCATATGAA
>NZ_LJRZ01000007.1:0-228 GCF_002742485.1 Pseudomonas sp. 2822-17
ACCATAATTAGGCGATGAAAATTTTAGGGTCAGATCTTCTTTGATAATGATCAGCCATTATAAATAAATGACGACGCTTATCTGAACGGTGCCGTTGCTCTTGAAAGAAGGATGAAAAGACAGAAGTAAGAAGTTTGAATTCAAATTACCGCAGCGATTATAAAGAGTTATCAATAATTCGTTTCTAATTTTTCATGTTGTCACCTTTACTATCAATGTATAGAGTGC
>NZ_LJRZ01000142.1:0-327 GCF_002742485.1 Pseudomonas sp. 2822-17
CTAATAACTTCTCAAAAACTAATAAATACTCAAATTGAAACAATGCCATTGCTTCTTCACTTTCGGGAACGAATGGGTCTAAGCCAAAAAATACGACGAATCCATTTATACCTGCCCCTAAGAAGATAACTCCTAGAATGATTCTAGTAACAATTATTATGAAATGTCGCAAAAGAAATTCCTCCTTGTAGTGTTGGAACGGTTATACCCTAATTATATTCAAGCTTGAAATTGAAATTCCTGTTAAAAAAATAAAAGAGTTGAATGAGACGATGAAGTTTGTAGATTCATAAAGGGACGGGTATATCCTCCAAAAAAAGAAGATAC
>NZ_LJRZ01000143.1:0-441 GCF_002742485.1 Pseudomonas sp. 2822-17
GACCCGATATAAAACAGACAAATCAGGGTGAAAAGTTGTTGCAGGCCGCTGACCATGCCCACCGGCATCATGCTTAATGACATTATCAACAGCCCAGCCATCAACCGGTGTTCCAGACGAAAATGCTTTTCACTCCAGCGGGCGATAGGGTAGAGCAACGTTAACGACAGACACGCTTCAATGGCATACATCCATTTAACGGCAGAGGGCGCGCCAGCCACGTCGTTGACCATAATTGGCAGCATCAGCATCACTTGTACAGCCAGCATGTAGTAACCCGCCAGCGTCAGAACATAGGTGACAAAACGCTTGTCACGCATCACGCGGGTCATGCCTTCGCGAACGGGCGTGCGTACGGTGGAGAGTTTCCATGCTGGTAACAACCACGCATTGAACGCCGCACATAGCACAAATAGAACTGCCCCTGTGGCGCAGACCAGG
>NZ_LJRZ01000144.1:0-327 GCF_002742485.1 Pseudomonas sp. 2822-17
TTAGGAATATCGAGTTACTCTACAACTTCTTTAACTAGGTCAAACTGGGGAATTAAATCTATAGGTGCCTCGCTTCTGTTACCTTTATAATCAGGATACATTTCTGTTCTAAATGTCTTACTTCCCATATCCCAACAGCATAATACATGACTTGGTTTATAAGTATTAACTGCAGTAAACAGGTGTTTTACAAATCCATGAACAGCATTGGTTGGAATTCCTTTACTGTTTACCATAAAATATCCACTCATTGCGGTTGCATAAAAGGCTCTGAATAGTAGGGCCATTCCATCAACCAACATTACTTTGTTTTTCTCCATTTAAAAC
>NZ_LJRZ01000145.1:0-307 GCF_002742485.1 Pseudomonas sp. 2822-17
GTGACGAAGTCCATCTAAATATTGAATGTGAACCTTTTCATTGTAGTATCCAATAGCATATTCAGTTATGAAGTGCTCATCCTCGATGGTTGCAAATAGAACTGTTACCGCAGTGTCTGGAAATTCCCCTTTAATCGTTTCCACTACTTCTTCTAAAAAATGCTCTTCAGTGTTTTTACTATGAATGAGAAAGGATACTTGCATAAGTTACCCCTGATAATATTTGCCTGCCGGAAAAATATAATCGATATCATTAAAAAACTGTTTTTTTAGTTGAATAACTTGTTCCTCTGTGAATACATTATTC
>NZ_LJRZ01000146.1:0-292 GCF_002742485.1 Pseudomonas sp. 2822-17
TTCCAATATGGGGAAGAGCAGTACTCTCCATTTGAAACGACGAATCATAATCATGGCGTTGTAACAGTTCGAGATGTGGAAAAGGAATTGTTTATCCTTTCTCATGTGGAAAAAGTGCCATTTAAATATAATGGGAGAGAATTGTACCTTGAAGATTTTGATGACATTCTTGATTTTGTCATGGATGTTCTTCCAATTTTATCTGAATGGGTTGAAGTGTATGCAACAACGCAAGTAAAAGGTCTGATGTATGAACCACAGGAGCGCCCTACGATTGAAGTGGAGGCGAATG
>NZ_LJRZ01000147.1:0-278 GCF_002742485.1 Pseudomonas sp. 2822-17
CTCCAGGCTTATTCTTATTAATATTCGTAGTTATATTTCCATTACTGTTCATGATTTTCCTAGCTTTTACAAACTATAACTTATACAACGCTCCACCGAGGAATTTACTAGAGTGGGTAGGCTTTGATAATTTCATTCGTTTATTTACCATGAGTGAGTGGCGAAATTCCCTCTTTAGTGTCCTATCATGGACAATTGTTTGGACATTTGTTGCTACATCATTACAGATCGCTTTAGCAATGTTCTTAGCTGTCCTTGTAAATGACAAACGGGTAAAA
>NZ_LJRZ01000148.1:0-459 GCF_002742485.1 Pseudomonas sp. 2822-17
TGCTTCTGGCCTTGGAGCTAATCCAAAGATTACCCCTACAAATGCTGTAATAAGCATACCATAGAAAATTCCACCTTTAAGTCCCATTGCCATTAAAACAACTGTAACCACAATACCAAACAATGCTAATAGTGTTGCACCATTTGTGAAATCACCCATTTCAACTAGTGTTGCTGGTGATACAACAATGATATCTGCAGCTTGTAAACCGATAAATGCGATAAAAAGTCCAATACCTGCTGCCGCAGCATATTTTAATTCTGCTGGTATTGCGTTAATGATTTTTTCTCGAATTCCTACTACTGTAATAATGATAAATATAATACCTGAAATAAATACACCTAATAATGCTGTTTGCCAAGGAATTCCCAATCCTAGTACTACTGAAAATGTGAAGAAAGCATTTAATCCCATACCAGGCGCTAATGCTATTGGGTATTTTGCGACTAACCCCATTAC
>NZ_LJRZ01000149.1:0-328 GCF_002742485.1 Pseudomonas sp. 2822-17
GTCGGGGTAGGGGGATTCGAACTCCCGACATCCTGCTCCCAAAGCAGGCGCGCTACCGGACTGCGCTATACCCCGGTAAAAAAAGGCGACCTTTCAGTCGCCTTCTTCGATCAGCGCTTTTGGCCTCTGATCTTAAGATTCGATTCCAGTGTTAACTGGTCTCAAAAATGGTGGGTCGTGTGGGATTCGAACCTACGACCAATTGGTTAAAAGCCAACTGCTCTACCAACTGAGCTAACGACCCAAATATGGTCGGGGTAGGGGGATTCGAACTCCCGACATCCTGCTCCCAAAGCAGGCGCGCTACCGGACTGCGCTATACCCCGGT
>NZ_LJRZ01000150.1:0-329 GCF_002742485.1 Pseudomonas sp. 2822-17
ATAGTGTAGCCAAGCATACCTTCTCCTTCATCAGCAAAAAGCAAGTGACGGAAAAACATTAAATCGAATAATGCAAACGCAATAATTACTATTTGTACTCTATTCCAAAGCTTAGCGGATTTAAAAATCCCAAGGCCAAAACGATGTATCGTCAAATAAGCGAAAAAACCCATTTGTGCAATCACTGTCCAAATAGAGGCCGTGATGATGATCATGAAAAAACCACCAAATTGTCCGTTACTCAGATCATTTATGTGGGTTTGAAAGTCAACAATAAAACCGATTAAAAATCCCGCGACCGTTCCAATGATAAGTGTTGTATAAAATAG
>NZ_LJRZ01000151.1:0-230 GCF_002742485.1 Pseudomonas sp. 2822-17
ATTAGCATTATTCTTTTCCCCTAAACAGGGCATTTTGCCAAAATTATTTCGAAAACCAGCATATGAAAGTCAAGGCTAATGAAAAAGACTGCGCTAAAGTGTATATATAGAACAAAGAGGGTAATCGTTTATAAAGCGATTATCCTTTTTAAATTTGGTACATTAGCGCGTTCTATTTGATGTTATTGTGATTATGATATAAGATATTAACTTGTATGTTAACTTAGGAG
>NZ_LJRZ01000008.1:0-228 GCF_002742485.1 Pseudomonas sp. 2822-17
CTATTATGGAAACTATGACTCCGTTCATAGATTTCAATTATTTTATTTTTCCATATTTACCTGCTCCCCCTTCCTGAATCTGTAATTTCCCTGATCTTGCTTCTACTATTTTTTTTGCGATTTTTTCAGGAACCACTTGAACGAGTTCTTCCTTTGTTACTTCGTGAAGTATTTTCATTTCAGAGCTAAACTGGTTCAAAAGTTTATCCATAGTTTTCTTTCCACATC
>NZ_LJRZ01000152.1:0-262 GCF_002742485.1 Pseudomonas sp. 2822-17
CATTGTACACTTATTTCATTCATTCCATTACATATTGGACAAAGCCCCATCGGTCTGCCTCCCTCTTCTATTTAAAAAGGGGATGGAGAATACTCCATCCCTAAAGCCATACTTATTTTTTTATAATTATTGTTGCTGACCACCGAATTGTTGCTCAGCCATTTGTACAAGACGCTTTGTGATCTCACCACCAACAGAACCGTTAGCACGAGAAGTAGCATCTGCACCTAACTGAACGCCAAACTCTTGGGCGATTTCATAC
>NZ_LJRZ01000153.1:0-329 GCF_002742485.1 Pseudomonas sp. 2822-17
GCTAGAAAAGTTAGGGTATGTCAAACGAGTTCATGGTGGAGTTGTTTATAAGGGAAGAGAAAAAGACTTAGCCATTTCTGTAAGAGAATACTCAAAAATAAAAGAAAAACAAAGGATTGCAAAGAAGGCTATCACGTTTATAAAAGAAGGAGACACAGTTATTTTAGATGCAGGAACAACAACGATGGAAATAGCAAAACAGCTAGTTGAAAAAAAAGACATAACAGTAGTGACTAATGGTCTTAATATCGCGGTGCAATTATCACAAAATACGAACCTACATGTCATCATGACTGGTGGTGAGGTAAGGCACTCAACACAGTCTTTAG
>NZ_LJRZ01000154.1:0-443 GCF_002742485.1 Pseudomonas sp. 2822-17
TCCCATTTCACCAATTCACATAAAGGAACACCAAATGCAGCAGTTTTTCCACTACCTGTCTGTGATTTTACAACAAGATCTTTCTTTTCCAGTGCAAGTGGAATAACCTTTTGCTGTACCTCCGTTGGATGTTTATATTTTAACTCACTAAGAGCTCGTGTAATTTCTTCACTTAGTTGATAATCTTTAAAGTTTGCTTCACTCATTCTTTAACCTCATTCGTTGTTGGATTATGAAACGATTGTACATCAATGAATTATACCCTAGATTTAATGTTCTTGTTTAATTTTCTTTGTGATCAATGTTTTTTATGAAAAAAATGATCTTGTATATTTGATCGTAGTCGTGTAAAACTTTAACTATGTAGTTTTGATAACACTTGTTTAAGTTAAGTTGAATATAAAATCTTTGGGAATACATTTATAGTATGAACAGTTATTAGT
>NZ_LJRZ01000155.1:0-261 GCF_002742485.1 Pseudomonas sp. 2822-17
TTCAAATAGCATTCTTGAATTATTGTGTTAGTCATTATTAACACTAGGATACAAGAGAATACCTATTAAACCATACATTAAACTGGAGGACTGATACCATGCAAGGTAAAACGAAACCTTCCATCATTCTCATTAATGGAAGTACGAATCGTGAATCCTTCACAAAAAAAGTATTAGAAAAAATAGAAAGTCGTTTAAAAGAAAATGGTGCAAAGACGCAATTAGTTAACATACACCAATTGAATTTACCTGTTTTTGCTC
>NZ_LJRZ01000156.1:0-313 GCF_002742485.1 Pseudomonas sp. 2822-17
CCTCACGATAAGCTACCATCATTATAGTATAGGAATTCATATAAATAAATTGCATTTTCAATTTAAAAATGAGGTAAACCTACTAAACTCCAGTAGTACCAAGGGGGACCTGGTCCCGTACAATTTTGGTCCGCACATTATATTAATTGCCAATCCTTTACAACTGGCTGGTATCCTTTACTTTTCAACAGTTCTTTCATTTCTTCTACAGAACGATCATCTGATATTTCAAACTGACTTTGGGTCACATCTGGATCCGAGTAACCACCAACAACAGTGGAAGAAGCCACAGACATTTTCGTCACACCTAATG
>NZ_LJRZ01000157.1:0-436 GCF_002742485.1 Pseudomonas sp. 2822-17
CAATCATATAGAAGGTCGCTTTTCCTCCGGCTTGGCGGAAGATTTCTAATACTTGAGGTGTATAGACGGGATTTGGTCCATCATCAAATGTGAATGCAACCGCTTTCTTATCACCTTTTATATGTACTGCATGAATGTTTGGATCATATGCCATCGTTCATTTTCACCCTTTCAAAGGAAGTTGTATGATGTTTTGATTAATGATGCTTCGATTATCTCATTACTTTATGAATTGTGCTATATTTTTACCTACTGTTATTTTGATTTATGAGAGGGTAACGTTTCTCTATCTTCTCTTCACGTTTAGGATTCGGAAAATCCTAAATGCGGAGAAGCTTATCAGATGCTAGGGATTAACCAAAGATACTATACCTGATTTTATTTTAAATATCTTGATCAGTCTATTATTCTACTTAACTAGTGAGGTTCTATATAA
>NZ_LJRZ01000158.1:0-331 GCF_002742485.1 Pseudomonas sp. 2822-17
ATATTTCAGTTACAATGGGCATGTCTCTTAGATTGGAAGCGCCAATATGTCGAACCTGATGTCATGGACGGTACCAACTGGCAGGTGGAGTTGGTGAGAGACGGAAGAAATATTTATAAACAAGGCAACAATAAGTTCCCACGAGGTTGGGAAGAGTTATGTCACGCAATAAAAGAATTAACTGGACAAGAGTTTTCATAAACTAGGGGGCGGTTCTTGCGTTTTTTTCGTTAGAAAACGCAAGAACCGTCCCCCTGTTTTTGGCCGTTGACCAAGGAAACTGCATTTGCTCCTCAAATTATTTTAACCTTTTTATGGGTTTTTATGGTAA
>NZ_LJRZ01000159.1:0-331 GCF_002742485.1 Pseudomonas sp. 2822-17
ATCTAAAATACTGTCAATTGCCATCTTCCAATCTTTTACTACTTCATATTTAGTGACAGTTAAAATACTACCTAGCTGCTCAGCGCTTTGGATATGGTCTTCATATTCTAGTAATGGTTGTATTACGCTTTTCTCTAGCTGTGGCTGACTAATTAAAGCAGAAAAATAGCTAATATAGATAGACCTACCGTTTAAAAGCTTAAAGTCTCTTTCTGAATAATCAAAACTCTCCGAAAAAATCTCATTTAACTTCTGTTTAACAGAGATAGTTGAAGTGGGAAGGTGCTCATGAGTGTTAATATAAGTTGATAGATATTCTTCAAACGATAAT
>NZ_LJRZ01000160.1:0-331 GCF_002742485.1 Pseudomonas sp. 2822-17
GGAAAAGTACAGTGCAAAAGATCAACAAACACAACAAAAGTTACAGCAAGAAACAATGGCATTATTCCAAAAGCATAATGTAAATCCACTAGCTGGGTGTTTACCAATTTTTGTTCAGATGCCTATATTAATTGCATTATATCATGCAATTATCAGAACACCTTATATAAACCCAGGAATTGATCCAGAGACTTATGGTCATTATGATCCACAAATGTTCTTATGGTTTGAACTTGGTGCAACAGATCCATATTACTTATTACCTTTGATAGCTGGTGCTTCAACGTTTATTCAACAAAAGATGATGATGGTTCAAGATAACCCACAAATG
>NZ_LJRZ01000161.1:0-250 GCF_002742485.1 Pseudomonas sp. 2822-17
CTTCATTATAGTCAACAGTTAATTTGTCATCATACACCCAGTCATACTGTTTTTCATAAGTAACAGTAATTAATGAATCAGATCCGTTCTCCATTTCCGCTTCTACTTCCCCTTCTTCTAAATTTCCCTTCTCTTTCAATAGGCTTACCCCACTCACAACACAGCCACAGCCATCTATATCATATTTTACAAAAAGATAATTACGAGCAAATATCTCTTATAAAGATATATGTAAAATTCTCAACATAAC
>NZ_LJRZ01000009.1:0-228 GCF_002742485.1 Pseudomonas sp. 2822-17
CCCACCAGGTATTGTTTTACTTGCATTAGGAATTTTTGTGGCAATCATCATGTCGGTTCCAATTATATATGTAGCCTGGCGTTCTATTTTCGCTGGTGCAGATCGGTGGATGCGTCTACTTGATCAAAGAATACCTGAATTGTTGTGGAATACATTTTCCCTCACATTTATGGTAACTTTATTTGCGCTCATTATTGGTGTGTCATTGGCTTGGATTGTTGTCAGGAC
>NZ_LJRZ01000162.1:0-332 GCF_002742485.1 Pseudomonas sp. 2822-17
ACTCAAGGAGATGAATAAGTCGGTTTCAATTATTGGAGGGGCAAAACATGCTTTGGGACTGGATGCCAAAAAAGCGATCTACGAAGGTACAGTGTTAGGAAGAGAAATATAAAGGAGGACTAGATGAATGCCTATTAAAAATAAAACTGTGTTATATGAAGTAAGAGAAGGTGTTGGTTACATCACCATGAACAGGCCCCATGTGAAGAATGCCATCGATGAAGCGATGCATGAGGAATTATATATAGCATTTAAAGATGCTTCTCAAAACAATGAAGTAAAAGTTATTTTGTTAACTGGTCAAGATGGTGCTTTTTCTAGCGGTGCTGATA
>NZ_LJRZ01000163.1:0-278 GCF_002742485.1 Pseudomonas sp. 2822-17
GACATATAGATGCTTCTGTTATTGGTAGTCGCTCCATCTCTTCATCTATGATTATAATTGGTGATGAAGGGTCTGGAATTAATGTGGAGACAAATAATATAACTTGGGTTTCAGAAGGAATGTATGCTAACGCATTAATTACTGCTGGGGTAAAGGATGCAAATGTTTATGTAACAGCTCTGTTTAATGTTTCAGGTACTGGTGCTTTAACAGGTCTGATAAAAGCTTATGAGCTTACTAGTGATGAAGCAATACCTGAAGAACAGAAAGAAGTAGCT
>NZ_LJRZ01000164.1:0-310 GCF_002742485.1 Pseudomonas sp. 2822-17
ATATCAGCTTAAGCTGTCATAATTGTCCTGATGTTGTACAAGCTTTGAACTTAATGAGTATTGTTAATCCTGGTATTACTCACACTATGATTGACGGTGCTGCTTTTAAGGAAGAAGTAGACAGTAAAGATATTATGGCTGTGCCAACTGTATACCTAAATGGAGAATTCTTAAGTAGTGGGCGTATGACACTTGGAGAACTTCTTTCAAAAATTGATGATGGTCCAGATGCATCAGAATTTAATGAAAAAGATCCATTTGACGTACTAGTTGTCGGTGGTGGACCAGCAGGTGCAAGTGCTGCTATATA
>NZ_LJRZ01000165.1:0-333 GCF_002742485.1 Pseudomonas sp. 2822-17
GTATTAAAAATGGAGCACAATCTAACTTCGGTTCAATCACAAATGAATCTTATTTCAAAAGTAGGATCTTCTCTAAAAGATATTGTTTCTTATACGAAAGGCACAGAAGACATGAGTAATAACACAAAAGAAGTTTTGACAAATGTGTTGTATAACTCTCAACAAGTTTTAGATTCTATCGAAGAAATTTCAGCTATCGTTGAGCAGTCTGCAGCGTCATCAGAAGAGGTTGCCGCTGCTTCTGAACAACAATCAGCAACCGTAGAAGAAATAACAGCTAGTGCTACTACGCTAGCAAAAATGGCGGAAGAGTTAACAGAAGAAGTATCTAAA
>NZ_LJRZ01000166.1:0-230 GCF_002742485.1 Pseudomonas sp. 2822-17
ATGGTTACAGTCTATTGGTACTATTTACCAGGCAATTGGTGCAACTAGGTTGTACTTGAACTCAAATGGAGATGAAGGCTCAGTTGATTCAGCAACTACTGAAAATGAGGATGGAAACGAAACGTGAGAAAAAATGATTGCTTAATGACAATCCCAACACTTTAGTTTTTTAAAAAAGGTGGAGCTATCAATGTCTAGCCATTTATACATGATAAGTAACTGGATAGAGG
>NZ_LJRZ01000167.1:0-297 GCF_002742485.1 Pseudomonas sp. 2822-17
TATCAAGAGTGGGAAGAGTTTTCTAATGGAGTAAACCAATTGATTAAAGAAGGTGTGTCTAATGAATAGGATAGAATTTTTGAAGGAACTAAGTAGTTCATTAACTGAACTTCCAGCAGCTGAGCGCGCGGATATTATGGAAGATTTCGAAGAGCACTTTGCAAATGGAAAAGTAGAAGGTAAAACAGAAGAAGAAATTAGTAAAGCTTTAGGAAAACCTCAACAGATAGGAAAGGATCTATCTGCAAACTACCACATTGAAAAAGCGGAGACAACCGTATCTACAGGGAATATATT
>NZ_LJRZ01000168.1:0-337 GCF_002742485.1 Pseudomonas sp. 2822-17
AGCTTCATGTGGGTTTCTTTCCATTAATGGAACATGCTTATGAGCCGCCGCATGATAGATGACATCTGGCTTATATTTTTCCAACACATCTTTAATTCTCTCGGCATCTTGAACATCCGCGATCTCTGGTTCTATTTCAATATGTGGATGAGTAGTTGTAAGCTCCATTTCAATGGAATAAATACTGTTTTCTCCATGTCCTAATAGAATGATTCTCTCTGGGTTAAAGCTACTAACTTGTCTACATACTTCTGAACCGATGGATCCCCCTGCACCAGTGACAAGTACTGTTTTTCCAGTGAGTTTTTGTGAAATAGCTTGTACATCTAGTTCTACA
>NZ_LJRZ01000169.1:0-263 GCF_002742485.1 Pseudomonas sp. 2822-17
TCGATCCCGATGGTTTCCATCATTTGTTTTTGATCCTGTTCCGTCATAGGTAAACAGCGAAATTTCACTTTACTTTATCCCCCTTTGCATGATGCCGAGCAATTAGCCCCGTTTATAAAATGGTGTTGCTACGATTTTTGCTTTTAAACGTTTCTTTCTCACTTGTACTTCTACTTCTGTATTAAGTGCTTTGTATTTTGAATCAACAAGTGCTAAACCAATATTTTTCTTTAAAGAAGGGGATTGTGTACCAGATGTAACAA
>NZ_LJRZ01000170.1:0-304 GCF_002742485.1 Pseudomonas sp. 2822-17
GTGAAGAATTGATTCTTCACGCCTTTTAAATGTGATAAATTACTGTTGATTTATTTGAATTGTGAAAGTTGTGAGATTGAGCGCGCGACTTTGTATGAGATTTGAAGTTTTCAACCTCTATAGAAACTCGTTAGAACTAGGAATGCTTGTCGCCCTCGGAAGGGAGTGGATAGAAGCTAACGCCAACAGAATATTGTTAAAACAGCAAGGTTATTACATACAAAAGAGGTAGTATTACAATTAGCAAAACCGTACTTACAAACCAACTCGAATTGGCTAAGTCTTGATCCAGTCCAAATAATTG
>NZ_LJRZ01000010.1:0-228 GCF_002742485.1 Pseudomonas sp. 2822-17
AGTAAGATGGGAAGATCACTGATTTGTCATAAATGCGGATGCAAGGAATCTGTAGAAAGTGCTATTCTGAGGTCGATTGAAGAGTACAGAATGCTTTTTCCACAAGAAAAACTCTACACTAATAAAATTCAAAAATGGTGTAAGATTATACCTTGTAATAGAAGGATTAGTAGGATTTTAAATAAGTATTATCAAAGGGTGGGAAGGGGTATTTCTACACATTATATC
>NZ_LJRZ01000171.1:0-336 GCF_002742485.1 Pseudomonas sp. 2822-17
GGACATAGGAAGAGGTTTACTTTCCCTATCATTAACATAACCACTGGGACACATCACCTGTTCCCCTCGTCCATCAAGATATTATCCTTAGTAAAAATAACTAAATTTTTCATGGAGGAAAATATGAAAAAACAAGTGAAAGTTGTCGGTGCTGTGATTGAAAATGATAGGAATGAAATACTAGCTGCACTTCGCTCCCCTACAATGTCTCTACCAAATCTATGGGAGTTTCCTGGTGGAAAAATTGAAGAAGGGGAATCACCTACAGAGGCCTTGATTCGCGAGATAAAAGAAGAACTTGATTGCACTATTGAAGTAAATGAGCTTATTGAAGAT
>NZ_LJRZ01000172.1:0-315 GCF_002742485.1 Pseudomonas sp. 2822-17
TATTTAAATTGATTATTACCATTTACTGACGCAGCAACGTCTTCTATATTTTCAAGCAAACCGTCCCATGCCTCAAATGGGTGTAATTCGATAGAAATAGGTTTTTTACTTGAGTTGGATTTCACTTTCTGGCATTCAATTTATTTATATAAGAGCTTCAGTTAATTCCACTAACACTACATAGATTGTAAAACCTGATAATGCAATCACTGAAAAAATGACTAAATATAATATTTTTCTAGTAATCCATGAATAACCTTTTCTTTCTAAATATAGAAAGATTGTTGGCCCAACTCCTACTAAAGAGTACTCATG
>NZ_LJRZ01000173.1:0-337 GCF_002742485.1 Pseudomonas sp. 2822-17
TCCTTTACTTCTTCAAATTTTTCATAAAAACTCATGAGATATAACCATCCTTTTTATTACCATTTATCATCTCTTATCCATTAATCAATCTAGATTTTAGATTTCCAGTACTAATTTAGGGGTGATCAGTGCCCAATTCTTCTATTCTTCTCATTTTCAACACTGATCCTCGCTTGATCAGTGTCCAATTCTTCTCTTCTTCTCATTTTCAACACTGATCACCGCTTGATCAGTGCTGAATCCTTCTCTTCTTCCCGTTTTCAACACCGATCACCGCTTGATCAGTGTCCAATTCTTCTTTTCTTCCCGTTTTCAACACCGATCCTTGCTTGATCAG
>NZ_LJRZ01000174.1:0-338 GCF_002742485.1 Pseudomonas sp. 2822-17
CTGATAGTTCAATATCGCCTACTTGTGAGCCAGTTTGGTTATATAATGTAACTTTAGGCATCTGGGCTCCTCCTTTCCTTCTAGGTCTTATTCAGCAGTCGCTTTTACTCCAGTTTTAACGGAAACAAAGCTTTTCTTAGCTCCTGGTACGTTCCCTTTAACTAAAAGTAAGTTGCGCTCTGTATCAACACGAACGATTTCTAAATTTTGAATAGTCACTTGCTCTCCACCCATACGTCCTGGTAATGCTTTACCTTTAAGTACGTGGTTAGGGTCAACTGGTCCCATTGAACCTGGTCGACGGTGGTAACGAGAACCGTGGGACATTGGTCCACGAG
>NZ_LJRZ01000175.1:0-339 GCF_002742485.1 Pseudomonas sp. 2822-17
TAAGTGCTTGGCATATGTTAAAGGATTTTCCCTACCAACAAATTCTTTTAAATAATATTTGAATTCTTCGTTAAATTCGTCATCGTTTTTGTATTTTTCATATTGCTCTGCTAAAATATCTAATACTTCTTGTAATTCTGGTGGTACAAAACTTCCACCAAATTCACCAA
Source organism: Pseudomonas sp. 2822-17 (assembly GCF_002742485.1). Classification (NCBI taxonomy): domain Bacteria; kingdom Pseudomonadati; phylum Pseudomonadota; class Gammaproteobacteria; order Pseudomonadales; family Pseudomonadaceae; genus Pseudomonas; species Pseudomonas sp. 2822-17. The sequence goes on from NZ_LJRZ01000175.1 coordinate 171, forward strand.
AATAACCTTTGTTCTCAACTGCTGTTTCATTCATTTTCTCCACTCTCCTCTTCTTTTCTCATCTCGTCTAAACTATAATTCTACCCCTTCTACTATGCTACTTTAGCAAATCAAAGAGATACTTATAGGTAATTTTATATGTCGATTGTAACATTTGTCAACCTTATGA
>NZ_LJRZ01000176.1:0-240 GCF_002742485.1 Pseudomonas sp. 2822-17
TTCATCACAATTTAATTTTTTCAACAACGCATATTGATCTTCTATTTCCACGCCTTCAGCAACTACCTTCATGTTTAACTGGCTCGAAAGCTGAATGATAAATTCAATGATAGCTTGGTTGTCTTCTGATGTATGAATGTCGTTAATAAAGGATTTATCCAATTTTATCGTATTAAATTTAAATTTTCGCAAATAGCTGAGTGAGGAGTATCCTGTACCGAAATCATCGATGGCAATATG
>NZ_LJRZ01000177.1:0-339 GCF_002742485.1 Pseudomonas sp. 2822-17
ATTATCCTCTATGTCGTGTGGATCTGAATGCCCTATCTTAATGCTATAATAATCCTCATGATCCTCTTTTCTACGCTTAGTGACTTTAGCTATAAGTCTTTTACAATTCATTATCAATTGATCTCTCTTATCTCTCTTTACTAACAATAGTGATCCAGCTGCTGTAACTGATACTAAAACGGATGAAGTCACCCATTTCTTTGTATCCATATATTGAGCCTCCTTGATCGTTGGTTATTTATCTATCCCCATTTTAAGGACCAGCTAAACGTACATAAAGGGACAAGCAAGAACACATATTAAATATGAGTTTGTCAATATAGGAGGATTGTATAATGG
>NZ_LJRZ01000178.1:0-339 GCF_002742485.1 Pseudomonas sp. 2822-17
GAGTGAGGCTTTAAAACGGGAATATGATATTAAACAACTCACAAGAATGGAAAAAGAAGCAATTATTTATGAAGGTGGAGATAAGTAAATGTACATACAACAAAGCTTCAAGGATGATTTTCAAGGCTGTTTGTACTTAGTGCCTACTCCAATAGGTAACTTACAAGATATGACTTACCGTGCAGTGGATACGTTGAAGGAAGCGGATGTAATTGCTGCGGAAGATACTCGTCATACTAAAAAACTTTGTCATGTTTTTTCAATACCAACACCATTAATCAGCTATCACGAACATAACAAAAGAGAACGGGAAGAGGAATTGGTAGAGCGTGTTAAGAA
>NZ_LJRZ01000179.1:0-516 GCF_002742485.1 Pseudomonas sp. 2822-17
ATCTATTACGTGGAATTACAGATGTAAGCAATGAGTCTTTATCTTGGATTTCACCATTGGGATGGGTAACGAAAGCCGAAGTGTATTCATCAAATAATTGGTGGCCAATGGTATTGATGATAGGAACATCTTTAGTACTTTTCATCTTAGCAAATTATTTAAATGCTATTCGTGACTTGGAGCGTGGCTTTTTACCTTCAAAACCAGGAAGAAGATACGCCACAAGATTTTTACAAAGTCCTATGGGGCTTGCACTAAGGCTACAACGAACTGGATTAATTGGATGGGCAGTTGGAATGTTCATACTAGGGGTATCGTATGGTTCTGTTTTTGGTGACATGGAAAGCTTTATTGGAGAAAATGAAATGTTATCTCAAATGCTTCAGCAAATGGAGGGAGCTTCAATAACAGAGCAGTTCCTACCAATGTTAATGGTTGTGATATCTTTGATGGCGACTATTCCTCCTATAATGGCTATTAATAAATTGCGTGGTGAAGAAAAGAAGGGCCGTATAG
>NZ_LJRZ01000180.1:0-324 GCF_002742485.1 Pseudomonas sp. 2822-17
GGTGTTGGACATCAGTCACATATTCAACTTGATTGGCCGTCAATAAATGAAATGAGAGAGACGTACGAAATGTTTTCTGAATTTGGATTAGATCAACAGATCACAGAATTAGATGTTAGTATTTATGGTTGGCCTCCAAGCGGTGAGTTTAAAACAGAGGAAGAAATTCCTGATAGTATCTTAGAAGATCAAGCTGCTCGCTATGAAGCGCTCTTTGAATTATATAAAGAGTTTGATGAAGAGATTAGTAATGTAACTTTCTGGGGAATTGCTGATGATCATACGTGGCTTGATGATCGAGCTCAAGAGCACAGTGACGATGGT
>NZ_LJRZ01000181.1:0-339 GCF_002742485.1 Pseudomonas sp. 2822-17
GTGGTTATGAATGAACAATCTCAAGGTCATAAAATTATAGATAATCGAGGAGAAGAACACGAATTAATGCTTATAATCACCACTATTATTTCGTTTCTTACATTCAGAAAGATTAAGAAACTAGAGCAATACAGAAAAAAACTAAAAGGTACTTTTAGACCTTATTAAAAAAATATTCAATGAAAAGGGGTAGGTTATGAATCATTATTATAGTGATCGGGCAGAGGAATATGAGAAGGTGAATGTATGAATAACAGTCTCACTGTGAATCAATATTCGAAGGAGCATCAGGCTCAAGTTGTGGAGTTGATTCTGCAGATTCAGCAACAAGAATACAAC
>NZ_LJRZ01000182.1:0-228 GCF_002742485.1 Pseudomonas sp. 2822-17
GTGCTCAATTTCTCGTTCCGCGTGGGTTTTGACACTGATCACGCTTTGATCGGTGCCCAATTTCTCGTTCCGCATGGGTTTCGACACTGATCTCGCCTCGATCGGTGCTCAATTTCCCGTTCCTCTTGGTTTTCGACACTGATCTCAGCTCGATCGGTGCCCAATTTCTTGTATCAAAACATACTCTTCATAATCGACTACCTCAATTACGTTTGACCAATGCAGGAC
>NZ_LJRZ01000183.1:0-340 GCF_002742485.1 Pseudomonas sp. 2822-17
GGTTTCGTGTATAACTTATCTTTCTTCAATTGGCTACTCTCCTCTATATTCATTTAAAGACGTTCTGCTTATTTTTTGCAGCATATTACTCTCCTAATAATTTATCATAAACTCTCTAACCTTAAAAGCGCATTAAAATTCTACACTCCACCCAGCAAAGCATTTAATATTTGAATCTGACAATTTTCGATGAAATCTATTGAAATTCTATCTTATTTATAGGAGTGAATAAGAAAAGTATGTTAACATCGACAAGGTGTTTCATTTTCATAGATTGTTGAAAGGTGGTTTTTTTGTTTTGAATAAGTTAACACCTGTTTTTACCATATCATTTGCTATT
>NZ_LJRZ01000184.1:0-18252 GCF_002742485.1 Pseudomonas sp. 2822-17
TGCGGGAATAGCTCAGTTGGTAGAGCACGACCTTGCCAAGGTCGGGGTCGCGAGTTCGAGTCTCGTTTCCCGCTCCATTTTAAGCAGTGTGGCCTTCGGGCGGCGCTGAGTGAAACCAGGGCCTCATCTTCGGATTCGGCCTCTGGGCACTGAAATACACACCATGTGTTTCAGTAGCGTGTCCCCTTCGTCTAGTGGCCTAGGACACCGCCCTTTCACGGCGGTAACAGGGGTTCGAGTCCCCTAGGGGACGCCATTTGCGGGAATAGCTCAGTTGGTAGAGCACGACCTTGCCAAGGTCGGGGTCGCGAGTTCGAGTCTCGTTTCCCGCTCCATATTCAAGAAAAAAGCCACTCAATCGAGTGGCTTTTTTTTGCCTGGGATTTGAGCAACACCCTGAAGTGAGGCGCCAACGCCCGCCTGGTGGCGGGCGCGAACGCGGGTCAGAGCGTGGGCAGTTGGCCGATGCGGCCCATCATTTCGGTGACGATTTGCAAGTCCAGCAAGAACTGGTCGACCGTCTTGAACTCGTTGTCGGTATGTCCGGTGTACTTCACTTCCGGGCGCGCGAGGCCAAACTGTACACCGTTCGGCAGCTCGTGGACCGAGGTGGCGCCGGCCGAAGTACCGAATTTATGTTCCATGCCCAGGTTTTCGCTGGCGACCGCGAGCAAGGCCTTCACCCATTCACCTTCCGGGTTGCGGAACATCGGCTCGGCCACCGAGTAGGTGAAGTCCACGTTGACCTTGGTCTTCTTGTCCCAGGCGCTCAGTTTCTCGGCGATCTCAGCCTTGAGTTTCTCCGGGGATTTGCCCTTCGGCACCCGCAGGTTGACCGCCAGCTTGAAGGCGTTGTCGTCCAGCCCGACAAAGGTCAGCGACGTGGTCAGCGGCCCCATGAAGTCATCGGAGAAGCCCACGCCCAATTTGCCACCCAGGTAATCCAGGCCCCAATTGTCGGACGCATACCGTGCTGCGTCGGTGATGTGGTTGTGCTTGAGGGCAATCTTGCCGTCGACGTTGTGGATCAGCTCCAGCATGCGCGCCACCGGGTTGATACCGGCCTCTGGCTCGGAGGAGTGCGCCGACACGCCGGTGACGGTCAGTTTGACATCCTTGCCCACGACCTTGGCGCTCACCTCAAAGTCACCACCGTTGCGCTTGGCGTATGCCGTGCCGGCGTTTTGCAGGCTGGCTGCCAATTCGGCAGGTTTTTCGCTGACGAATGTGGCCACCGACGCCGATGGAATCTGGTTGGTGGCCATGCCGCCGGTCATTGCGATGATTTCTGCGCCTTTGCCTTCCCCTTTACGGCGCGGGAAAGTGGCCATGACGGTGCCATAACCTTTTTCGGCAATCACCACCGGGTAGCCGCCGTCCAGCGCCAGGTTGTATTGCGGCGTCGGGTTGCGTTCGAAGTAGTAAGGGATTGCGTCGCCGGAGGTTTCTTCAGTGGTGTCCACCAGCAGCTTGAAATTACGCGCCAACGGCAGCTTTTCTTCCTTGATCACCTTCATGGCATACATCGCTACCACAATGCCGTTTTTATCATCCTCGGTGCCCCGGCCATACATGCGGTCGCCGATCAGCGTGACCTTGAAGGGATCGAGGTGGGTGCCGTCCTTCAATACCCAGTTTTCCGGTGTCACCGGCACCACGTCGGCGTGAGCGTGGATACCCACTACCTCGTCGCCGCTGCCTGCCAGGGAGATTTCATACACGCGGTTGTCGACGTTACGGAAATTCAGGTCAAAGCTCTCGGCCAGGGCCTGGATCTTGTCGGCAATCCGGATGAATTCCGGGTTCTTGTATTGCGGCACACCGTCCACGTTGAAGGTCGGGATTTCCACCAGTTCGCGCAGGGTGTCGAGGGCGGCTTTGCCGTACTTCACTCGGGTGTAAATGCCCAGCAAGCGATGGATCTCGTTCTGCTGGTCGGCGCTCAGGGTCTGGTTGTCGAGGAAGGCGCTGATGGCCGGGCCCACGTCAGCGGTTTTACCCAGGTCGCTCTTGGCCAGGGTGCTGAGGAAACCACGAAAATCGTTAACTGACGTTTCGTTGAAACCCTTCAGAATTGCCGTGCTTTGCTCCGGCGTAATGTTGGCAAAAACGGCGGTGCTCATCACCGAAAGGCTCGCCGCGAGCAAGGTCGCAGCCGCCAATTGCTTGAGGGGAAAGTGCATGGTTAGAGGCATTCCTTTGCAAAGGGAGAGTAGGGGGTTTCTGATCAATGTGTCAGAAACATTTCCACACACTAACACTGCAAAGGTGTGCCAGGGAGGCCAAAAAGAGGCTTATCTAAAAACTCGATAGCACCCTCGAATGCGCACGTTGCAGCGCTGTAACCTGCGGTTTAGAGGCGTCTCTGGGCGCAGTGCTCGAAGAATCGTCGCGGTTTAGTCCAGGCTGTACCGCACCGACAGCGCGCCCTTTTTTTCCGACAGGGCCAGGATAGTTACCTCACCCAGCTCGCCAAGTGTTTGCACATGGGTACCGCCGCAAGCGTAGGTGGGCAGCTCGCCGAAGCCCACCTCGCGGGTGCCGTCATCCAGGGCCATGTGGCGCGGATAATCTGCGGCGATCCATTGGTTGATCCGCTGCTGGAGGGTCTCGGCGTCAATGGCTTGCGCGCCTTCGCCGCGGATAAAAGTGATCTTGCCTTCGCCTGGCCAGTGGTGCGCCTTGATCGGCATCCAGCCCAGGGTTTCGCCGGCGTTGCCGATCAAATGTCCGGCGGAATGCAGGCGTGTGTGCAGGGTACGGCGTGGTTCATCGACCCGCGCGGTGATGGGACCCACAGCTACAGGTTGGTTGACATAGTGCACTACGCGATCAGCTTCCTGAGTGACGCGCAGGACCTGAGCATCACCGAGCCAGCCCGTGTCGAACGGCTGGCCACCGCCCTGGGGATGGAAAATCGTCGACTGTAAAATGACCGCAAACTGGTCGTCGCAGTGCGTGCAGCTCAGTACTTCAAGCTCGGCACTGAGGGAATCGTGGGTGAAAAACAGGCGCTCGGTCATCTTCTACATCCGCATCAGGGTTCTGCGGGCAGTATAAATAGTGCTTGGATAGGTGATAATCCGCTCAAATATCAATGGACCTGTGCGTCATGAGCATCAATCTTCCGTTACCGCTGCTGGGGGAAATGGCGATTTTCGTCAAGGTGGTAGAGACCGGCAGCTTCTCCGGAGCGGCACGGCAATTGAGCGTTTCGCCCTCGGCGGTGAGTCGCAGTATTTCGCGCCTGGAAAAGGCCCTGGCTACCCGGTTGCTGCAACGCACCACGCGCAAACTGCGCTTGAGCGAAGGCGGTGAAGAGGTGTTCAAGCGCTGCCAGGAGATGGTCAGCGCAGCGCGTTCGGTGATGGAAATAAGTGGCCAATTCACCCATGAGGCCGAGGGGCTGGTGCGGGTCAGTGTGCCTAAGGCGGTGGGGCGGTTTGTGGTGCACCCACATATGCCGGAGTTTCTGCGGCGGTATCCCAAGGTGGATGTGCAGTTGATCCTAGAGGACCGGCAGGTAGACATGATCGATGACAATGTTGATCTGAGCATTCGCATCACCGACAGCCCGCCGCCGGGGCTGGTGGGGCGTCAGCTATTGCCGATTGAGCATTTGCTGTGTGCGACGCCGCAGTACCTGGCCGATCACGGTATGCCGGAGCATCCCCACGATTTGCTGGAACACAGCTGCATCTACCTTGGCGAAACCCCCGGCGACTCGCGTTGGAAATTCCGACAGGACGGTAAGGCAGTGACCGTCGGCGTGCACGGGCGTTATGCAGCGAATCACACCGGCGTGCGGCTGGATGCGGTGTTGCAACATGTGGGGATTGGCAGCCTGCCGTTCTTTACGGCGCGCCATGCGCTGGAGGAGGGGCGTTTGGTACAGGTGTTGCCAGGGTGGGATTTTATTGCGTCCTACCATGGCGAGGCGTGGTTGCTGCATTCGCCCACGCGCTACCTGCCGCCGAAGCTGCGGGTGTTTATTGATTATCTGGTGGAGTGTATGGCGAAGGAGCCGACATTGCGTCGGCCCTCTGGTACGGCTGGCTGATCAGTGCTTGCTCTGATCCTGGGGCATGGCCAGCAGTTGCTTTTCCTGGTTCCAGTCGAACGGCTCGTCGTTCTGTTCGGCCTCATAACGACGTTCTTCCAGGGCCTGGTACAGGTCCAGCTCTTCGTCGGGCATAAAGTGCAGGCAATCGCCGCCGAAGAACCACAGCAGATCGCGTGGCACCAGGTGGGCAATTTGCGGGTAGCGCAGAATGACTTGGCTCATCAGGTCCTGGCCCAGGTACTGGCTTTCGATCGGGTCAATCGGCAGTAGGGCGCGCAGTTCGTCGAAGCGCTCCAGGAACAGGGTGTGGCTTTCCTCGGGCACCTGTTCGGCTTCGCCGACGGCAACCAGGATGCTGCGCAGGTGGTCGAGCAAGACGAGATGATCGGCAACGACGTTGGACACGAGATAAGTCCTCTAAAGCAAAAACGGGCGCGAGAGTATATAGCCCTCGCGCCCGTTTTTATATGACCGCTGGGATCAGCGGACTGTGCCCTCAGCCTGGGTCAGTTCTTCCTTGCTGAAATCATCCACGTCGATCACCTTGCGCCGCGCTGCTTCAGCGTCGCGCAATGTCTGCGCCTCGCCCGGTTGCAGCACGTTGGCATGCAGCGCGGCGTCGATGGCATGCTCGCCGGCCGTCGGTTTGACCTGGCCGCTTTTGAGCGCGGTGTGGAGTTTTTTCTGCAGCGGGTGGCTGGCACCCAACAGGTCGTAGGCGTGTTGCAGGGCGCCGACCGGATCGTCCGCCGATTGTGGGCGGTAGCAGCCGGCCAGCAATTCTTCCAGTGTCGGGTCGCCTTTGGCGCGGCCGATGACGGCGGCCACCTCGGCATCCAGTGCATCGGACGGCCCGGTATGGCGACGGCCGAACGGGAACACAATCACCCGCAGCAGGCAGCCGAGCACCTTGTTCGGGAAGTTGCCCAGCAACTCATCCAGCGCACGTTCCGACTCGCCGAGGCTTTCTTCCATGGCCCAGGCGAACAGCGGTTCCAGGTGGTCCGGCGAATCCAGATCGTGATGGCGCTTGAGCGCCGCTGAAGCCAGGTACATATGGCTCAGTACATCCCCCAGGCGTGCCGACAGGCGTTCGCGGCGTTTCAGCTCGCCGCCCAGCAGCATCATGCTCAAGTCCGCAAGCAGGGCGAAGGCCGCAGCCTGGCGATTGAGTGCACGGAAATAACCCTGGCTCAAGCGGTTACCCGGCGCTTTCTCAAAGCGGCCAAAGCCCAAGTTCAGTACCAGGGTGCTCGCGGCGTTGCTCACGGCAAAACCGATGTGTTGCATCAGCAGGCCGTCAAACTCCTTCAGCGCCTGGTCATGGTCTTCGCGACCGGCCAGCGCCATTTCCTTGAGCACGAACGGATGGCAGCGGATGGCGCCCTGGCCAAAGATCATCAGGTTGCGCGAGAGGATATTCGCGCCCTCGACAGTGATGAAGATCGGCGCACCTTGCCAGCTACGGCCCAGGTAATTGTTGGGGCCCATGATGATGCCCTTGCCGCCGTGTACGTCCATCGCGTGGCTGATGCATTCACGGCCGCGCTCGGTGAGGTGGTACTTGAGGATTGCCGACAGCACTGAAGGTTTTTCCCCGAGGTCAACGGCATTGGCGGTGAGCATGCGCGCACTGTCCATCAGCCAGGCGTTGCCGCCGATACGGGCCAGGGCTTCCTGGATACCTTCGAAGGCGGAGAGTGGCACGTTGAATTGCTCGCGCACCTGGGCGTACTGGCCGGTGACCAGGCTGGTGAACTTGGCCGCGCCGGTGCCGACTGCCGGCAGGGAAATCGAACGGCCCACCGACAGGCAATTCATCAGCATCATCCAGCCCTTGCCGAGCATTTCCTGGCCGCCGATGAGGAATTCCAGGGGGATGAACACGTCCTTGCCGGAGTTGGGGCCGTTCATGAAGGCGGCGCCGAGCGGCAGGTGGCGACGGCCGATTTCCACACCGGGGGTGTCGGTGGGAATCAGCGCCAGGCTGATACCCAGATCTTCCTCTTCACCCAACAGATGGTCCGGGTCATGGGCTTTGAAGGCCAGCCCGAGCAGGGTCGCGACCGGGCCGAGGGTGATGTAGCGTTTTTCCCAGTTCAGGCGCAGGCCGAGGGTTTCCTTGCCTTCCCATTCACCTTTGCAGATCACGCCGGTGTCAGGCATGGCGCCCGCGTCGGAGCCAGCCAGTGGGCCGGTGAGGGCGAAGCACGGGATATCATCGCCGCGGGCCAGGCGTGGCAGGTAGTGGTTGCGTTGTTCATCGGTGCCGTAGTGCAGCAGCAGTTCGGCCGGGCCGAGGGAGTTTGGCACCATCACGGTGGAGGCGAGGTCGCCGCTGCGGGTGGCGAGTTTCATCGCCACCTGGGAGTGAGCGTAGGCTGAGAAACCCTTGCCGCCGTACTCCTTGGGAATGATAAGTGCGAAGAAACCGTGGGTCTTGATGTGCTCCCAGGCAGCCGGCGGCAGGTCCATGGCCTGGCCGATTTCCCAGTCGCTGACCATGGCGCAGAGTTCTTCGGTGGGGCCGTCGATGAAGGCTTGTTCCTCTTCGGTCAGTTGCACCTTGGGGTAGGCCAGCAACTTGTCCCAATCGGGGCGGCCGCTGAACAGCTCGCCGTCCCACCAAACGGTGCCGGCGTCGATGGCATCGCGCTCGGTTTCGGACATGGGCGGAAGGACTTTCTGGAACCAGCTGAACAGTGGCTTGGTGAAATATTGGCGGCGCAGGTCCGGCAGCAGCAAGGGCGCGGCCACGACAGCGATCAACACCCAGAAGATCAGCAACAGCCAGCCCGGTGCATGGCTCCAGGCGCCCATCGCCAGCAGGTAGACGGCGACCACGCCCAAGGCGGGCAGGGGCGCGGTGCGGCGATGTGCCAGGTAGGCAACGCCGACCACCAGAACCAGTATCCACAACAACAGCATATTCAATCCTCCGTGAAACCAGGGGCGAAACCACCAAGGAGCTTAGTCGGCATCCGAGAAGGTGCGGTGATCAGGGTGTTACGAGATTTGGCCGATTCGTCGTTATCTCCACGGCCGCCCTGTCGTTAGACTCCAGGCTTCCCTCGGAGACAGCGCTCATGGAAACGTACCTGAGTCCCAGCCGCTTCATCGATAGTGACCACCCTGCGGTGGTGGAGTTCGCCGAAAAACATCGCGGAACCCGTGCGGATTTAACTGACCAGGCAGTCAGTCTCTATTACGCCGTGCGTGATGCCGTGCGCTACAACCCCTACACCTTCAGCCGCGATCCAAACACCTTGAATGCCAGCTCTGCCTTGGCCACCCGTGAGAGCTACTGCGTGCCCAAGGCCACCTTGCTTGCTGCCTGCGCGCGCCACTGTGGGATCTCGGCGCGCATTGGCCTGGCGGATGTGCGCAATCACCTGTCGACCCCGCGCCTGCTTGCGTTGCTCAAGAGCGATGTGTTCGCCATGCACGGCTACACCGAGCTGTACTTGAACGGCCGCTGGGTCAAAGCCACGCCGGCATTCAATCAGCAATTGTGCGAAGTATTCGATGTTCCGCCGCTGGACTTCGACGGGCGCAACGACAGTGTGTTTCACGCGTTCAATCGCCAGGGCCAGCGGTCGATGGAGTACGTGGTGGACCACGGGCAATTTGCAGATGTGCCCGAGGAATTGTTCTTCACCCATATTCGGAAATGTTACCCGCACCTGTTTGGCGACGATAAGCCAAACCTGTTGGGCGACCTGCAGAGCGATTTAAGCCGCGGGTGAACCGGCGTATGCTGCTGCGTCCATCAAGCCATGTTCATCAACAATAAGGCGCGGTCATGCTGAAGATCTGGGGTCGTAAAAATTCATCAAACGTCAGGAAAGCACTGTGGTGCGCCGAGGAACTCGGCCTGGACTATGAGGCGATTGATGCGGGCGGGGCTTTTGGTGTGGTCGACACCCCGCAATACCGGGCGTTGAACCCCAATGGCCGGGTGCCGATGATTCAGGACGGCGACTTTGTGTTGTGGGAATCCAACACCATCGTGCGTTATTTGTGCGCCAAGCACGCGTCGGAATTTTATCCGACCGATCTGCAAGCCCGAGCCAGCGCGGAGAAGTGGATGGACTGGACCACGTCGACCCTGGCCGAGCCGTTCAAGGCGGTGTTCTGGGGTGTCGTGCGTACCCCGGCGGAAAAACAGAACTGGGACAGCATCAATGCCGGGCACCAAGCGTGTATCGATGCGCTCAAAACAGTCGACCAGGCCCTCGCCGAGCAGCCTTACCTGTCCGGCAGCGCCTTCGGCATGGGCGATATCCCCTTGGGTTGCTTTGCCTATGCCTGGTTCGAAATGCCCATTGAGCGCCCGGCAATGCCCCATCTTGAAGCCTGGTATCAGCGCCTGCAACAACGCCCGGCCTATCGCAAAGCGGTCATGACCGCGTTGACTTAATACTGACTATTAATACAGGTGACTGTACTTGTGCGGCGCGGGCAAGCACCATGCTTGTCATGCGCCGCCGTTGAACTACGTGGGCTGCGCGCTCATCTACTCTTTTCATTCCCTTCTTTGGTGCGTATTCCGATATGAGTTCCGCTCTGTCCATCCGGCAGCTAACCAAAACCTACGGCAACGGTTTCCAGGCCCTGAGTGGTATCGATCTGGATGTTGCCGAAGGTGACTTCTTCGCCTTGCTCGGCCCCAACGGTGCCGGCAAATCCACCACCATCGGCATCCTCTCCACCCTGGTCAACAAGACCAGCGGCACGGTGAATATCTTCGGCCATGACCTGGATAAATCCCCGGCGGCGCTCAAGCGCTCCATCGGTGTGGTGCCTCAGGAATTCAACTTCAACCAGTTCGAAAAGACCTTCGATATCGTTGTGACTCAGGCCGGTTACTACGGCATCCCGTCGAAAGTCGCCAAGGAACGCGCCGAGCAGTACCTGACCCAGCTCGGCCTGTGGGACAAGCGCGACGTGCCGTCCCGTTCATTGTCCGGCGGTATGAAGCGTCGCCTGATGATCGCTCGCGCCCTGGTGCATGAGCCACGCCTGCTGATCCTCGATGAGCCCACCGCTGGCGTGGATATCGAGTTGCGCCGTTCGATGTGGACCTTTCTCACCGAGCTGAACGAGAAGGGCATCACCATCATCCTCACCACCCATTACCTGGAAGAGGCTGAGCAGTTGTGCCGCAACATCGGCATCATTGACCACGGCACCATCGTCGAGAACACCAGCATGCGTAACCTGCTGGGCCAGTTGCATGTGGAAACTTTCCTGCTCGACCTGAAGAACAATCTGTCGGCGCCGCCGCAACTGCTGGGCTACCCGAGCCGGCTGTTGGACAGCCACACTCTGGAGGTCCAGGTCGACAAGGCCATGGGCATCACCGCGCTGTTCACGCAGTTGGCGACCCAGAACATCGAAGTGCTGAGCCTACGTAACAAAACCAATCGCCTTGAGGAGTTGTTCGTGTCCCTGGTGGAGAAAAATCTGACGAAGGTGGCGGTATGAGTTCCGAACTGCAACCCAACCTCGTCGCGCTGCAAACCATCGTTTACCGTGAAGTGAAGCGCTTTACCCGGATCTGGCCGCAGACCCTGCTACCGCCAGCGATCACCATGGTCCTGTACTTCGTGATCTTCGGTAACCTGATCGGCCGGCAGATCGGTGACATGGGTGGTTTCACCTATATGGAGTACATCGTGCCGGGCCTGATCATGATGTCGGTGATCACCAACTCCTACGGCAACGTGGTTTCAAGTTTCTTCGGCAGCAAGTTCCAGCGCTCGATTGAAGAACTGATGGTCTCGCCGGTGTCACCGCACACCATCCTGCTGGGCTACACCGCAGGCGGTGTGTTGCGTGGCTTGATGGTCGGGGTGATCGTGACGCTGTTGTCGCTGTTCTTCACTCACCTGCAGGTGCATCACCTCGGGGTCACCATTCTGGTGGTGGTGCTGACGGCGACGATCTTCTCGCTGCTGGGGTTCATCAACGCAGTGTTTGCACGCAACTTCGATGATATTTCGATCATCCCGACCTTTGTGCTGACGCCGCTGACCTACCTGGGCGGCGTGTTCTACTCCATCACCTTGCTGCCGCCGTTCTGGCAGACCGTGTCGCTGGCCAACCCGGTGTTGCACATGGTCAACGCCTTCCGTTACGGCATCCTGGGCGTGTCGGATATCAAGATCAGCGTGGCGATCACCTTCATGATCGTGGCGACCATCGTCTTGTATATCGGTTGCGCGAAGTTGCTGGTCAGTGGACGCGGGATGCGTACATAACTCACTCAATGCATGTGGGAAAGTGTGGGAAGGGGCTTGCCCCTCCCACATTGGGTTATGAGTGAGGCTTTTATCTCCCCAAGGCGAGTTCAATCAGTGCAGACAGTTCTTCAACCGCCAACGGTGCCGTCGAAAACAGAATCCGAAACACCGTCGGCGCCGCCAGCAAGTTAATCAGGCGGTCGACGCTGGGCGGGTTGTCATCCGGGTAGCGCTCGACAATCGCCTGAAACTGCCCACTCAAGATGCTCACGCAATACCCAGGCGTCACGCTGCATTGCACGTCGCGCATCATGTTGCGCCCCGGTTCTGAACTCATTTCATCCAGATACTGCTCGGCCCAGGCTTGCAGGTCGCCGCGCAGACTGCCGGTGTTGGCCGGCTCGCTATCAGGCTGCATGCGCGCCAGGGCCACATCGGCCAGGAGAACGGAGAGGTCGCCCCAGCGTCGGTAGATGGTCGACGGCGTGACGCCTGCGCGAGTGGCAATCATCGGCACGGTGACGCTGGAGCGCTCGTGGGTTCCGAGCAGCTCACGCACGGCCGAATGAACGGATTCTTGTACCCGGGCACTACGGCCCCCCGGGCGGAGGCCTTCTTTAATCGCCATATTTACGACCTTAACACAAAGAATTTGCTTTAAGCGCTGACCAGTCGCACACTCCACAAAAGCAATATATTAGCTTTAGCGGAGCGTGCCGATGTCCAGTCCTATTTCCCACCGTTCCAGCCTGGTGTTTCTGGCGATCACCTTGCTGACATTCCTGGCCGCGTCCAGCGCGCCGACGCCGTTGTATCACCTGTATCAGCAAGGCCTGCATTTTTCTGCAGGTATGCTCACGCTGATCTTCGGTGTATACGCGCTGAGCCTGCTGGCGGCGCTGTTGACGGTGGGTTCGCTGTCGGACCACCTGGGGCGCAAGCCGGTGATTTTTGCTGCGCTGCTGCTGAATATGTTGGCGATGCTGCTGTTTATCAATGAAGACAGCGTGGCCTGGCTGATCGCGGCGCGTACATTACAGGGCTTTGCCACCGGCATGGCCACGGCGGTGCTGGGCGCGGCGCTGTTGGATACCGACCGCCAGCAAGGGCCATTGGTCAATAGTGTGGCACCGTTGCTGGGGATGGCGTGCGGGGCGATGGGTAGCAGTTTGCTGGTGGAGTTCGCGCCATTGCCGACGCAGTTGGTCTACGCGGCGCTGCTGGCACTGATGTTGGTGCAGGCACTGTATGTGTGGCGGCTGCCGGAAACCGTCAGCCGTATTCCGGGTGCATGGGCATCGCTGCGGCCAACCCTGCATGTGCCGCCCCAGGCACGCCGGGCGCTGTGGTTGTCGTTGCCGGTGGATGTGGCGGTGTGGGCGATGGGTGGGTTCTATTTGTCCCTGGCGCCTTCGTTGGTGCGGGCGGCGACGGGGTCCACGTCCAACCTCATCGGTGGCGGTCTGGTCGCGGTACTGACGTTGAGCGGGGCGCTGATGATCTTCACCTTGCGCAATCGCCCGGCCGACAAGGTGCTGCGCCTTGGCGCGGCATTGCTGGCAGTGGGGGTGGCGCTGATCCTGACGGCGGTACACAGCGCCAGCCTGTCGTTGTTTTTTATCGCCACTCTGATCGCTGGCAGCGGCTTCGGCGCAGGCTTTCTCGGGGCGTTGCGCAGCGTGGTGCCGCTGGCGTTGCCCCATGAGCGAGCCGGGTTGATGTCGGCGTTTTATGTGCTCAGTTATCTGGCGTTCTGCCTGCCGTCGTTGCTGGCGGGCAACCTGATCCGCAGTTACGGCCTGATCGTGACCACCGACGGCTACGGCGCGGCGCTGATCATATTGGCCCTGGCTGCACTGGTGGGGTTGCGGGTGCAGGACTCTTCACGCCAATCGAATATCTGCAAAATAGATAACATTTAGAGATATTACCCGTTATATGGATATTCGATCGGGTTCTATGATGATCTCAACCTCATGCGAGGAAGAGGATTTTCATCATGACCTGCTCGAACACCATCAGCTACAAACCCCTCAGCCACCTGACCCGTCCCCGGGAAGTGATTCGCCAATTCACCCCCAACTGGTTCGCCGCAACGATGGGCACGGGGGTGCTGGCTCTGGCCCTGGCGCAATTGCCGGTCAACCTGCCCGTATTGCACACCATCGCTGAAGGCCTGTGGATGTTTACCATTGGGCTGTTCATCCTGTTCAGCGTCTTGTATGCCGCGCGCTGGGTGATGTTTTTCCACGAGGCGCGGCGGATCTTCGGGCATCCCACGGTTTCGATGTTTTTTGGCACGATTCCCATGGGGTTGGCGACGATTCTCAACGGTTTGCTGTTGTTCGGCCTGCCGCGCTGGGGCGTTGAGGTGATCCCGGTGGCCGAAGCCCTGTGGTGGTTGGACGTCGCGATGGCCCTGGCCTGCGGTGTATTGATCCCATTTATGATGTTCACCCGCCAGGAACACAGCATCGACCAGATGACCGCCGTGTGGCTGTTGCCGGTGGTCGCCGCCGAAGTCGCTGCGGCCAGCGGGGGCTTGCTGGCGCCGCATCTGGCGGACGCTCATTCGCAACTGGTGATGCTGGTGACCAGCTATGTGCTCTGGGCGTTTTCCCTGCCGGTGGCGTTCAGCATCCTGACCATCCTGATGTTGCGCATGGCCCTGCATAAATTGCCCCACGCCAGTATGGCCGCGTCGAGTTGGTTGGCGCTCGGCCCTATTGGCACCGGCGCCCTCGGCATGTTGCTGCTCGGTGGCGACGCGCCCGCGATCTTCGCTACCAATGGCTTGCCGGGTGTCGGCGAGATCGCCAACGGCATCGGCCTGATCGCGGGGGTAACCCTGTGGGGCTTCGGCTTGTGGTGGATGCTGATCGCGGTGCTGATCACCCTGCGTTACCTGCGCGCTGGCATCCCGTTTAACCTGGGCTGGTGGGGCTTTACCTTCCCCCTGGGCGTGTACGCCCTGGCCACGCTCAAGTTGGCGAATGTGCTGCATCTGACATTTTTCAACGTATTTGGCAGTGCGCTGGTGCTGGCATTGGCGCTGATGTGGCTGATCGTCGCCAGGCGCACCGTACAGGGCGCCTATAAAGGTGAGCTTTTTGTTTCGCCATGTATTGCAGGGCTAGCGAATAAGTAAGCGGGATTAGGTAAAGTCGTGGCCTGATAAATAAAGGCCACGCAGGAACACGGACGATGAGCCACCCCTCGCAATTCACCTTGCTGCGCACGCGGCGCTTTCTGCCGTTTTTCATCACCCAGTTGCTGGGCGCCTTCAACGACAACATTTTCAAGCAATCGCTGATCCTGGCGATCCTCTACAAGCTCACCATCGACGGTGATCGCTCGATCTGGGTCAACCTGTGCGCCTTGCTGTTTATCCTGCCGTTCTTCCTGTTCTCGGCGCTGGCCGGGCAGTTTGGCGAGAAATTCAACAAGGATGCATTGATCCGCGCGATCAAGATCGGCGAGATCGTAATCATGGCCGTTGGCGCCACGGGCTTCCTGACGAATCACCTCGAATTGATGTTGCTGGCGCTGTTTGCCATGGGCACCCACTCGGCACTGTTTGGCCCGGTGAAGTACTCGATCATGCCCCAGGCCCTGCGCGACGATGAGTTGGTCGGCGGCAATGGCCTTGTGGAGATGGGCACGTTCCTGGCGATCCTGGCCGGCACCATTGGCGCCGGGATCATGATGTCGTCTACCCATTACGCGCCGATTGTGGCGGTGGCGATTGTCGGCGTGGCGGTGCTGGGTTACCTGGCCAGCCGCAGCATTCCACGGGCGGCGGCGTCTACCCCGCAACTGCGGCTGGACTGGAATATCTTCACCCAGTCCTGGGCCACGCTGCGCATGGGCCTGGGGCAGACGCCGGCGGTGTCGCGCTCCATTGTCGGCAACTCGTGGTTCTGGTTTGTCGGCGCGATCTACCTGACCCAGATCCCGGCCTACGCCAAGGAATGGTTGTACGGCGATGAAACCGTGGTGACCCTGATCCTCACGGTGTTCTCGGTGGGCATCGCCCTCGGCTCGATGCTTTGCGAAAAGCTCTCCGGGCGCAAGGTGGAAATCGGCCTGGTGCCGTTTGGTTCATTCGGCCTGACGGTGTTCGGCCTGCTGCTGTGGTGGCACTCTGGCGGCTTCCCGCAGAACGTGCAGGCCAATGACTGGCTGGCGGTGCTCGGTTACGGCCAAGCCTGGTGGGTGTTGATCGATATCCTCGGGCTCGGTGTGTTCGGCGGTTTTTATATCGTGCCGTTGTACGCGCTGATCCAGTCGCGCACCGCCGAGAACGAGCGTGCGCGGGTGATCGCCGCCAACAATATCCTCAACGCGTTGTTCATGGTGGTGTCGGCCATTGTGTCGATCCTGCTGCTGAGCGTGGCCAAGCTGTCGATCCCCGAGTTGTTCCTGGTGGTGTCGCTGCTCAACATCGCGGTCAACACTTACATCTTCAAGATCGTCCCCGAGTTCACCATGCGTTTCATGATCTGGCTGCTCAGCCATTCCATGTACCGCGTGGAGCATAAAAGACTCGACCTGATCCCGGACGAAGGCGCGGCCTTGCTGGTGTGCAACCACGTGTCGTTTGTCGATGCGTTATTGATTGCAGGTTCCGTGCGTCGGCCGATTCGCTTTGTCATGTACTACAAGATCTACCGCCTGCCGGTGCTCAACTTCATCTTCCGCACCGCCGGGGCGATTCCGATTGCCGGGCGTCATGAAGATATCCAGATTTACGAAAAGGCCTTCACGCGAATTGCGCAGTATCTGAAGGAAGGTGAGTTGGTATGCATCTTCCCCGAAGGCAAGTTGACCGCTGATGGCGAGATGAACGAGTTCCGTGGCGGGGTGACGCGGATTCTGGAGGAGACGCCAGTGCCGGTGATTCCGATGGCGTTGCAGGGGTTGTGGGGGAGTTTCTTCAGTCGCGATCCGAACAAGGGGATTTTCCACCGCATCTGGTCGCGGGTGGTGTTGGTGGCCGGTGAGCCTGTTCGGGTAGAGGAGGCGACACCTGCGCAATTGCAGGCTGTGGTTGGTGTTCTGCGTGGGAGTGCAAGGTAGTTCTGCGCTGGATGTTGAGGCCTCATCGGGGGCAAGCCCCCTCCCACATTTGACCGAGTTGTTCTGACAAGCGCGGTCCAGTGCGGGAGGGGGCTTGCCCCCGATGGCGGTAGCGGCCTAAGTGCTGATCTTAAGCCCAACAAGCCCGCAGATAATCAACGCCACACTCGCCAACCTAAACAGCGCCATGGATTCCCCAAACAGGATAATCCCGGCAATCACAGTGCCCACGGCACCGACACCGGTCCAGATGGCATAGGCAGTGCCCAGTGGCAGCTCCTTCATGGCCAGCCCCAGCAGGCCAAGGCTGATGGCCATCGCCGCAATGGTCAGGGCGGTGGGCAGTGGCTTGCTGAACCCGTCGGTGTACTTCAGGCCCACGGCCCAGCCGACTTCAAACAACCCGGCAAAAAACAGAATGATCCAGGACATGATGACCTCGCTTATTCAGGCGGGGTCGTCCCCGGATTCAACGCTCGTTGGCGTCGCGAGGTCGTCCCCGCGAAGCCCGTAGAGTGCCGAAAACGGATCAGGCGATCAAGTTTGTGGGGTGTTCTCCAGGATACGACGGTCTTCCTTCTCGCTCATGCGACGGAAGTACGTCGACAGCAACGCCCCGGAAATATTGTGCCAGACACTGAACAGCGCACTCGGCACGGCAGCCAGCGGCGAGAAGTGCGCACTGGCCAGCGCGGCGCCCAGCCCGGAGTTCTGCATGCCCACTTCCAGCGCCAGCGACTTGCGTTGCGCCAAAGGCAACTTGAACAGGCGCCCGGTGAAGTAGCCCAGCAGGTAGCCGAAGCTGTTGTGCAGCATCACCACGGCCATGATCAACAGGCCCGATTCGGCGATCTTCGCCTGGCTGGCCGCAACCACCGCCGCGACGATGATCACGATGCTGACCACCGACACCAAGGGCAATACGTCCACCGCATGGCGAACCCGTTCGCCGAGTACGCGCTGGGCGACCACACCAAGCACGATCGGCAGCAGCACCACTTGCAGGATCGACCAGAACAACTCCATGAACGATACGGGCAGCCAGGCCGAGGCCAGCAGCCAGATCAGCGCTGGCGTGAGCAGCGGGGCGAGGAGGGTGGTGACGGCGGCGATGGCCACCGACAACGCCAGGTCGCCACGGGCCAGCCAGGTCATCACGTTGGACGAGGTGCCGCTTGGGCAGCAACCGACGAGGATCACGCCGACGGCAATTTCCGGCGGCAGGTGAAACACCTGGCACAGCAGCCAGGCCACGCCGGGCATGATCACAAAGTGCGCAACCACGCCGAGGGCCACACGCCACGGGTGGCGCGCGACTTCGGCGAAGTCATCGAGTTTGAGGGTCAGCCCCATGCCGAACATCACCAGCCCCAGCAGCGGGACGATGGCGCTTTTCAGGCCGATGAACCAGCTCGGTTCGAGGAAGGCCAGCACGGCAAAAATCAACACCCAATAGGCGAAGGTATTGCCGACGAAGCGGCTCAAGGCGGCGAGTGCGCGCATGGCAGTGTCCTTGTTGTTAGATTCTTGAAGTACACATGCGATCAAATGTGGGAGGGGGGAAGGCCCCCGCCCACATTTTGATCTTCACATGGCTTAAATGCCCTGTGGAGTTTCTTCACCGCCCAGTGCTTCAACCAACGCCGGCAGGAACTCGCCGAAGGTCAGCATCATCAACGTAAAGCTCGCATCCAGTTGGCCCAGGGCTTCGTCGCCGCCGTCCTGTTCCGCCTGGTCTTGCAGCAAGTCTTCGAACTTCAGGCGCTTGACGGTCATCTTGTCGTCGAGCATGAAGGACAGCTTGTCCTGCCAGGCCAGCGACAGTTGAGTCACGACTTTGCCGGTGGTCAGGTGCAGTTGGATTTCTTCGCCAGTCAGGTCCTGGCGCTTGCAGCGCACGATGCCGCCGTCTTCGTGGGTGTCACGCAGCTCACATTCGTCGAGGACGAAAAAGTCATCGGCCGGTTTCTGGGTGGTGACCCAGTCGGTCATGATCGCGATTGGTGCGGTTTTCACGGTGAGCGGACGTACTGGCAACGTGCCGATCACTTCACGCAGGGTGGAGAGCAGGTCTTCGGCGCGTTTCGGGCTGGCCGAGTTGACCAGGATCAGGCCTTGTTTCGGCGCAATGGCGGCGAAGGTCGACGAGCGACGGATAAATGCGCGGGGCAGGAAGGCCTGGATGATTTCATCCTTGATCTGATCGCGTTCCTTCTTATAGACCTTGCGCATCTGCTCGGCCTCGATCTCTTCAACTTTCTCTTTAAGCGCGTCACGCACTACGCTGCCCGGCAGGATGCGTTCTTCCTTGCGCGCGGCAATCAGCAGGAAATCTCCGCTGACGTGAACCAGGGGAGCGTCTTCACCTTTACCAAAAGGCGCGACGAAACCGTAAGTGGTCAACTCCTGGCTTGCACAAGGGCGCGCCAGTTTGGTGGCCATTGCAGTTTCCAACGCCTCGGCATCAACAGGCAGATCTTGGGTCAGGCGATAGATAAGCAGGTTCTTGAACCACATGGGGTGAGTCTCTCCTTTATACAAAGGGGGGCATTATTCTCTTGATAGCGCCCCAGGCCAACCCTGCCTAAGCCATTGGAAGGCCTCAAAAAAAAGATTTAAGAAAGTGCTTGCCAGACCATAGGTCGCTCCGTAGAATGCGCGCCACACCGAGACGAAGGGTGATTAGCTCAGCTGGGAGAGCATCTGCCTTACAAGCAGAGGGTCGGCGGTTCGATCCCGTCATCACCCACCATTCGCTTCATGTGTTACGCGCAGCGGTAGTTCAGTCGGTTAGAATACCGGCCTGTCACGCCGGGGGTCGCGGGTTCGAGTCCCGTCCGCTGCGCCATATTCGGTAACCTGGAA
>NZ_LJRZ01000185.1:0-236 GCF_002742485.1 Pseudomonas sp. 2822-17
ACATTATCTTGAATACTAGTTAAATCCGATTTCAACTGATTATATTCACCGCGAGACTCTTCCCCTATTTCAAAAATCTTTTCTTTACTGTCCCCAACAGTTTCCATCATCTTCTTCAATATGTCTTGAATGGCGTTACCAGAAGCCATTATATAATCCCCACTTTCACTTTCAAATCATCCGTTTTACTTACAATGATAGACTAGTGATATATAGACTTATGGTCTACATATGCA
>NZ_LJRZ01000186.1:0-266 GCF_002742485.1 Pseudomonas sp. 2822-17
AAATTAGATTTAGTAGATTACCTTTTAGCACAAATTGAAAGAGAGGAATCGGAAGCTGCTGCAAAAGCTGAAGCAGAGGAAAAGGCAAAGGCAGAAGCAGAAGAAAAAGCCGCTAGAGAAGCCGAAGAAAGTAATGAGGAGAATTCCGATCAGGCTGCAAGAGACACACCATCTAGTAACCAAGGGCAATCCAATTCTGATGATAAAAATACAGCATCTACACCAAAACAGGAAGAACAAAGCAACACGGGCTCTGATTCGAACAC
>NZ_LJRZ01000187.1:0-345 GCF_002742485.1 Pseudomonas sp. 2822-17
ATTTATAGGTATCTCCATATTCGACTGGCCTGCTAGTACCCAGACATCACCTACTAAAATATAATTAACTATAATTTTTTCATCGCCTTCAATAGTCATTTGATAAGGACCACCCGCTTCTAAAGGACCTAACTCTATTTTCCAAAAACCATTTTCATCTGCAGTAGTTTCATGATTGTTTTCACCAATAATAAAGCTGATTTGTTGAGACGGTGTTGAAGTCCCTGAAATCGTTATCATTTTATCTCGTTGCAATATCATACCGTCACTAACGATGCTAGATAGTTTCATTGTTTTCACAACCATTCTTCTAAGTATGTTATGACAATATCATAATCCTAAAGG
>NZ_LJRZ01000188.1:0-231 GCF_002742485.1 Pseudomonas sp. 2822-17
CTTAGAAATAAATCCCACTCCTTATCTTGCTTCATTGGGTCTAAGAAATCTGCACCCATTCCACCAGCCCTTCTCCCATTCGCTAACAATGTACTAAAAATAGGGAAAGCTTTATATGTCCCGATATATATTAAAGGAACACCTAACTTATTTTCCAATTCCACAAAGAAATCTATCATTTGCTGTGCTGCTTCACCTTTTTTCATGCGCTGTATTTCATCAATAACTAAC
>NZ_LJRZ01000189.1:0-302 GCF_002742485.1 Pseudomonas sp. 2822-17
CCTCTAAGTCTTGCTTTTGGGTCATTAAAAACTCATAGCGTTCCCTTACCCGATCATATTCTTCAATTGCACCAACATTCACTGTCCCCAATTCTTCAATTGCCATTTTAATAAGCTTTACTCTTTTTCTACCTTCATCAAGGTCCACATGAAGGGGATATTGAGTTCTGGCAGCTTCAAAGGATAATTCGTATTCCCCTTCTAGCTTGTTTAATCTATTATCAAGGTCCACATCTAAACGGTTTACCTTCACCTCTGTCTCATGAAGTGAAGTGGAAACAAACTTCAGTTGTCGCTTATAT
>NZ_LJRZ01000190.1:0-326 GCF_002742485.1 Pseudomonas sp. 2822-17
TTTCGTTGAATTGAATAGGGTTTTTGGGCCATCTCACCTTTCTAATTATTGGTGAGATGGCCTTTGTTCATTTTTGGGTGTTTTTTACCTTTTTGCACTTTCTGCAACTTCTTCGGTAACTATCCCCTTGCCCTTTTTATCTTTTATACAATTATCGTTGTCCTTACTTGTCAGTAAAACCTTCACTCAGAAAATCAGCAATTATTTTTTTCAACCAAAAATGCTTTACGTTCGTCTAAAATATAGGAAGAGGTGATGAGATGAATGAAATAGAGCCAGCTGCAACGTCATCGTCAGCGCAATGTATAACTGCTGATGAGAAAGAG
>NZ_LJRZ01000191.1:0-297 GCF_002742485.1 Pseudomonas sp. 2822-17
TCTTTTATCTTCATCAAAAAACGCCTCTAACACTCTCTTTTCTTCTAGTTTTTCACTATTGTTTCCAAACACAAAATAATGATATTTTTGTCTGTTTACTTTTTTCATCGCATCAGCAACGGATAAACTTGGTGATACTCGAATGGTCTGTTCCGTACCAGTAAATAAATATTTTTTACGTTCAAGAAGAAACCTTAAAAACATAAAAGGTCGTTGCTTCCACTCAAGATAATGGTGGATCCACAAAAATAAAAGTACAATAATTAAATTTAAATGAAACGGCATGTAGATTAATGT
>NZ_LJRZ01000192.1:0-279 GCF_002742485.1 Pseudomonas sp. 2822-17
TAAATCTAGTAATCTACGTAAGTTTAAGGAGACAAGAGCTCGATTTTCTTCTGCAAAAAATCGGTTTAGTTTTCGCCCAGGCCAGGATAGAAGTTATTTTGCGAAGGTGTACCATGTGTTAAATAGTGGTTTTCTCAACTTGAAGTTCAAGCACGCATTGAACCAGACGATTAAGAAGCCGTTCCACTGGTTGCAGAGTCAACTTGATAAAACTCGTGACCGTAATCAGCAAGCGGCCATGTCTTTGATATTTAACGTCCTTAATGATGACTATTTGAG
>NZ_LJRZ01000193.1:0-346 GCF_002742485.1 Pseudomonas sp. 2822-17
ACAGCAGGTCCTGTTGTGTGGCAAGTAATCTTTATGGCAGTTGTAATTGGGATTGTATTTTTCGGAGTTAAAAAGGGTATTGAGTTTTCCAACAAAATCTTTATGCCACTCTTAGCTTTATTACTTATTATTTTAGCCGGATACTCCCTTACTTTAGATGGAGCAGGGCAAGGTTTAGCATTCCTATTCACACCTGATTGGGGTGCTTTTGGTGACTTAAGTGTATACGTAGCAGCTATTGGTCAGGCGTTCTTCACATTATCACTTGGTATGGGTGCTATGATTGCATATCGTAGTTATTTACCGAAAGAAACAAGATTACCTAGTGCTGCGGGTACAGTCGTTG
>NZ_LJRZ01000194.1:0-371 GCF_002742485.1 Pseudomonas sp. 2822-17
GTCTTGGTAATGCCCCTAATGTCATGGAAACTGCAAACAGTTCTTGACTCACCGCATCATGTAAATCACGTGCAAGTTTTCTTCTTTCTTCTAAACTTGCAGCGCGCTCTGCTTCTGATATTAACTTGGAATTTTCATTTAATATTCGTCTCATCGAAACGATTTGTTGTTCCACATCACTTGTTAATTCATTCAGATGTTCTGAGAGTTTCCCTAATTCATTATCTGTTTTTAGAGGCTCTCCTTTACGGAAAGCTCCCCTTTGAAATTGTTTAATTTGGTGAATAAGTTGTGTTATTCTTCGCTTTATACAAGCACCATAAGAATAACTAAAAAACCAAGCTGTTCCTAAATAAATCAGTGCTATGAAT
>NZ_LJRZ01000195.1:0-361 GCF_002742485.1 Pseudomonas sp. 2822-17
ATAAAATTGCATTATAGCGAAGCATCCCATCAACACTTAGGTGAACATGTTTTAATGGCTTATCAAACCCATAACGCTTTTCTTGATAGAAGTTCTCATAATCCTCTGTTGTAAGCTCATTTTTATTTTTTCTCCAAATAGGAACCATGCTATTAATCGTCTGTTCCTCTATTACTTCTGCAATATCTTCTTCATCATCTTCTTTAGGCTTTTGCGTTGTCACGTCCATTTTAATTGGGTAGCGAATAAAATCTGAATATTTTTTGACGATATTTTTCAATCGATATTCTTCTAAATACTCGTCAAAATTTTCATCTTCTGTGTTTTCTTTTATCTTTAAGATGATCTCCGTTCCCACTTC
>NZ_LJRZ01000196.1:0-283 GCF_002742485.1 Pseudomonas sp. 2822-17
GTGGAAGACTGGTAGCATTGACTGAAGTTCCAGTAAGACCAGATGAAGATTTAGTTCGTCACTTAGGTCAACAGATTGGTAGTCTACTTGAAAAGAAATATACAGTTAAAGAATTTTCCTTTGATATTGGAATTGATATGAATAAAAGGTCATGGATTTTTGATATTAACAGTAAGCCAATGACATTCGACGAACAAGACATTCAGAGAAAAAGAGTTGAAAGACTGACGAGGATTTTTCTAGAGGAAAAATAATTAAATGTATACTTTTATTTGACATATAC
>NZ_LJRZ01000197.1:0-259 GCF_002742485.1 Pseudomonas sp. 2822-17
CACTAGCATCACCAGTAATGTACTTTTCTTCAATTCCTAACGCACGTAATGCTCTCCATTTATAATGATCACCATCTAGCCAAATCTCTGTCATATTTTTGAATGACTTATTCTCAGCGATTTCCTGTGGACTTAAATGACAGTGATAATCATAGATAGGCATATCCTTTGCGTAGTCATGGTAAAGTGTTCTTGATGCTTCATTTGGAAGTAGAAAATCATCATGAATAAAAGTTTTCATTATATCTCTCCTTCAAAC
>NZ_LJRZ01000198.1:0-333 GCF_002742485.1 Pseudomonas sp. 2822-17
CTTTAAAAATGTAACAAAACAATATGAAGATGGAACGAAAGCTGTTAATAACGTGTCTTTCCATGTTAAGGAAGGAAGCCTTGTCACATTAATTGGACCAAGTGGGTGTGGAAAAACAACGACGATGAAAATGATTAACAAGCTCATTCCCATTACCTCAGGAACCATTTCAATTAATGGTAATGATATTGCAGCAGAAGATGAAGTAAACCTACGTAGAGATATAGGTTATGTAATTCAAAGAATAGGTCTCATGCCACACATGACAATTGAGGAGAATGTATCTTTAGTTCCTAAATTAAAAGGTTGGAAAAAAGAAGTCTATGAAAAGAA
>NZ_LJRZ01000199.1:0-254 GCF_002742485.1 Pseudomonas sp. 2822-17
ATGAAGCACAATCAAAAGCTGAAGCTGAAGGGAAAATCATTGTTAAAGATGCAATTGCAGATATATTCCTACAGCAAATCTTAACTCGTCCAAAAGAGTTTGATGTAGTTGCAACAATGAACTTAAACGGGGACTATATCTCAGATGCACTAGCTGCTCAAGTTGGTGGAATTGGTATAGCACCTGGAGCTAACATCAACTATGATACTGGTCATGCAATATTCGAAGCAACACACGGTACAGCACCTAAGTAT
>NZ_LJRZ01000200.1:0-307 GCF_002742485.1 Pseudomonas sp. 2822-17
ATCGTACCCTCGTATTACTGATGAAGTTACAAGACGGGCTCCAAGTAAAATCGTTAATTGGTTAATGGAGAAGGATGGTATTTTCCTTGATGATGTTGAAGATCCAGACCAGCGTGATTTATTAGCAAATAGGTATCTGGAGGAAGCGGAAAGATCACTGCGACGATCTGGATACCGTATCTATACTACAATCAACAAAGACCTATATGATGCACACCAAGAAGTTGTACAAAACTATGACCAATTTGGTCCTGATAAAAATGGTACAATTGTAAATGACCAGGGAGAGGAAGTTACCATTTCTTTC
>NZ_LJRZ01000201.1:0-330 GCF_002742485.1 Pseudomonas sp. 2822-17
CTGATAAAGCAAATATAATTGACTAGTACGATTAATCTCCTCAAAAAATGTTGACATTTGATTCACATCAATAGAATGAGTCACAGAAGCCGTTTCAGTAAACAGTGGTAATGGATTTTATAGGCCTGATAATTGCTTCCGCTCCTCTGAAATTAAATTTTCATAATCAATAAATCTAGAAGTCATCCTATCTATTAGTTCTGCATCCGTCTCAGACCAACGCTCTTCAGTTTGTTTCTTATGTAATAAACTTAGCAGGTTCACAAAGTTAGATTGAATATTTAAACTGGAAGCACTTCTACTATTATCGATCCGATACGATTCCAATAG
>NZ_LJRZ01000202.1:0-311 GCF_002742485.1 Pseudomonas sp. 2822-17
ACAGACGGCGATCCAAACAACAGGACATAACATTGCCAACGCAAATACACCTGGTTACTCAAGACAACGAGTAAACCTTCAACCAACTGGTGGGTTCCCAACACCTGGTTTTTCACAGCCAGCGATCACGGATCAACTAGGCTCAGGGGTACAAGCTGGTGAAATTACGAGAATCCGAGAGGCTTACCTTGATGATCAATTCCGTGGGGAAAATAATAAGCACGGTTATTGGAACAGCCTTCATGAATCTTTAACGAAGATGGAAGATATCATGAATGAACCAACAGAAGACGGCCTTGCGAATATGATGG
>NZ_LJRZ01000203.1:0-356 GCF_002742485.1 Pseudomonas sp. 2822-17
GTTTAACAGTACATCAAATAACTCATCTAAATGTTTTTGTGCTGTACCTGCATATATTGTAAGCATACCTGTATCATGGAAGGAAGAGTGGTAAGAAAACACAGAATAAGCTAATCCTCGTTTTTCCCTCACTTCCTGAAATAATCTACTGCTCATGCTTCCACCCAATGCATTGTTAAGTAATACGAGACTAAATATTTCTTCATCGTGTAGAGGAAATCCCTCATACCCTAAACATAAATGAGCTTGTTCAATTTCCTTTTTGCGAGCAATTCGCTCAGTATTAAACTTAGGTTTTATTAGGCTATTATTTTCTTTATTCCCTTTTTTCATTTGTGCAAAAGCATCCTCTACAT
>NZ_LJRZ01000204.1:0-280 GCF_002742485.1 Pseudomonas sp. 2822-17
GAGGTGCGTATCAAGAAAAACGACTGTAGCGTCTTTTTTTACTTTGCTAATATGATCGATAAGAACGATACCCTCTACACCAAAGCTACACGCGTAAACTAAATCATTTCCATAAGTTTCATACGCCCACTTAATGACACCTAACGTATCAGAGGAAGCGAGTTGATCATTAATGTCCCGGTAATTTTCTTCTGATAGATGTTCAAAAGTGTAATTTTTCAAATCTGAAGCATTGTTTTTCACCATGTTTATATTCCTCCTCCTTGATCATGTATGGAGC
>NZ_LJRZ01000205.1:0-347 GCF_002742485.1 Pseudomonas sp. 2822-17
CTCCCCAATCTTCCCTCTGCCCTTGTATTGTTACTTCATTGTCTTTTTCGACCGCAATAATATTTGGATTATTTTCTAATCCACGAATGGCAACTTCAGGGACACTGATTGAAAGCGCTGGTACATTGTTATATTCGTTATCCACTTGTCCATTTGCTTGTGTGATAATTCTTTTGTCCACCGTATCTTTAAAAAGAACAATAACTTTTTCGTGTTCTTTAGCTTTTGCAAACACTCTCAGATCGGGTACTAGTGTAAAAACTAGAAGTGCTATTAACATAATGATAAATGACTTTTTCACAAATATTCCCCCTTCTCATTCATTCCAAAAACACTATCTTTTAAAT
>NZ_LJRZ01000206.1:0-321 GCF_002742485.1 Pseudomonas sp. 2822-17
CCTAAATAGATTTACCTCCACTCTCTATTTTGAGGCAGGCATTTTACGGACGGTTAGCTACGATAAATGAGAATCATTATCAATTATTATTGTATCTTACCACACCAAGACACTCAACAGTTTTTCACAATGTATCTGTGAAACTTACTGACAAAGAGTTTGAGACATCACAAGCTATCCTTTATATAAAACGCCCCTTCAATCAAAGAGCATTTTTATTCTTGTGTCACTGATTGTTAGTTGAGTCAATCAGGGCTTTAGCGTTCGTTAGCCCCGTCTAAATAGATTACCTCTCTTCTCTAGTTTAAGCAGAACAGGGAG
>NZ_LJRZ01000207.1:0-278 GCF_002742485.1 Pseudomonas sp. 2822-17
ATCCTAACTATTCCCATTAATTGATTGTTTTCTATCCGTAGCATGGGGTGGTTGTTCCATCCATCCTCTATTGACCATGATTTTAAAACCATCCTGACCATATTTTAATACATCTAGAATGAGTTTACTGAAATGTGCAGTAAGATCAGCCCGCATGGATAGGGACAATGAGTGTCCCAGGAGGGTAATGTCCATCTGATTCAGTGCATGAAAAAGCATAATAATTAGTCGATCAGAAAACGGGGATGTGGTTGAATCTGTCACTTCCATAGATACAG
>NZ_LJRZ01000208.1:0-240 GCF_002742485.1 Pseudomonas sp. 2822-17
GTTAAGGATCAATTAGGTGAAGATGTATCCTATGTTATTCAAGAGGAGCAATTAGGAACGGGTCATGCAGTGACGCAAGCAGAAGAATCACTAAAGGGGCTTGATGGAACAACTGTTGTTTTATGTGGAGATACGCCATTAATTACAGAATCAACTATCAACGCACTGATCAAAGAGCATGAAGAAAAAGAAGCTAAGGTCTCGATATTAACTGCACTAGCTGATGATCCAACAGGCTAC
>NZ_LJRZ01000011.1:0-228 GCF_002742485.1 Pseudomonas sp. 2822-17
TCTTCATGATCCAGTTCTTAATATGAATTGCAACCTCTTCTACACTATTAGTAGATGTATTAACGGTTGACATAGGTGGTGTATACGCTTTATCTGCATTTTCTAATAACCAGTTAGCAAACGTTCTATGCTCTTCAATAAGAACCTCTGACCAGCCTCTTTCACGTAACCTTATCTCTCGGGTTTCGTAATCACAATGGAGGTTTAAGTAATAAATGTTGCTAAAAT
>NZ_LJRZ01000209.1:0-347 GCF_002742485.1 Pseudomonas sp. 2822-17
ACATCTGTCTGTGTTTGTTTAAATTCCCTTACAAGAGGAATTTCGTCTAATTCATCCTGTAGTGCATCAATTTGATCTTCAACTGCTTTAAGACCTTCAGTTTTTTGATAGTGCTGTAAATTAACGGCTTCTTTTTGCAATGATTTGATTTTAGCAATCGTTTCTTGCACTTTAAGATTTTCATTAATTTGTAGTTCAGCACGTTTAAAGAAATCTACTTCTTCTGTTTCTGCGATCATTTTTGCCAGTTCTTTAGCTTGATTCACTATTTCTTGTTTAGAATATGTTTTCTCCATCATTTATTCACCTCAGCAGTTTCCACTACATCGCCATTTAAGGACCATGAC
>NZ_LJRZ01000210.1:0-265 GCF_002742485.1 Pseudomonas sp. 2822-17
GCCTTGACCGGTTATATCCTCTTTAAAAAAATGAATCCTTTACTTGAAGATGGCATAGGCGTTGGTTTTTGTGGTGGTTTCACTACAATGTCAACATTGGCCGCAGATACTATTTTTTGGGGAGTTCTGGGTCTATATGGTCAGTGGTAGTGTATGTGGTCAGTTCCATATTCGGTGGGTTACTCCTAGCATTTTTAGGAATGTCATTGGCTCAAGCGTATGTTAAGAAGTCGATGAAAGAGGAGGGAGCCTTATGAATGTATTA
>NZ_LJRZ01000211.1:0-326 GCF_002742485.1 Pseudomonas sp. 2822-17
ATATACGTCAATATCAACTGTTCCAGCCAATGCATATGCAACAACTAGTGGTGGTGAAGCAAGATAGTTAGCTTTCACTAATGGATGAATACGCCCTTCGAAGTTTCGGTTACCAGATAATACTGAAGCTACAGTTAAATCGTTATCCGCAATACCCTCTTCAACTTCAGCTGGTAATGGACCACTGTTACCGATACATGTTGTACATCCGTAACCAACCGTGTTAAACCCTAGTTGATCAAGATATGGTGTAAGGCCAGCTCCAACTAGATAACCTGTAACTACTTTAGAACCTGGCGCTAAACTTGTTTTAACATATTCAGGTA
>NZ_LJRZ01000212.1:0-236 GCF_002742485.1 Pseudomonas sp. 2822-17
ATATAGAGAGCACCGACTCTAACTCATCCGAGGAAAATATGGTTGATTATGATGAAAGTCATAATAACGACATGGAATCGCAAGATGGAGGAAAATGTATCGATATAAATTCCGCTTCTGTTGAAAAGTTATCAGAGATAATCCATATTGGCGAGACACGAGCAGAAGAATTAATAGAATTAAGACCGTTTGATTCACTGGATGCACTATCAAAAATTAATGGAATTGGTGAAGGT
>NZ_LJRZ01000213.1:0-304 GCF_002742485.1 Pseudomonas sp. 2822-17
TTGTACTTCCCAAGCACCAGTTACTTCGCCATCTTCACCAATTTCAGC
Source organism: Pseudomonas sp. 2822-17 (assembly GCF_002742485.1). NCBI lineage: Bacteria > Pseudomonadati > Pseudomonadota > Gammaproteobacteria > Pseudomonadales > Pseudomonadaceae > Pseudomonas > Pseudomonas sp. 2822-17. Next base: position 49 of record NZ_LJRZ01000213.1, read on the forward strand.
TGCATCTAATAGCTCTTGGCTAGCAAAGTATACGTTTCCGTCAACTGTTGCATTTACTACACTGAAACCTTCAGCTTCTACGAAAACATCACCAGCAAATGTACCACCTTGAATTCGAGTATTAGTACTTTGTACTGTTAAAGATGGAGCAGTTAATGTAAATCTTTCAGTTACATTTCGATCTTCATCTTGCTCATATAGTGCTAATTTACGAGCTGGCTCGTCACGGTGAATGTGCTCACCTGCTAATACTACA
>NZ_LJRZ01000214.1:0-315 GCF_002742485.1 Pseudomonas sp. 2822-17
TGCTCAATCGGCGACTCGCCAAACTGGCGCTGGACTTCACTGATGGACCAGCCGGGGGTTGAAGGGCAGACGGTGAGCAGCATGCCTTCGTCGCCGGGCCGCAACAGGATGCGCTGGGATTTGGCCCAGGCGTAGGGCAGCAGGCTCATGGCCGTGTCCCTGCCGGAATCGCCTTCTCCACCGACGGCAACTGCGGCGCCTGCACATCCGGCATCGCCCAGCTATGCTCCGGCTGCAACCCACCTTGAGCCCGGCGCATATAGTCATAGCGATTCAACGTAATCGCCCGCCCCGCCCCACTGTCACGGATGATGT
>NZ_LJRZ01000215.1:0-304 GCF_002742485.1 Pseudomonas sp. 2822-17
TAGTAATCCTCTAAAGCTTTTTCTATACTATTTGAAACTTCATCAGAATTAACTAATACTGTTTCATATTCAATCTGCATTCGTGCTTGAAGTACTTCCACAACTTCATGATGATCCTCTTCTGCAATATCTACATAGTAAACACCATCTATCATTATTCCTTCCCCTGTAAGACGCAGTGCTTCGACATTATCACCGGTCAAAGAGTTCAAGTTTCTAACTAAATTAAACATCGTACCAGTGTCCATACTAGTTCGTACATTATTTCCTAAGATATCTAGAACATGTGGTATTCGTGTTACAG
>NZ_LJRZ01000216.1:0-310 GCF_002742485.1 Pseudomonas sp. 2822-17
ACCTTATTAGCTACCTGATATTCCGCTAATTCAATAATGTTTTCCATATGGTCACCAATTCGCTCAATATCCCGTACTGTATCCATTAACGTGGAATGAAGTCTGGAATCATTCGATGATAGAGAATTAGCTGATATTTTTACAAGGTAATCAGTAATCTTTCTATCGAGGTTATTAACAGCATCCTCAAACTGATATGTCATTTCTGCATGTCGTTTCGTTTTCGTTTTAACAAATTGAGATGCTTCAACAAGACCTTGTTGAGCCAATTCACCCATACGTAATGTCTCTTTTTTCGCTTGTCCTAATG
>NZ_LJRZ01000217.1:0-236 GCF_002742485.1 Pseudomonas sp. 2822-17
CACTCCAAAACACTTCCACTTGTGCACCAGCACCTGATAAATCTTTCTCTAAATCTATCGTTTCCTGTGCAGGACAAATTGGATCATTTTTCCCTGCACCAATAAATACAGGTGTGCCACTCAATTCTGGCAGTTGAATCCCTCTTCTAGGAACCATTGGATGCAGTAACACGGCACCTTTTAAAGAGTTCTCATAATGATATAGCAGGCTTCCCGCTATGTTAGCACCATTAGAG
>NZ_LJRZ01000218.1:0-350 GCF_002742485.1 Pseudomonas sp. 2822-17
ATTCAGGTTAAACTAAAAATTAACAACGTTATTATCTAATGGATTTGGAGCAGGCTTCCCAATCAAATAACCTTGAAACAGTTCATACCCTCTTTGCTTCAACCATTCAAAGTCTTCAATATATTCCACACCTTCTGCTAATGGAGTAGCTCCTAATTCTTGTGCTTTCATTAAAAACTTGAGTGCTGTATTCTGCTTCGTAACATCCTCTGCTACACCTTGAACGAACTTCATATCTAGCTTCATGTAGTGAGGTTTAATATCTTCTAATAGATCCATCGTACTAAACCCCTCCCCCACATCATCTAACGCATATTGAAATCCTCTATCCTGATAATAAGTTAATATAC
>NZ_LJRZ01000012.1:0-228 GCF_002742485.1 Pseudomonas sp. 2822-17
ATCATCTACGTAACCACTAATCCCAAAAATCACCTTATACGTATGGCCATGGAGATTTTTACATTTTCCTTCATAGCTGTGCAAGTGATGGGCTGCATCGAAAGTAAATTCCTTACTTACTAATACTCTTTTATTGTGATACTTTAACTCTTCTTTTTTGATATCTGTACCTAATTTCTGCAACTTCTCAACGATGTTAAAACCAAACATAACGTTAAACCCCTTCCC
>NZ_LJRZ01000219.1:0-350 GCF_002742485.1 Pseudomonas sp. 2822-17
GTCTAGATGGCCTGGCACTTTATCAATATGGATATAACCCTTATACTATTTTTCTAAGCCTATCTACACTCGGAATACCTATTGCTATTTCCAAATTCATATCAAAATACAATGCACTAGGGGACTATCAAACCGTACAGCGATTATTCCGATCAGGGATTTTAGTTATGTCTGTTACTGGTATCCTTGCTTTCGCTCTTTTATTTTATCTCGCAGAACCCATTGCACGTAATTTTCTAAATCCTGAAGAACTTGAAGGAAACACAATAGCTGATGCTGTATTCGCTATTAGAATGGTAAGTACCGCATTGCTTATTATTCCAATCATGGCTTCTATACGTGGTTATTTC
>NZ_LJRZ01000220.1:0-1290 GCF_002742485.1 Pseudomonas sp. 2822-17
GGGATATTGGCCAGGCGTGCTTCCAACCATTGCAGCTTGCCGTCCCAGGCGGGGAGTTTGGCGGGGGGGAGGGGGAGGATTTCGTTGATTTCGGGGACTTTTGGGTCGGCGTAGGAGTAGTCCGCTAGCAGACTCCAGATTGCGTTATAGCGTTCTGCGCGTTCAAGGTCTTCCTGTAGGTGGAGGTAGTAAAGTTCATCGGTGGCAGGTGGACCAAGGAAGCCTTTCCTCAAAAAAGATGCTGAGGTGTCATCTCCCGCAGCCACTCCCAATTGGAATGCCTCAAGTGCGCTCTGGTACTGGCCCAGCCCTTGAAGATTGACACCCAGGTCGGAGGCTGCATCACCATGCCCCTGTTCAGCCGCGCAACGGCGCATCTGGCGAGCGATGTCTGGCGCCATGTCGCTTGGTGCCAGCTTATCCCCCAGAGTGTACTGAGCTTGGGCACTGCCCTGATCGGCAGCCTTGCGAAAATAGCGCCAAGACATGGCCGTGTCTTGCTTCAGTCCGGCAGAACCGTTCTTCAGAAAGAGGCCAATAAAGTAGTACCCCGTTGCCACGTTTGCCTCGATCAGTTGCTGGCTCAGACGCAGGTGATCCGTGCCACGGAGCGCGAACTGACCGCGCATGGTGCCGTTTTGCAGGTTGATGTTGGCCTTGAAATGGCCATTTTCGGCAGCAATCCGGTACAAGCGCTCGATCTCGGCGTCGACGCTTTTGTCCTGCTTGAGCAGGTTGTTTTTTTGTAGCCAGCGTGCGTACTGGAACAGCTCATCGGTTTCGGCGGACGGCGTAGGGATTTGCTCGTGTACACAGTCAAAGGCCAGCCTGGTTTTGATCTCGGTCAGCGGGTTCACGGAAATGAACTGGGACCGGTCAGTCGGGGTGCTGCCGTTATCGCAGGCAGCCAGCAGCAGACTTGCCAGCAGGAGGAACCTGTTTTTCATACCTTACCCCAGCAGCTGCCATTCGATATTTTCTTCACTGACCGTGATGATGTCGGGCAGCAAAAAGCGCGGTTTGTGGCTCTGAACCTTCAGCGTGGGCATGATCTCGTTCTCTTCGAAACGGCGAACGGTGCCATCTGTGAGCCGCGAGTAAACATTGCGACTCAGGCTCAATGCCTGCCAGTAGCCAGTCTGGGGGCAGGCCTGGCCGCTGGAACAGGTGGGTTCGAGGTGGCTGGCCTTGATGAACGCGGGAGAGTCGGGGGTGGCTCTGCCGGTTGCCGGTTCCAGGAGTTTGGCCTTGGCTAGCTGCTGGATCAGTGCTTCGCTGGGTTTTGGCGGG
>NZ_LJRZ01000221.1:0-337 GCF_002742485.1 Pseudomonas sp. 2822-17
ACTTTATCAACTTGTGGGTCTACTTTTGTACCAAGCTCTGTAACTTTATTTCCATTAACAAATACTTTACCGTCTACTATAAGTTCTTCCGCTTTCCGTCTAGATGTAACTCCCGATTGTGCAATTACTTTCTGTAGCCTTTCCACACTGCTCACCTCTATGCAAGATTTTCCATCTATTATTAGTTTGTTGTTGAATGTTCATTTTCAAACCCTAATTCTATCCTTTTTTTTTCTAGTACACAAAGAAAAAGCTCGAATACCATGTAAACGAGCTTTCAATTACTTTTATTATATAATTTATGATGTGGTCAATCAAATTTCATGTGGATACGTAC
>NZ_LJRZ01000222.1:0-353 GCF_002742485.1 Pseudomonas sp. 2822-17
GTGTGGGAGTTCTTCTGGCCGCTGATGACCGGCGCCCGTTTGGCCGTTGCCGGGCCTGGCGACCATCGCGATCCGGCGATCCTGGTCAGCCTGATTCAGCGTTACCAGGTCACGACCCTGCACTTCGTGCCGTCGATGCTGCAGGTGTTCCTGCTGGATGAGAACGTCGCCCAGTGCACCCGCCTGACACGCATCGTGTGCAGCGGCGAAGCCTTGCCCGTGGACGCCCAGCAACAGGTGTTCGCCAAGTTGCCGAACGCCGGCTTGTTCAACCTTTACGGCCCTACCGAAGCCGCCATCGACGTGACCCACTGGACCTGCCGCGAAGAAGGCAAGGCCAGCGTGCCGATTGG
>NZ_LJRZ01000223.1:0-353 GCF_002742485.1 Pseudomonas sp. 2822-17
GAATAAGGAAGTATTCCTCTTCTCTTATTTTAAAAGCATCCTCTTCAAACTTAGGAAGCTGCCCTGTCCCAGTCATGCTATCTCTATTTACCATATATGGAGGTAGTATTTCTTCATAGCCATGCTCATCCTGATGTAAATCCATCATAAAGTTAATTAAAGCCCGTTCCAAACGTGCACCCATTCCTTTGTAAAAAACAAATCTACTGCCTGTTACTTTAGATGCTCTTTCAAAGTCTACTATATCTAGATCAGTTGCAATATCCCAATGTGCTTTTTCTTCAAAATTAAATGAAGGAATCTCTCCCCAGTTTCGAATAACTTCATTTTCTTCTTCAGTTGAACCTATAGGT
>NZ_LJRZ01000224.1:0-500 GCF_002742485.1 Pseudomonas sp. 2822-17
CTTCACGTACTTTATCGATAACACCCTTTGAATGGCCGTGAGCTGTATCGATAACAAGAACATCTATACCAGCTTCTACAAGGGCTTTAGTTCTCGTATCAGAGTCTCCACCAACCCCTACAGCTGCACCTACAACTAATCTTCCTTGGGAATCTTTTGCGGAATTTGGAAATTCAATTGCTTTCTCAATATCTTTAATTGTAATGAGACCTTTTAAAATTCCATCATCATCTACTAGTGGGAGCTTTTCGATTTTGTATTTTTGTAAAACCTTCTGGGCTTCCTCTAAAGTGGTTCCTACTGGGGCTGTCGCTAAACCTTCTTTTGTCATTACTTCTTTAATTTTTATTGAGTAATCATCAATAAATCTTAAATCACGGTTTGTAAGAATTCCAACGAGCCTTTGATTTTCATCTGCTATCGGTACTCCTGAAATACGATATTTCCCCATTAAGTGCTCAGCGTCAAAAACTTGATGGTCTTCAGATAAGAAGAAAGGG
>NZ_LJRZ01000225.1:0-257 GCF_002742485.1 Pseudomonas sp. 2822-17
CTTTGATGCCAGGAAGCATGGAACCGAAATCCTCTTTATATGCTTCATTTGATGATAAAGAAACTGCTGTCATCGTTCTCCCATGAAAGTTATCTTCACAAACAATAATTTCAGCTTGATTTGCAGGGACACCCTTTACTCTATAAGCCCATCGACGCACGGCCTTTACTGCTGTCTCTACTGCTTCAGCACCAGTATTCATCGGTAATACCATGTTTTTACTAGTTAGCTTTGAAACTCTTTCATAAAAATTACCT
>NZ_LJRZ01000226.1:0-355 GCF_002742485.1 Pseudomonas sp. 2822-17
GGCATTAGGTTCCCAAATCGTCCAAATACCGGAAAAGTTTTGATTTTGTTCTAATACCGTTTGTAACATTGTATTCACTTGCTTACGGTTCATATCGTCATATACTTTCATACCTTGAATCCCATGGGCAAGGGCTCTCGCACTATCTAATGCCACCTCTACTTCACTTTGTACTTCAAGTGATAGTTTTTCTGTCTCTATTTCCATTAAATTAATTGTATTGTTTCTTGTCAGATTCCAAAAGTTACTTATGGTATAAGCTGACACCGTTCCAAAGACAAGTAAAACAATACCTAAAATTAATACTAGCATTCTTGTTCGTAGACTCATTGTTGTCATCTCCCCTATTTTATAT
>NZ_LJRZ01000227.1:0-240 GCF_002742485.1 Pseudomonas sp. 2822-17
GTTTAATGGACAAATTATCGGTTTCGATCCTGGTGCAGGTACAATGGAAGTTACGGAACAATTAATTGCAGACTATAACCTTGACCTTAAACTACTACCAAGCTCTGAACCTGCAATGATTGCTGAAATTGGAAATGCGATAGAGAATGAAGAACCAATCGTAGCACCACTTTGGAGCCCACACTGGGTATTCGCTGAATATGACTTGAAGTTCCTAGATGATCCACAAAACATATACGG
>NZ_LJRZ01000228.1:0-325 GCF_002742485.1 Pseudomonas sp. 2822-17
GTGCTAACATATTAAGATATCAATCTTTCCGATAAAGACTGACTCATGACAGAATACCTTAAAAGAAAGGATGATCACTCGTTGGAGATCTGGGATGTATATGATAGGGACAGAAATTTAACTGGTAAAACGATGAAACGAGGTGCTCCTTTTGAAGAAGGGGCTCACCATTTAGTAGTGCACGTTTGCATTTTTAACAAAGAGGGACAAATGCTAATCCAGCAAAGACAACCCTTCAAAGAAGGATGGCCGAATATGTGGGATTTAACAGTAGGAGGAAGTGCGGTTGCAGGAGATACTAGCCAAGAAGCGGCAGAGCGTGAAG
>NZ_LJRZ01000013.1:0-228 GCF_002742485.1 Pseudomonas sp. 2822-17
GGATTATATATTGTTGCGATTGGTGGAAGTGAGTCCTATGTAGGATGGGCTTGGTTTATTGGTGTTCTAACTGAAGCATTGGTATTTGCCCTAAGTGTTTATTGGCTAAAAAAATTCAGATCACTGACTTTAATTCACATTGCTGCAATACTATATACTTTCAGATGGATTCTCATGTCAATCGTTCCTGATCCAAATTTTGTTTTGCTTATTCAGGTACTTCACGGG
>NZ_LJRZ01000229.1:0-263 GCF_002742485.1 Pseudomonas sp. 2822-17
ATAAGAAGTTAGGCGAATTCCGAGAAATGAAGGATACAATTGAGGAAATTAATAAAAAGATTGATAGATACAACGGTGAGATTGGGAGTAAGGCACAAGAGCAGGAGAACTTACGCCATCTAGAGACGACACTCAAAGATAAGAAACAGCTGCTACATGATTTGGGAGTTGAATTGGATGGTTTGCGAAATCAAGTGAATGAAAAGGAACGAAGAAAAGAGGGCCTTGATAAAGAGTTTACTAGAATGCTATCAGAAAAAGAT
>NZ_LJRZ01000230.1:0-229 GCF_002742485.1 Pseudomonas sp. 2822-17
CCCTAAATATGGTCACTTCAAAGCAGATGAGAGATATGCAGAGATTGCAAGAATGCTTGGATTAGCAGCTAAGACTACAGAAGAAGGTGTTGAAAGTTTAGCGCAAGCAGTTACAAAACTTGCTAAGCAATTAGATATACCAATGAGTATTGCTGCATGCGGTGTAACGAAGAAAGAGTTTGAAGATAAAGTTGATTATTTAGCAGATAAAGCTTTTGAGGATCAATGT
>NZ_LJRZ01000231.1:0-475 GCF_002742485.1 Pseudomonas sp. 2822-17
GAATTATTGAGGGTAGGTAGTGAGATTTTGAAATAAGCGGAGTTTTTCCACTTATGCTCCAGAATTGCGTTTGGTTCGTGTTAAATAAGCGGAGTTTTTCCCTTTAAGTAAAGTAAAATGGCTTATTTTCAGGACTTTTTGATAAATAGCCGGAATTTCTCCTTCTATTCCAGTGATTTTTGTTGCTATTTTATAAATAAGTGGAGTTTCTCCGCTTATTTATCCTACTCATTTCAGCAACCGTATAACCTTATGAAATTAATTATTAAACTGCAACTGCAGTTTCTGTATAATAGATGTCTTGTGTTAGTTGGAGATAAAAAATTACGGTTATATTTGTATTCTTCTCCTCACGAACGGAACTACTTACATATTTAGGAAAACCTCTTTTTTTAATACAATAACTCCAAAAATCCTTCTTTAGGAATTTTTCCAAAATAATGGGTCGTATCTATATTCTCTAAAGCGTCTTTAC
>NZ_LJRZ01000232.1:0-271 GCF_002742485.1 Pseudomonas sp. 2822-17
CTTATAATACCATATGAGATTCATGTAATATACTACCGTAAATAACAATATAATACATCCGTATTCATGTAATAAACTACCTCAACTCCAACTTACAGAAGTCCCACTAAACAAGCTAAAAGAACCGCCCTGTTTACCATCATTTATGTAAAATCATCTGATCTGTTTCTTTAAACCCTAATGATTTATAGAACTTTTTTGCTTGATCGCTTGCTAATAAACGGATGGTATTAATCTCTTTTGTAGAAAACCAATCTAACACTCGTTCGCT
>NZ_LJRZ01000233.1:0-293 GCF_002742485.1 Pseudomonas sp. 2822-17
GATTAATACTACGAATTAATGTAGATTTACCAGCACCAGATAATCCGACAATAACAACAAATTCACCTTCTTTAATTTCAAGGTTAATTTCTTTTAAACCTTGGTGCCCATTAGGGTATGTTAATGATACATTACGAAATTCTATCATGGCGTCTTCCCTCTTTTTTCATAGAATAAGGGAAAAGCAATGGCTTTTCCCTCTCTTATATTTTTACTCTAATAAGTCATTGAATTCTGCAAGCATATCACGTACAATTTGATAATCCTCTGGAGATGCTTCAGCAATACCAGAC
>NZ_LJRZ01000234.1:0-349 GCF_002742485.1 Pseudomonas sp. 2822-17
TTAAAAGCACTGTTCTCCCTATAAGAAAAGGGAAAGCAGTGCCTTTTTATCAAAAGATCATATCTATTTTTATAAATTCTGTATAAACAACCTTACAACGTCTGCACCGCCGATGAACGTACCTAATGTACTTCCCACATTCGTTAAAACAACAATTAACAAGATACGAGTTACTTTGTTGTTCCAGAAGCCTTTAGCAGAATGAACATCTTCAGCTAACGCTTCAAAGTCAGACACATGTGGACGTCTAACAACAGCTTGTACAATTCCAGCGAACCAACCTGCAGCCATGAGAGGATTCAAAGAACTCAGTGGTGCCACGATAAACGCTGTCAATATGGTCAAAGGA
>NZ_LJRZ01000235.1:0-483 GCF_002742485.1 Pseudomonas sp. 2822-17
GGAAATGACACCTGTTGAATCAATTGATCGCAGTACGATTAACTTTGAACAAATTTTTATGCAAATTGTTAATGGGGAAGTTAAGGATGCAATGGTTCAATCTTCTTAAAGCAAATACAAGCAAGGAATATATAGAATTAAAACGATACTTACCAAACACAATCGCGATGATCATTACTTTTTATGCTATTTTTCTAGGTATGTTTTTCGGGATACAAATCGTTGGTGATCCAAGTACACAAGACGCTAACATTCAATATGTCATCGTCAATTACATCTTTTGGTTTCTTGCCATGATGATTATAAATTCCGTTGGATGGCAGATCACAGGGGAAGCAATGCGTGGAACACTGGAGCAGTTAAGCATGTCTCCCATGGGAATATGGAAAATAATGATGATGCGCTTAGTGGCATCCACTATTATCAATTTTATAATTATCGTTGTTCTCTTATACTCATCCATGCTTACAACAGGACAATGGC
>NZ_LJRZ01000014.1:0-228 GCF_002742485.1 Pseudomonas sp. 2822-17
ATATATTTTTCCGAAGGGGCATCACTAACTGGCATTGGAATCTCTTCTGGAATCACGCCATTATCGCCAAAAACAGGCCAACCATCGTTCCAAGTAACTGGGATCAGCCAGGGTCACCGACCGACGGAACCAGAATCTTGAAACAGCATGGCATACCAACGGCCATCCGTCGTATCCACGATCCCACCTTGGGCTACGCCTTGATCATTTAAGTCATTTATACAAACT
>NZ_LJRZ01000236.1:0-262 GCF_002742485.1 Pseudomonas sp. 2822-17
ACGGTGCCCTCATATTCCTTTAAAAGGGACTCCAATGCGGCTGCGGCTTTAATATCCAGGTAATTAGTTGGTTCGTCTAAGATTAACATGTTGATGTCACTTACAAATATTTTCGCAAGTGCTACCTTTACCCTCTCGCCACCACTCAGTGTTCCTACGACTTTATAAACATCTTCACGTAAAAAATTTAGTCTCGCTAGTACTGTTCGAATGAACGATTGTTCCTGTTTGGAAGTGGAACTGACATTCTCCAATATTGTCT
>NZ_LJRZ01000237.1:0-485 GCF_002742485.1 Pseudomonas sp. 2822-17
GTCATAGACCCAATAACCCACTTACAGGTAAGCAATCGCTCATTGCTTTATGTGGTAAGTTACTCAAAATATTATTTGTAATTGGCAAGAGACAAACAGAGTTTGATGAACTGAGAATGATACAAGATTTACCTCAAATTAACGATTTACAGAATGTAGCCTAACTATTATTTTTATTGAACTTTAAGACACTGACAACTGAAGCACGGAGCAGTCGGTCAATATTTCACCATTCGGGCAATGACCCAGTTAAGGAGCATTTCCGACCTCCACCTCATGGATAGGTTGAACGAAGGAATTTGTGAGCTTAGACTCCGCGAGATATGGGAGGGTCCACCGCCATGAGTACTGTGGAGATCCAACAGTGCGATCATACCTAATAACCATAAAATGGAAATATACTGTTTTATTGATATTTGGATGGGTACTCAACTTCCATTTTCTTAAAGAAGATCAACTATTATCCAATCATTAACGTTAGTGTT
>NZ_LJRZ01000238.1:0-334 GCF_002742485.1 Pseudomonas sp. 2822-17
TCATAGCATATTTGTTAGTCACCCTGATCGGACGTTGATCGGGGATCTAATCTGGGGTTTTCATGGTTTTATTCCCTGATTGGGCGTTGATCAGGGAGCTAATTTGGATTTTTACTGTTTTTATTCCCTGACCTACGCTTGATCAGGGAACTATTTTGCATTTTTACTGTTTTTGTTCCCTGATCGGGCCTTGATCAGTGCACTAATTTGATCTTTCAACCCTTTAACACACTGATCACTCTTCAATCAGTGCACTAATTTGATCTTCCAACCCTATATTGCACTGATCGCCCCTCAATCAGTGCAATAATTAAGGATTCCTCAACTCCTATGC
>NZ_LJRZ01000239.1:0-497 GCF_002742485.1 Pseudomonas sp. 2822-17
TTATAAAATCTTATGTAATCGATTACATTCTTATTTACATCTATGAATGAGAAAGAAGGACTTTAGATGGCCACAATACAAGAAGTAGCAAAAAAAGCACGTGTTTCCGTAGCCACAGTTTCACGGGTTCTGAATGGCTATGAAAATGTAACTTTAAAAACACGTTTAAAGGTAGAGAATGCTATAAAACAGTTAAACTATGAACCTAGTATGCTAGGGAGAAATTTAAGAAATTCAAAGAGTAGACTCCTTTTAGTATTAATTCCTAACTTTTCTAATCCATACTACTCAGAGATTATCAGCGGGATTGAGAACATAGCCATTAGTAATGATTATAATATATTACTTTGTGATACTGACACCAATCCACAAAGGGAAAACTTTTATTTTGATATTGTGAAAAAGAAATTTGTTGATGAAATCATTTCTATGAGTCCAGCTGTAGATGCTCAAAAACTAGTAGAGCTTTCGGAGAGTTATTCTATCATTCAATGTAG
>NZ_LJRZ01000240.1:0-504 GCF_002742485.1 Pseudomonas sp. 2822-17
CTTTATGTAAATGGTACATCGTCAGTTTCTTATCTTCCAACGATATCCCTCCTTTAGCGGAGCCATTTAATTGCACTAATTTCAGTTCCGTTATTTATTTCTGAATCTATTTTAAATTCATCCATGAGACGTTTTACACCTGGAAGTCCAGCACCCAATCCACCAGAAGTGGTAAAACCATCTTCCATTACTCTGCGGATATCCTTAATACCAGGTCCGTTATCTATTGCTGTAATTTTTATACCGCGATGCCCTGCATTAGCTAATTCTTCTATTTTAATTTGTCCTTTATTAGCATATAGATATATGTTTCTAGCTAGTTCAGATATTGCTGTTGTTATTCTTGCTTGGTCTACAGAACCAAAGCCGATCTCCTTGGCAAGCTTGCGCCCTGCCTGGCGAGCAGCCACAATCCCCCACTCGCTAGTAATGTCAACATGGGTATGGACTTGCATGTTCAACCCTCCAATTCGGACTGGAGCTTATCCAACCCTTGTTCTAGGT
>NZ_LJRZ01000241.1:0-519 GCF_002742485.1 Pseudomonas sp. 2822-17
GTATTCACCCCACTCACACAAGGAAAAATAGTTGAGGCAAGAAAGAGTCTAAGTATGATCGTTGGGCAAGATACAGACCAATTAAAAGAAACTGATATTGTAAGGGGTACGGTGGAAACAGTAGCTGAAAATACAGTAGACGGCATTACTGCGCCCTTATTATGGGCAGTGATTGGTGGTGCTCCTTTGGCAATGGTGTATCGAGCGATAAATACCCTAGATTCTATGGTAGGTTATAAAAATAAAAGATTTGAGAAGTTTGGCTATGCTTCTGCAAAGCTCGATGACATAGTCAATTGGCTTCCAGCACGGTTAACTGCATGCACCATGTTAGTGTCCTCTTTTTTATAAAAGGATCTCATAGAAAACAAGCCGTATATGTAACAATGAGAGATGCTAAGAAGCATCCAAGTCCCAATAGCGGTTGGTCAGAAGCGATGGTAGCTGGATTGATTGGTATTCAGCTTGGTGGTGTGAATTTTTACGGTGGACAAAAATCAGATAGGGCAACAATGGGAG
>NZ_LJRZ01000242.1:0-275 GCF_002742485.1 Pseudomonas sp. 2822-17
GTGGTGCCCGTACAGTAGAAGTATTGAAGCAAGGACTTCACCAGCCACTTGCTGTGGAAAAACAAGTTGTCATTCTATTCGCCTTAACGAAAGGTCACTTAGATGACGTGGAAGTGGCTGATATTCAACGCTTTGAAGCTGAGTTGTTTACGTTCTTAGAGCATAACAACAAAGAATTATTAGATCATATTAAAACTACTGGAGGACTTCCAGAAGAAGCTGATCTGAAAAAAGCGATTGAAGACTTTAAAAACACTTTCAGCGCATCTTAATAG
>NZ_LJRZ01000243.1:0-427 GCF_002742485.1 Pseudomonas sp. 2822-17
GGAAAAATCAAGTGTAACAAAATTATTTTGTTGATCCATTTCAATGGATTGTAGTCCTTTAAATAAAACCGTGCCATCTTTTATATCTTCATTAGTTAGTGCATAAAACAGCTGTTCCTCTAACGTTGCTCCAACATCATCAACAAGTAGCTCTTTTCCTACTATAAATACATATGTGCCAACTGTGTTCCCGAAATTTACGTTTGCTTTAAGATAAGGAATTGGTACGTGTACAGATTCTGGAGATTCATCACTTTCTTCTGTAATTCTTACTTCCACAGATTCCTCCGATTCTCCACTTTCAGCCTCATCAGGGTCAATCATTAGTGTACCCATTTCACCTGACGCATCTTCAGCAACTTCTGTACCCGCATCATCCATATCGTAGTGTGCTGCTCTGTCAAAACTTGAATCCTCTTCTGAAGCT
>NZ_LJRZ01000244.1:0-271 GCF_002742485.1 Pseudomonas sp. 2822-17
GGTACAATCACAGAAGGAAAGCCTAAACTTACGAATGTAATCAACATTGGATCATATTCCGATGAAGAGGTGTTAATATTAGCCGCATCTGTAGAAACTTCATCAGAACACCCACTAGGGGACGCAATTGTTCAAGCTGCAAAGGAAAAGGGATTACCCTTAACTGAACCAGAAAGCTTTCAGTCCATTACGGGGCACGGTATTGAGGCTGCGGTCAAAGATGAAAAGGTTATTATTGGTAATTTTAAGCTTATGAAAGAGAAAAATATAC
>NZ_LJRZ01000245.1:0-321 GCF_002742485.1 Pseudomonas sp. 2822-17
GTGTTCCATAATGATTTAACGCCATCTTCATTTTTAGATTCTGCTTTTCTATCATTTACCTTCATAGGCTTCTCCTTTAAAAATCATCCAAGCTGTAAATAGGTTACTTTATGTTCGAGTGAACTCTATCCAGTAGTGATAAAAAAGTGTCTTTCTCTTCTGCTGTAAAACCTCTGAAACTCAATTCCTCAATCTCGTGAAATACTTTTGCAACTTCCCCTTCCATCACTTTGCCTTTATCTGTTAGACTTACACTTAATGCCCTTTTTCCAGCATCATATACTACAGTTTCTCTCTTTATTAAACCCTTTTTTTCCATAC
>NZ_LJRZ01000015.1:0-228 GCF_002742485.1 Pseudomonas sp. 2822-17
ATCTTTTACATCTTGTTTAGACATCCGAATATTCTTTTCGTGATCATACTTCTGATACATATAATCCAAAACAGATAAGAAGATAAGTAGGAGAGCCACTGCAAGTCCCATGATAACCATTAAGCTACCAATTAAGCTCACACTATCTTCAATAGTGTAAAGGGACAGTTTTAAAATATCATCCATATATATCCATAGAACACTAAATGTAACAATACCCACTAGTGT
>NZ_LJRZ01000246.1:0-229 GCF_002742485.1 Pseudomonas sp. 2822-17
GTTCATCATCTACTATGAGTATTGTTTTCAGTTGTGTAATTTTCATTTTTACTCCTCCATTAAAGGGACTCGAATGAACACAGAGGTTCCTTTTCCTAACTCACTTTCTATACTAATGCCTGTTTTCATAACTTCAGAATCATAAGTATTATAAGCAAGGCGTAATCTTTGATTAACATTTAATAGAGCTAAACCGTGTTTTGTAGAATCAACTTTGTTTTCGTAAGTT
>NZ_LJRZ01000247.1:0-321269 GCF_002742485.1 Pseudomonas sp. 2822-17
GAAGCGCTGGTTGAAAAAGGCGGCGTGTTCGCCCACGGCCTGACCTATTCCGGGCACCCGGTGGCGGCGGCGGTGGCACTGAGCAACCTCAAGGCACTGCGTGACGAGGGCGTGGTATGCCAGGTGAAGGACGATACAGGACCCTATCTGCAGCAAATTCTGCGCGAAGTATTTGGCAACCACCCGCTGATCGGCGAGATACAAGGCACAGGCCTTCTGGCTGCCTTGCAGTTTGCCGAGGACAAAAGCACCCGCAAACGCTTCGACAATGAAAACGATCTGGCCTGGCAGTGCCGCACCTTCGGATTTGAAGAGGGCGTAATCATACGCTCCACGCTAGGCCGTATGATCATGGCGCCGGCGCTGGTTGCCACACGTGTGGAACTCGACGAACTGGTCGAAAAGACCCGCGTTGCAGTAGACCGAACTGCGCGGATTGCTGGAAAGTTGTGATGTGATTTGTTCACCACCGTACGTTTGGGTGGTGAACGACATCCATACATTGCGTTGCGAGCACAGGACAGTTCACTTAAACAGATAGCGGTATCGATCTCATCGGACACCGTGGTTCCGCCCTGCATTCCAATTACCAGGAGTCAGCAATGAATACAATAACAAACGCAGACGACACGCCTACCCATCACAGCTCTGCAAAACTTCCCTCGTCACGCCGTTTTCGCCAACCCTTGGAACTTGTCGGGTTGGTTCTCTTCGGCCTGGCGTACATGGTTCCCCTGGCGGTATTTACCACCTACGGCCTAGTGACACAGATGACCAAGGGGCATTTGCCGACAGCCTACCTGTTGACTCTAGCAGCGATGCTGCTGACTGCCTACAGCTACGGGCGCATGGTCCAGGCGCATCCTTATTCAGGCTCTGTCTACACTTATACACGCAAGGCTTTTGGGGCGTATTTCGGATTTATCGCTGGATGGACTTTGTTGCTGGATTATATTTTTCTGCCGCTACTCAGTTATTTGCTGATCGGCATCTATATGTCTGAATATTTTCCCGCAGTGCCTACGTCCGTGTGGGTGCTCGGTTCGATTACTTTGGTAACCATGCTGAACCTTGTCGGCATTGAATCCATAACGCGTGTCAACTGGATACTCGTAGTTGCACAATTGGTATTTATCATTGTTTTCGTGGGGTTATCGCTCCACAGACTGAGTGGGCAAGGCGAACCGGTTTCAGTGTTCGACCCTTTCCATCATGAAGGCTTCAATATTCCGCTGATCATGACGGGGGCAGCGGTACTTTGCCTGTCGTTTTTGGGCTTTGACGCAGTGTCGACCATGGCCGAGGAGACACCCAATCCGCGCCGTACCATCCCGCAAGCAATCATGATCGTGTCGTTGGTCGGCGGTGTGCTGTTTCTGCTGGTCTCGTATTTTGCCCAGATGGTATTCCCGGAATGGAATAGCTTCACCGATCCCGATTCCGCGTCGGTGGATGTGATGCGCAGGGTCGGCGGTGAACTGCTAGTTACAGCATTTACCGCGACTTACGTTGCTGGTTGTTTCGCTTCGGCGATGGTCTCTCAGGCCAGCGTCTCTCGCGTGCTGTTTGCGATGGGGCGTGATGGCGCATTGCCGCGTGTGTTCGGCAAGCTGGTTACAAAAAAACGCGTTCCAGCCACTGCGATTATGGTGGTCAGCCTGTTCTCGTTGATTGCGCTTGTCATCACTCTGGATACCGTTGCCAACATGATCAGCTTTGGCGCGCTTTTCGCCTTCTCGGCGGTAAACTTAGCTGTGATCAAGCATTACCTTATTGACAAGAAATTGCGCGGCACCCGCAACGTCCTGCTTTTCGCAGCGTTACCAGCGTTAGGGTTTCTCAGCACTATTTGGCTTTGGACCAGCCTGTCCGGTATGTCGTTCACCATTGGCCTGTGCTGGATGGGCTTGGGGCTGGTGTGTTTGTTCGGTGTTACGCGTGGCTTTCGATTAAAGATGCCTGAGTTGCAAATGGCGGAATAAGAAAAATGTCATCTATCCAGGAGTATAAAATGTTCGACCTTGATCATTGGCAACAGCGGGCTGCCCGGCAGACCTTTATCGACACTGCCGTGATCGACGGCCGGCAAGTGGACGCGCTTTCCGAGGCGACCTTCGACGCCATCAACCCCGCAACGAATCAACTGCTGGCGCGTGTAGCCGCGTGCGGCGAAGCAGAGGTCAATCTTGCGGTACGTTCCGCACGCCGTGCTTTCAACACAGGCCCGTGGCGGCGTATGGCTGCAAGGGAGCGCAAAAAAGTCCTGATCAAACTCTCGGAGTTGCTGATGACCCATCGCGAAGAGCTGGCGCTGCTCGACTCGCTGAACATGGGCAAGCCGGTGATGGATGCCTATAACGTTGATGTGCCCGGCGCTGCTCAAGTTTTCGCTTGGTATGGCGAGGCACTCGACAAGATTTACGATCAAGTGGCGCCGACTAGCCACAACGCACTGGCCACCATCACCCGCGAAGCGTTGGGGGTTATTGCGGCGGTGGTGCCTTGGAACTTCCCGCTGGATATGGCTGCGTGGAAACTGGCACCTGCATTGGCGGCCGGTAATAGCGTGGTGCTTAAACCCGCTGAGCAATCACCATTCTCGGCTCTGCGCTTGGCACAGTTGGCCCTGGAGGCTGGCATTCCGGAAGGCGTACTGAATGTGGTACCGGGTTTGGGAGAGAGCGCGGGTAAGGCGCTGGGGCTGCATCCTGACGTCGACTGCCTGGTGTTTACCGGTTCCACTCAAGTTGGCAAGTACTTCATGCAGTACGCCGCGCAATCCAATCTCAAACAGATCTGGCTTGAGTGTGGTGGCAAGAGTCCGAACCTCGTGTTCCAGGATTGCCAGAACCTGGACCTGGCCGCGGAAAAGGCCGCCTTCGGGATTTTCTTTAACCAGGGCGAAGTGTGTTCTGCCAACTCGCGCCTTTACGTGCAACGAGCCATCCATGACGAATTTGTCGAGCGTCTTATCAGTAAGTCACGTGCGTGGATGCCAGGCGATCCTCTGGACCCAGGCAGTGCAGCAGGCGCTATTGTAGATAGTGAGCAAAAAGCCCATATCATGAATGCGATCGGCCAGGCACGTGCTGATGGGGCCTCTCTTTTGTGCGGAGGGGAGGATTTGGTCATCAATGGCTCCTCGAACTTCATTCAGCCGACCATATTTGGCGATGTAACTCATGACATGAGCATTTGTCGCGACGAAATCTTTGGCCCGGTTCTGGCGGTCAGTATCTTTGACACGGAGGAAGAAGCCGTACAGCAGGCTAATGACAGTATCTATGGATTAGCCGCGTCAGTATGGAGCGACGATTTAAATCGCGCTCATCGTGTAGCCCGAGCTTTGAATGCGGGCACCGTTTCGGTTAATACTATTGACGCGTTGGATGTCTCGATTCCATTCGGCGGCGGCAAGCAGTCTGGATTCGGTCGTGATTTGTCGCTGCATTCATTCGATAAGTACACTCAACTCAAAACCACATGGTTTCAATTTCGTTAGGACCTGTCGCCGGTTCACATAGCCAGCTCGTTACGACGTAGGCCTGTGCGCAGGGCCAACTGAATTATGGTCTATGAAGTGGACCGTCTGCCACGGCCAAAATGGACTTGGTTTGGGCCATGTTCAAAAACTTGGGCAAGGGCTTGTGACGACGCGGTATCACAGCGTTCACCAAGGCTTTGCCACCATTGAAATCAATATGTTCAAGGAAACTTGTTTCGCGCTTAAAAGTCCGTTCAGCATGACTGAATGGAAGGCGCTTCATCCAATCTTTCTTCAGGGCGAATTCATAGAACTTGCAAATGTACATGAGTCGCTGGCGGGTAGTGTTACGTGCCAGTTAGCACGTAACCAAGCAGTAGTCTCTGTAGGTAGCGACAAGCTCCTTGGCATCGCCGCGATCCACGTTTCGCCAGTCAAAATCATGAGCTTGCAGGAAGCTAAAAAAATCGTACAGGGCTCGCTCGGTACTCGGCCCGGATTGCTTCGCGCCAATAACCCGAAGAAGGAGGTAATGGCGGAAGAGCTGGTTGGCGAGGATGCAGCTCTTCGTCGAGTTCCACAGCAGAATCGAACCCTTGATAAAGTTGGACCGCGATCACGAATCCTTATGGCCCATACTAGTTCCATCTTCATCCTGTCTTCGGCAGATTACTATGTGACTCTGTCTGCTTGGACTGTGTGAAAGCTATGCTGCAACCCTTCACCCCCATGAGCACTCGATATGATTTTAAAAGCACATAGATCTAACGACTGCAACGCTCCAGATCACAAGAGTCTGGGAGTTATATATTCTCTAGAGCGACGTTTTGGCGAGCGAGAAGTTCTATCCATGTATCTCTTGAGTGATGGCGAGAGAGTAGGCGTGGACTTGTTGCCTTCTGATAAGCCGGCTTCCTTCGAGATAGAGCCGAACACAACCTGTCCCTGGAAGAGGGAAACGTACTTGCAGGCCCTATGAGCAATCTACCTCGTGGACACAAAATTTTGCGCAGTTGAGGGGGTTTTTGACTCTTTCAACGGGACGGGCCTTGGCTTGCCGGATTCAGAGTTATATTCTAGATCGGTGACTCATTGATCTTCCTTAACCAGGGCGACGCCGCCGTATTGATTAATGCGCTACCGCCAGGAAGTGTAGGCCTCGAAACCCGCTTCGTTACCTCAATTTAATGACAGCTATGGGTGGAATGTAGCCGTTCGCGAAAGACCGGAACCAGCCAGAAGTGGGCATTAATGTATGCAACGTTTAGCCCATAATTGAACGTAAACACATTGCTGATGAATTCGTATTCTCGATAGAAATTTTTTCATCATTCTCTGCTGCCCTTCTCGCGTGACTAGCGCTTAACATAACTGGCTAAGTCGTTACGCCTAGACAAACAGCCTCATACGGCGCGGTGCCTAAAAGAATCGATCCATTTTCGCATCACAACTATTAAATTAAGATTTTTAGAGAATAAAATACGAACGCTGGACTGAGCCAAATGAATACTTTAAATTCAGGCTCCAATCGATTGGCAGTACCTTAATTCTGGCCTTAGCGACTATGAAGGAAAGTCGCCTTACGGGATTCAAAACTATGAAGACACCATAGGCTGCTTTCAGCTAAGTTGCAATCCGTTGAGCGAGCTTGCTCCTAGCATGCCAAAGCCAATCCAAACGGAGTCAGAAAGTTAAGCTGGAAGGAGACCAGAAAAGATAACTCCGACATTTGCACACATCTCTTCGTTGGGGCTTATTATGATCAAGCATTGATAGATAAATGTATCTACGATGCGGGACTTGAAAACGACAAAAATATTGCCGAACAGTTTGCAATCGTAAATCATATTCTATACTCGCTCGTGATAGTCCCAGAGCGATCGCAAACTGGCTGCTAATCTACATAAGTTTGGTAGATTTACAGGCTCTCTTGCGGCGTCACATGATCTTCTATACGCAGCAATTGAACGCAGAGTCATGCATTGAGATCGTTGTGATTACAACGAATAAAATTGGTGCATGTTTAAGACTAAGCCTGGTCACTGCAAAGCAACTGGAGGAAAAAAAGAATGACATCGAAATTCGATACCTCTCCCAGGCAGAGAGAGAAAAGGTGATAACTTGAGAAGTTGCGTCATTCACCGATATATAATTTCAGATATAAAATCCTGTGACCCCGTCGAGATTGCTGGGAGATACATGGAAACCTTGGAAAAAAACGTCTAACCCTTCCTGGTTTTGAGCAGAAACAAGCGGTTTCACCTTATGGGGTGTACGGAACGAAGTTCAGTAAAAGCCCTGTTGCGGATGACACTATAAGACGGTTATATGCGAGCGCAAATAACAAGCATCTTTTTTTGAAAAATATAATAGAAGTGTTAGTGATAAAAAAGCTAAAAACACTGCAGGTCACGCTTACCCGCTGTGCACTTTTCACTAACGCAAAAGCGGCCACCGCCCCAAAGTATCTGATCAACTTTGGCAAACATCTAGCCTTCGAGAGTTGCTGCTTGCAGCCGAAACCTGAAACTTATCGCCTATGGCTATTGCTTGCTCTCTCTAGCAATAGTTAATTTCATTCAAACCATATCAACCTGGGAGTTTTACTCAAAGGGCTGGAATGGTGTCTACGTATGGACTCGCTCCTGTACGCGGTGGTGCATTTCTTGCGTATGGCGAAGGTGGAGTCTTTGATGAAAGGTTCCGCGATGCGAACGGCTGGATTTCACCAGCCTGCTCGTACCCCTCCATGCTACAGGCTAGTTGGTCTGCTAGGATATGACAACGCTTAGCATTAGCCGATATTTTGTTCTGCACGCCTATTACCAGATAACCTATTGCAACGCCATGCGGGGCACTTAACCCTCAGAACATGTCTAGCGGGTAACTAACGATCAGACGGTTCTCACCGTAATCACTGGCGTTGAAATTTCGCCTGACGCTGGAATTTCGCCAACGAACAGATAAAGACTTGAATGTTCCGCTCTGAACTACATAGCCCAACTCCGATTCCCGTATCCACTCTGAACCATCATTGACATTTTTCAGCTCCACGTTGTCACCATGAACGTAACGCGTCATGAAACTCAAGCCGGGAATGCCGTAGCCTACAAAATTGAGATCATAGCGAACCTGCCAAGAGCGTTCTCGGGGGTTGTCGAACGCATGGTTGAAGGTGTTGTTGGCCAGATAGATGCCGCCGGTCCCGCCGATGCGCATCCAGCCGGTATCCCCCGAGACATTTTGCAACCCGAGGCTGATCGCATGCTCAGCGATGTTGATGCTCAACAGCGCTGAAGCGGTGCGGTTATCCATTTGGCCCGCCTTAGCACTTCCTGAGTCTTTGCCCCAGAAATAACCAAGGTTTGCGTTAACCGATATCCTTTCAGCCAGTGGCCATTTCTGGTTCAGTCCGAGGTAATGCTGTTCGTAGATGTCTTTCAACTCGCCAGACCAAAGCCGGACGATTGTGTTTTTGGAAGTGGAGCGATAGTCCGCGCCGAGAAACTCGAAAGAATCTGATCGAGCCGATCCATACGAAAGATCTTCCATGGAAGAGTCGTTTCGCAAGCTAGTTTTGCTCAACTCGCCAGCATAGAAGGACCAGTTTACAATCTCTTGCGAAGCAATCTGGGCACCGCGAAATGTTTGCGGCAATGCGCGAAAGTCATCCGCCGTGACAATAGGAAAGTTGGGCATCCATTCGCCGACCTTAAATTCAGTATTCGAGAACTTCGCCTTGATCGCAACGCCAAGTCTACCGAAACTGCCCGCAGGATCACCGTCGGCATCCTTTGGCAACAGTAGCGCGCCATACCTTCCTGCGCCGCCATCGAGCTTCACTGCGTAGTTCCCAAGCACGTCAACGCCAAACCCTACACTACCCTCGGTAAAGCCGGATTTTAGGTCGAAGATGAAACCTTGCGTCCACTCACGAGCCTCGCTTTGTGCGACATCAGGTGCAGTGAAATTTCGGTCAAAGAGGAAATTCCTGAAGCTCAGAGTAGCGGTAGTGTCATCCACGAAACCCTCAGCCAATGCGTTGAAAGGTAAAACCAAAGCTGGAATGAAGAGCACCCAAGTTGCGCGATTAGTCTGAATGTTCAAGCCCTGTCCCCTGTTGTTTTTATTGAAGGGCAATGTCGGCCTGTTTTCACCAGTTGAGAGGGCGCAATGCCGCTGTTCCGGGAAAACAGATCGTCAATCGTAGGTGGAGAAATATCCGAATCGACTGTTGCCAAGGACCTGATGAACAGGCCCCTGGCATGTGCTTCACCTGAAAGCCGGCCCCTTAGAGCACGGCACCGACTTGGCTCAGAATTAGATCAGGCCAGCGCTGCGAAGCGCGTCAGCGATTTCCTTGTGGGCGCCTTCGGCCAGTGGCAGCAGCGGGGAACGCACGGTGGCATGGTCGAGGATGCCACGTGCAACCAGACCATGTTTTAGGGCTACTGTGCCTTCCATGTGGGAACCACGGTGGTAGACGTTACGAGTGACCGGCAGCAGCTTGTCGTGAATGGCACGCGCGGCCGGGTAGTCGCGACGCTTACCGGCAGCGATCAGCTCGATCAGCGGCTCTGGAGTCAGGCTGCCGTAGCCAACCAGCGCGCCGTCCACGTCAAACATGGTGTGCAGCAGGTATTCGTCATGGCAGGTCAGGATTTGCAGCTCGGGAACTTCACGGCGGATAACCGGGATCTCGGTGTCCCAACGACGCATGTTACGAACACCGTTCTTCATGGCAAACACGCCAGGCTGCTGGGCAATTTCCAGTTGAGTTTCCAGGTCGTAAGTCGCCTTGGTCACGTCTGGGTACTGAAACAGGATAAGAGGCATTCCGCTTTCTTCATAGATCGCTTTATAGCGGTCCTGAGCGGCACCTTTCTGATAACCGAAACGCAGCCAGCCATGGGAGGGATAAACCAGGCCGGCAGCAGCACCGTTGGCCACGGCGCGTTTGGCCTCTTCAGCGGCTACCTGAGTGCCTTCGCCAGTGATGCCAGCGATAATTGGCAAACGACCGCCTACCGACTCCTTGAAAGCCTGGATGACACGACCTTGTTCTTCCTGTGTCAGGAAGGTTCCCTCACCGGCGTGACCCAGAACAACCAGTCCTTTGACGCCTTCAAAGCTGCCAAGCCAAGCTCCCAGTTTCTGGATAGCTGCGTAATCAACCTCACCTTCACGAGTGAACGGCGTGACAGGAGCAGGAACGAGGCCTTTAAGGTCGATGGTGTTTTTAATGCTCATTTCATTACCTCTGGTTTAGTTAGAGTTTCGCAAATAACGCTTGCGCGGGCGCAAAACACACTGACGTGTTCTGGATTACTACTGAGTCAGGTACTGCAGTCTTAATTTTTTGAAAGTTGAAACTTATGGTGAAAGTTCCTCCAGAATCCGGCCTTTGGTTTCAATGGCGAAAAAAGCAGTGACGACGGCTGTCATCAATAAGACGACCGCAAAGATACCGAACACATATTGAACACCAACGCCAGTCACAGTGAACCCTACAATGATCGGACCCAATGCCGAACCCAATCTTAGCCAGGCACTGCCTACGCCCGTACCCAAGGCTCTTAGACGAGTGGGATAAAGTTCCGCCGAATATAGATAGAGCGAGAAAGTCACTGTCTGGACCAACGCATATCCCAATCCTGCCAGCACCAGAATTTTGATTGGCGCAGTGGCACCTGTCGTTGCCAATATTGCCAGCGGTATGGCGGCAAGGAACAAGGCACCTATATACCAGCGACGTCGACCGACTTTATCAATCAGCAGCGCACATATCACAGCGGCGGCCACACCGGCAGCTGAGGTTATGAAGCCATAGGCTAGGCTGGTTTCAAGGGGCAGATGGAAATGTTGACGGTAGAGCGTTGGCAACCAGGTAATAAGCCCGTTGGCGACCATATAGGAGCCGAACCACATGGCCCAGATAACGAGTGAGCGTTTGAAATAAATACCTTTAAAAAGTTCTCTCCAGCCGCCTTTGTTATTGATCCCATGCATCTGCGGCACTTCGACTGCAGGTTGCAGCGTCTTGCCGGCTTTAATCGCGCTGTTTTCCAGACGGGTGACAATCCGGTCAGCCTCGTCCAGACGTCCCTTGGACGCGAGCCAGCGCGGCGACTCGAACAGGAAGAAGCGAAGTGGAATTAGCAGCATGGCGGGGACCAGCCCTACCGCGAACATCGCTTTCCAACCGTATATCGGTACGAGGAAGTAGCCAATAATCCCGGCTCCTACCAGGCCCAGCAAAAACATGACTTCGTAAAGAAGAAAGAATTTGCCTCGCTTCTTGGACCCAATCAACTCGTTGATATAGGCGCTCGCCACCGGGACTTCCCCCCCCGTGCCGATACCCTGTATGAATCTGAAAGCGATCATCATCGCGGCACTAAACGCAAACAGGCAGGCCACGTCCATCGACACAAAGAGCAAGATGGTGAACGTCAGGACCTTCATGCGTCCGATTCTTTCGGCCAGCCATCCAAAGAGCAAGGCGCCAAACAGCTGCCCCAAATAACCGGCAGAGAGGATCATGCCGATCTGGGTGCCGCTAAGGCTCCACTCCTTGGCCAGAACCGGCATCGCGTAGGCAATGGCGATCACCGTGTAGCCATCGAAGAACGTCGCGGCGCCAATAATATTCCTGGCCCAAAACACTTGCCGTGTAATAGGGAGTCGTTCTAGGCGAGCACTAATATTAGCCTGACTATTTACTTTCTCTGGCAAGGGCTCAGTTTCAACTTGCTGCATCAACATGGCACTTCCTTTTATTATTGTTTGCGTTATTCGAGGCGAACGAAGCTCGCAATGAGAAACACAGCGCAATGGCATAGCCGGTTTGAACTAATCAGCGCTAGCTCAATTTCATTATTAAGTCATCAGTTTCTCGCAACGCCTACTTGATGGACGCGCCCACGACGGCTGTGGAAATGGTCGGGAAGTTTCCCAACTGATGGATCGAAAGCGTGATTCTCGTTCGGTGTTAAAAAAAGCGAGCATGCATGGTCGAAGTACATGGTTTCATGAAAGGAGGTCGGGCTGTGGAATTGGTCGAAAACTAGAGCGGACCGAGGATACGAGTTAGGCGCAACACGGGAACTCCATGAGCGGGTCACTGAGAGACGGGCTTTAAAGCGAGTACCTTGATCGCGGACGGCGGCATCGGCGAAGCAGGCATATTGCTGAGCAGCGTGGTTCATATTTATTCGCACCTTTTTCTATTTTTCGGATTGCGAAATTTTTTTCTTCTTTTCAAATACACTACCACCAGTCTTCTTCAGAGCCCAACCTTTTTTTGGTTCATCGCTATTTTTTCTTTTTATGCCTTCAGGCGACCTGAACCCGTGGTGGGACAAAGCTCCGTCGAGTGATATTCTCCGTCTGATATTTTTTCGCATTCCGAAAAGCATGACCACATCAGGTAGAAATCGAGCATGGCTCCACGTATCCCGGAAAAAAACCAAGCCACGGACGCCGCTGGCGAAGATAAAAATCAACGCAGCACTGTTCAGTCACTGGCTAAAGGATTCCGCGTTCTAGAGGCCTTCACTGCGGAAAGCGATGAGCTTACCTTGAGCCAGATCGCTGACAAGACGGATCTGGATCCAGGCACCACCTACCGTATGCTGAATACGCTGGTAGACCTCGGATATGTGTCTCGAATACCTGAAAGCAAGCGATTTTCCTTAACGCTTAAGATCCTTAATCTGGGCTTTCATGCAATCGCACACACAGACCTGCGTAGCCTGGTTCGTCCTGTTTTGAGGGGCCTCGTTAGCGAAACTAGTGAAGCCGCCAGTTTCGCTGTTCTGCAGGGCGCAGACGTGCTCTATCTGGAGCGTGTAAGAGCCGGTATTACTAGGTTGGGTGTGGATATTCGTATCGGCACCACCGTTCCAGCCTGTCAGACAGCGATTGGCCAATCGATCCTGGCGTTCCTGTCCGAGCAAGAAGTCGCACGCATTGAGGCACTTTCCTCTGCTACGCCATTCATCGGCAAGACGCTCGCCAAGCCGCTTTCCAAGGTCTTGGAGCAAATTCGAAAGGACGGGTACTTGATTACAGATTCGCTGTTTGCCGAAGGGCTTAGAATTCTGGCCGTTCCGGTGTTAGATATCGACGGCTATCCTGTCGGGGCCATCAGTATCGCAGCGCCAGCAGTGCGATGCTCGATTGAGGAACTAGAACGCCGAGGGCTGGCATTGACAATGGTAGCAGCGAAGAATATCGGTCGAGCGCTCCAAGCTAGCGGAAGCGTGAACTCAAGCCTTTGATCACCGCAAACTAGAAGACATCCCGCCAGAGTGCTCTCGATCTGAAAGGCCGAGCGCGGCAAAAGAACCACTCGCGTGGGGCCTGTGATGCGATTGCAGTTGGACTAGCACGTTAGAAGCGACGCGGGCTCCCAGCCCTAGTGATGACCAGTAGGACTTGCTGCGAGCAATTACTTAACTAACGGCCGTCGGCGCTACGTGCGGACAGTGCATAAGCGCGTTTTCACACACTCTGGGCCAAAAGCGGACAGTCCGGGTTGAGCTGAAAATCTGCCCTTTCTGTTCTACGACCCTATATCGCCTCCCGCTTCGTTCGTCAGCCAATCAATTAACTGGACCACTTCTGGCAACTCGCGTCGCTCTTCCAGACTCAGGCAGTAGTAACCAAGCCCGGCTGGCACTTGCAGGTTAAATGGTCGAACCAGGCGGCCATCGGCGAGGTCGCGATGGGAGTTGAATTCGTCGCTCAACGCTACGCCGTAGCCGTCGCGCGCAGCCTGCAAGGCCATCGGAAAGCTCTGGATGAATACATCGGGTTCTCCCGGATAAGGCACGCGCGCCGCCACCAGCCAGCGCCGCCAGAGCATACCGTCGTCTTCATGCAGCAAGCGCTGGTTAGTGAGGTCGGTCGGCTGGCGAACATGCGGCAGCAATTGTGGGCAACACACCGGGAACATATTCAAACTGCGCAACGGACGCCACCAAAGGCCTTCCCAGGATGGGCTGGCATACAGCAAGGCGACATCAGCTTTTTTCCAGTCAACTTCCGAAGCCGCACTTGCGGTAATCACCCGCAGGCGGATCTTGGGATGTTGCGAGCGGAAGGCAAACAGTTTGGGTAGTAGCCAAGTCGTACCCAATACTGGCTCAGTGCAGATTGTCACCACGGTTAAAGGCGCAGCCGCCTGCACCTCGGTAAGTACCTGGCGCACACCTTGGCCAATTTCGTCCATGCCTCGGGCCACCGCGCGCTGCAGTACCAGGCCTGCAGGCGTGAGTACCAAGTGGCGCCCCTGCTTTTGGAACAATTCGACCCCCAGGTTGTTCTGCAATGCGCGAATCTGTTGGCTAACAGCCCCTGGCGTTACATGCAGCTCCGCCGCCGCCGCCCCCAAATGACCGAGGCGCGCCACGACTTCAAACATACGCAAACTATTGAGAGGAGGAAAAATCATAAAACTGTTTAGCCCTGCTATATGATGAGGCGGAAATTTATATAGTTTGCATCTCCTGCATGTCCAGTGAAAAATCGGAGCACTCTTACGCATAGGTCGCTCGCCCATGACTCACTCACGCTGCACACCTATTTGCACACTTCTTTTTATGTTCATGAACGTTGGGTTTTTTCCCGGAACGGTCGGCGCTGCCGAAACACCGATTCAGCGCACCGTCAATTTGTACGGCTGGGCGGATTACATCGCCCCGCAAACCCTGTCGCGCTTCGAGCAGCAGACCGGTATCCGTGTTAACTACGACACCTTCGACAGTACGGATATGCTAGAGGCCAAACTGCTCACCGGCCGCAGTGGCTACGACGTGGTCGTTCCTGGCGTGGCCATGCTCGACCGCCTGATTCATGCCAAAGCGTTGCAGCCGTCGAACATGCAGGGCTACCCCCAAGCCGCCGAATACGACCCGCAGCTGCTAGGTCAACTTGCTGTGGTTGATCCCGGCAACCGCTATGCCGTGCCTTACGCCTGGGGCACGACCGGTTTGGCCTTTAACCGCGGCGCCATTGAAAAGCGCATTCCCAACGCCCCGTTAAATAGCTTCGATTTGCTGTTCAAGCCCGAGTATGCCGACAAGCTCAAAGATTGCGGCATTGCGATTATCGACTCACCGCAGGAAGTGCTTAGCATCGCCTTGCACTACTTGGGCAAGAACCCCTACGGCGACAGCAGCGAAGACCTTGCAAAAGCCGGCCACTTGCTGAACCAATTACGCCCCAACTTGCGCTATATCGCTTTTGGCAAACAGAGCAGCGACCTGGCGAACGGCGACCTTTGCCTGGCGCTGACTTACAACGGCGACGCCGTGACCGCCAACGCCCAGGCTATCGAGGCCGGCAAGGCCCATCGCGTCCAGTACAGTATTCCGCGTGAAGGCACGCTGGCCTGGATCGATACGTTGACCATCCCGGCCGACGCGCCCCACCCGCAGGAAGCCAAAGCGTTGATCGAATTCCTCACGAGTTCCACCGCCATGGGGGAACTGACCAATGCGATTCACTACGCCAATGCCAACCCGGCCTCCATGACACATATCAGCGAGGCGTGGCGTGACAATGTCACCCTGTTCCCGTCGAACGAGGTGCGCCAGACCCTGTTCGGTGAACAGCCGATGAGCGTAAAAACCCTACGCAATCGAACTCGGGAATGGACCAACTTTCGTAGCCAAGTCAGTAAGGACTAACCGTGGCTATCAAGATTGCTCAGCGCTGGTTTGAACGCAGAACGTTGTCTGATGGCATTACGCTGCTCTGGGAACCCCATGTGCACCCCATGCTGCGCTGCAATATCTGGCACGTGCGCGGCCGCACGCGTGATCTATTGATAGATACCGGGATGGGTATCGCAAGCCTGCGTGAAGCGGCGGTGGATTTATTTGAAAAGCCGTTGGCCGCCGTCGCCACCCATAGCCACCTTGATCACACGGGAGGCCTGCACGAGTTCGACTGCAGGCTCTGTCATGCAGCCGAGGCTGCGCTCTTGGCCAACCCTAGCGAGGAGGACCGCCTTAGTCTGCCAAGCGAGCATTGGTTGGCTCGTTATATTCCCGATCTGGAAAGCTCGCGACTGTTAATCGATGCCTTGCCCTACGAAGGTTTCGACCCGCTCGCCTGGCGCCTGCAACCGGCCACGCCGACGCACTTGCTGGCTGATGGTGATGTACTCGACCTAGGAGATCGTCATTTTGAAATCTTGCATCTGCCCGGTCATTCGCCCGGCAGTATCGCGCTGTTCGAGAAGCGCACTGGTATTCTGTTTTCAGGCGATGTGATCTACGACGGCGAACTCCTCGACGACATCCCTGGTGGGGATCGTGCGCACTATATTCATTCCTTGCATCGGCTGCGCGAGCTCGCCGTAAAGATCGTGCATGCGGGACATGAAGAGAGTTTTGTTGGCAAGCGACTGAAGGAGCTTGTTTCATTTAATTTGAAGCTATGGGAGCGAGGTTGAACTAGCCTAATGATTTTGGACACTTTAATCGGGCGCTATGATAGCGCCCAAATTTGAGGTGTTTGGATATGCGTAAATATTATTCGAGTGAGTTCAAGCTCAAGGCCGCCAGCATGGTGTTGGATGAAGGTCAGCCTGTTACCGAAGTCTGTGCCAGCCTGGATATCGGCCCACAGCGCTGCGTCGCTGGGTCGATCAAGTGCAAAAAGAACGCTTGGCTCGACTCCCGTAGGGGCCAAGGCGATTACCGCTGATCAACGGGAAATTCAGAGGCTCAAAGCTCTGCTCAGAGAGAAAGACCTGGATATCGAAATCCTAAAAAAGGCCAGTACTCTCCTGCTTTTGGACGCCAACGATCATTCACGCTGATCGATGAGCTGAACGAGCAGTACGGCGATAAAAGGTGTTGCCGGGTATTCGGGGTCAACCGCAGCAGTTTCTACGCTTGGCGTCAGCGCCAGGGCAGAGCAAATACTGAACGGGACAAGCTCAAGGCCGCGCTGGTCAGGCACCACAAGGCGTCCAGAGAGTCGGCCGGCGCACCTACGTTGTCCAAGGAGCTACAAGCCAAAGGGTATCGGGTCGTGGGGGCTCGGGTCCTTTCGGGCCAGCCCCCCGCTCCAATTGGCCGTCGAGTTGGCTGACAGCGAGGGCGCTCAGGTTGAGATGTTTAGGCGACCCCTTACCTTCGCTGCTCATGGCCAGTTAAGCCGTCGGGCCAGGTCTGTGCTCAGTCATTAGGCAAGTGCAATTGCACTTCCATGGCGTCATGCAGAAGTCTGACGACCTCGATCACGTCGTCGTTCGCCACACGATAGAGCACGATATGCCGGGGGCTTTTGACCGTGCCATGGGGGGGGGTGACCTGCTGGCGTGAATAGATGAGGTGATAGCTGCGAAGGCCAGGCGCAAGCTCATCGCGGTCGTGGCTGCCAATGCGATAAGGCGTGTCGGCAAGCGCTTGCAACGCCGCGAGGATCAGCGCCTGGTAGCGCTGGCGTGCTTGATCGCCGAACTGCGTCTGGGAGAGCCTAAGGATGTCGACAATGTCGGCGCGCGCCGGGTTGGAGATCCGATACTGCGGCATGCTCAGTGTTTCTCTCTCGCGGGGAGGATTGCCTCCAGGCTCAAGCCCTTGAGGTAGTGCTCCAGATCCCCTTCGTTCACCTGAGTAAAGCGCCCGTGCTCAAGATCAATGATGCCGATCGAGGTCGCCTGACGCAGTGCCTCAATTTTGGCGGTGTCTTCGGCGACGCGCTGCTCCAATAAACGTAAACCTTCTCGCATCACTTCGCTGGCATTTTGATAACGGCCGGACTGCACCAAGTCATGGATAACCTGTTCCTGGTGAGAGGTGAGCACAACGTTTCGCGTCGCCATAACTAGCTCCAATTCTATGCAAACAGGTATTTTTGATGTTGGCATATTATGCTAATTTCGCTCAGGAGAATAGCTTGGGGCCGACATCCGGTGATCAAGTGACGGCTGACTCGGCGCCAATCAGCAAGATCCTCCCTTAATGAAAGCAACCGGCAGATTGATTTGAAGATTCATAGCCTGACTGTGCGTGGGAGGAGGCGCGCGATGTGTGCTTCTCGATCCGCCCTGAAATCGATCGGCATGTTCGATGCCCATCAATATTTGCATTTAGAGACATCAAGAGAGGTTCCGATGCCCTACAAGTTAGAAAATCGCCTAGTGATCGGCGTCGCTTCCAACGCTGTGTTTGATTTGCTAGCATCGGACGCAGTGTTTCAGAGTCAGGGGGGAGGAGGAATACTCCAAGTTTCAGCAAAAAAATCTGCACGTCCCGCTTCCTAGGGGATAGCGTTCCCCCTTCATCAAGCGTTTACTGTGATTCAGTGAATGACCTGAGCGTCGATCCTACGGATCCGCTCGTCGAGATGATACTTCTTTCGCGCAATGATCCCGACACTGTGCTGCGCGTACTGAAGACTATCGAGCACTACGGGCTTGGGATGACAAGGGCGATTTTCATCGGCTCGGATATTTGACAGCCAAGCAACCTTAATTTTTTGAAATATTTATTTACCCATGGCAGGCACCACGCCCCGCGCAGCGGTTAGCACTGAGCCGTGTGTGCTTGTGTCTTCAATTGAGTTGTGGAATGGCCGCGGCTAAAAAGCAGGCGCAGCAAAATGCGACCGCAGCTAGGAGGCGGTCATGGGCGTGCGAGGTGCCGGAGCGCTATGGCGGCGTAGGCCGCCAGTTCGAGCGTGGCAAGGTAAATCCTTCGGCGTGTCGTAGACAGGCCACAGGATAATAACCGGCCGTAGCCCACTCGTACAACCGATAGGCGGTCTTGCAGAAACCCATCATGTAGAATATCCCGCGGGTGTCACCGCAAAACGCGGGAGGGCAGGGTTAATTCAGCGCAGGTCGGGCCGCCGCGCGGTGCGACTGTGCCTATGAGCTTTAAATCCTCACGTCCGGACAAAACCCACGGCCATCGTGAATCTCCTGCCACGCGTGCTTTTTTCTCCCGTTTCCTGGCCGCGGAATCAGCGGGTGGCCTGATACTCATGGCCGCTGCTTTGATAGCATTCCTCGTTGCTAACTCTCCGTTGGCAGACATTTATTTCTCGTCACTGCATGTAAAAGTCGTTGGCCTCTCGATTGAGCACAGGATCAAAGATGGCCTGATGGCGCTCATACAGGGGTTCCACCTCGCTTGCTAATCAAGCAACTGCGGGATTTGGAACAGGATGGGCTTGTCATGCGAAAGGTGTACCCAGTTGCGCCACCCAAGGTTGAGTATTCGCTGACTGACGAAGGCCGAAGCCTGGAGCCTTTCCTGCTAGGCCTGTGCAACTGGGAGGATGGATGGTTGGCTCGGCGCGGCATGAATACCGCAGCACAAATGAAACTTGAGAGGGAAGCTGAATGGGTGGATGTTTCGTCTAAATAGCCATGGCCTTGCCAATGGCGTCAGTGTCCTTCGAACTGACCTGCTGAAGGTCAGTAGTACGCATAAGCGTACTATGTGCAAATTTCGCAGTATTTACGTTTTGCTAGCTTCGATAGGCTTGTTCACACACGCGGCAGTCAGCTGGATGCTCGACACCAGAGATGCCTGAACATACCTCTCGGAGGACTAACTTTGTCCGCAAAACTTTTTGAACTCATAACCATCGGTGGGTTGACCCTTCGCAATCGAATCGCAATGTCTCCCATGTGCATGCATTCAGCAGGGGAGGACGGCTGTGTTACTGATTTTCATACCGTTCATTATGGTGCCCCGCCCTCTCGGGGGCTGGGCTCATGTTTCTCGAAACCACAGCCATCCTAAGCAACGGTGTGATCAGGCCGGGCGATATCGGAGTTTGGGACGATGCTCAGGTGGCAGGCCTTACAAGCCTAGTCAAAACCATTCAACGCTTCGATGCCAAGGCAGGATGCCAGCTGGGCCATGCAGGTTGCCAGTTGGGTGTTCCCGGTCCATCGATTGCTCCGTCCGCAATTCCCTTTACCAAAGATTCGCAGGTGCCTCAGGCACTCGACATGGACGGTATCAAAGAAGTCGTGGATGCGTTTCGCCAAGGTGCTCGCCTTGCTCGGGAAGCTGGCTTTGACGTTGTTGAAGTGCACACCACACATGGCTATCTGCTGAACGAGTTTCTGTCCCCTCTCGCGAATCATCGCACCGATGAATACGGCGGCAGCGACGAGAACCGCTACGGCATTGTCCGTGAGGTCATTGATGCTGTTCGCTCTGAATGGAAAGGGCCGCTGTTCGTACGTATCTCATCGACCGACTACTTGGAAGGAGGTAACACGCCTGAAGACTTCGTTATCTATGGAGGATGGATGAAGCAACAGGGTGTGGACCTTATTGACTGCTCATCGGGCGGCATTACCATGGTCAAGGTGAACAGCTTTCCTGCCTACCAGGTGCCTGCAGTTGAACTATTGCGCCGCGAGCTGGGCGTCATGACGGGCGCTGTAGGCCTGATCGAGAGCGGCGCCAAGCGGAGGAGATCGTTGGGAAAAAAGACTAAGTCGAGGCATGTTGTGGGTAAACATGAACCGGGGTTTAGGAGAGTCGAGGTGAGAAAGCGTCATGAAATTTCTAGTCGATAAGGCCGAAGAAAAGGGTGAA
The DNA here is from genome assembly GCF_002742485.1 of Pseudomonas sp. 2822-17. Taxonomy (NCBI): domain Bacteria; kingdom Pseudomonadati; phylum Pseudomonadota; class Gammaproteobacteria; order Pseudomonadales; family Pseudomonadaceae; genus Pseudomonas; species Pseudomonas sp. 2822-17. The sequence continues at coordinate 19,069 of NZ_LJRZ01000247.1, forward strand.
GCCAGTTGCTTGGTCGTTGACTGAGTTAACTAGTGCCCAAGGTGGGTGATCAGACTGCCGTAGCTCACACGACGTTGTGGCGGTAGGTTTACGATTGTTCAAGGAGCAAGTAGGGGGCCGTGTACCAACCAGATCCATGACCACTGGGAGAAACAGACCTGAGAAGTCGCCGAAATAAGCTAAATACGGGCCTATGGCTGAGCCGCTGTGCAGTGTGTGACTTCTTCCAGCTAAGCATTTTTAGCAATGCACCGCGGTACCGGTTGCGGATAACACGCGCCATCAGTCCAGACACCAGTTAAGTCGTTTTATAAAAGCGATTTTTTGGACTTCTGAAATGTGACAGTGGGATGCTCACCAAACGACTGCATGTAGTATTTGCAGAATACATGGTAATTCGAAAACCCTACTTGACAAGCCACCTCTTGCGGACGAGCGAGAGTCCCTCCCTTTGAAATGAGCTCTTTACTTTTAAGTAATCGTTCATTTCTAAGAAACTCAATTGGACTCATGTTTTTATAGCGCTTGAAACCGGTTTGCAGTGATCTAACGCTTATTCCAGCAAATATGGCGATTTCACCTACTGTTAATTCAGGGTCTGTATTTGCGATCATGTACTCTGCCGCTTTTTTTATCTCATACGGTGTCGGAATGGCTACCCCAGCTGCACTATCGAGCGCGCGACTGTAATTATTTTTGAAATTTGAAAGCACAAATCCAACCATAGTTTCTTTTAAACTACTCGCCACTTTCTCTAACGGAGCACGAGAGTTTTCGCCCAGATCAAATATCGTGTTTACAAGTCCTATTATAAATCGACTTTTCCATACCTCTGGGTTGGGCTTATCGAAATGCACTCTTGTCTTAGGCGGTGTTCCTAATAGAACCGAGAGGTATCTAAACATGTCCGAGTTGTCTATATATACAGTGGTATATGTGATGCCCGGAGCATAATGTGACGCAGATATTTCACGTACATCAGCAAGTGCAAGAGTGCCAGCACTGGCTCTATAGTTACCAACGCTAGTTCTCCAAGTGAATTCACCTGCATGAGGAATGGTGATTAGAAAACCATTAGTTTCGTTTTTCATCTCATAGCCCCAGCCAGTGTGGCTGATCGTCAAACTGACGAACGACTTCCCGAGAATGCAAGCTTTTTTTTGATAATGTAACCGCCCGCCATGACCTGGAAAAATCTCCATATCGTTATCATGAGCTTGGAAATGGCAAGCTGCAATCTCCGTACTTTGAATTAACAGACGACTGAATCGGTACATATCCATCGCTAAACCTCAGCAAAACGGTAAATATATGTTATAGCATATCCTTAAACAGGATGATTTGTTATCTAACCGGCGTCCTTCTCGCGCTGCCGCACCGCCGCATTCTGCGATCCGATGCACGCCTCACTAGCCGCTTATACAGCACGCCGTAGCCACGCTGCCTTACGCGGTTATTCGGGCGTTGTGAAAATGTGAAGTGCATCACACCATGAATATTCTGAAAGGTCCTAAGCATTTGAATCCATGATCATGGGTTGTGCTTTGCTAACCCTCGTCCTATCTATGCCAAATCGTAAAGACACCAGTTTGGGATTTTCGCTTCTTAAACGTTACTCCATATTCCATGCCACGTTGGTTATGCCTAAGTTTAGTGCCTCTGCGCTAGTGATACCAGTCGATTTTTCCAAGCGAACTTTGGGTATGGATCTAAATCCGGCATCTACAGCCGTCCAATATAGCGCCTTGGAATCATCCATCGCCACAGTGCAGATATAAAAGCTCTTGAACGTACCGCAGAATAAATAAGAAATCTCATACTGTTTGAATTCCGACATGTTTAACATCCACCTTGTCAGTGACCTTTTGTTAGCTGTTTTGCGACTCAAAAAGCTCGTCACTGAAATGTTCTAAAGTGCGGATGCATTTCACCAGCATTTCCCGATACTCTTTGAACACTTTCGTGTCGGAAATAATAGGATTCGCTGCGGCGGCGTCAGTCAAAATGACATTGAGATATTCTAGCGTTGAACTCAGCCTGGCTCGTGTTGAATTTTTAAGGTCCGAAAGCGAAAATACTAGATTCAACATTTCTTTTTCGAGGATCATCGCAGGTAGTGATATAGGCTGATTGGGATTTTTTGCGGCACCTGCGCCAGTCGCATGAGCAACAGACTTGCTCACGCGGATAAAATTTTCCTCTATTATTTTTACCGAGGCTGTTATAGCTTTGGAATTTTGTATGACCCCATCCGTAAGTCTTTCACAGCTGGTCATAGCAGCGAGATAGTAAGCTTCAAGCTTAAACATGTAATAGATACTCAATGATACGGTACGTGTGCCACTATATTTGTCCTTTTCCGCAACATGGTGATCTCAAGGTAAAATCTCTTGCGCATTTCTTGAACCCTGCGTTTTTTTTGCAAACCTAGTTATCGGGTGATGTAATATTGCCACTATGTGCCGTCATAGTTGCAGCACGTCGCTCGCCGCCACTCTCGCCGGCCTTGACGGCCTGCTTTGGGTAGAAAGTAGCCGGCCATGGCCGACCGCTTTCGACCCAAAAAAGACATTTGATTCACGGTGGCGATCGCTAGAGCATTAAGCCCGCGGTCGGTCATGTATTCGGCATTATGACCTAAGCGCGCTATTGACCGGCCGACCAGTGTTCGCTCGCTTATTGGTGTCACGATATAGGTGATAACGGAATGATTCTTAGACACCTTCCATATATGTGGAGTACTGCATCATTTGCGAGTCTGATGACTTTGAGCGCTTCAGTTCTCGCTTATGAAGCCGTGCAAAGTAAAATACAAGCAGAAATTCATGACCGATGGTTGGTTAGAGTCATGGCACTAGAGATCATACCCGTTGAACTCGCGTCGGAAATTTTCCCAAACCGTAGTAATCTGGAAACTCCACGAACGCGACAGATTGGTATAGAGCTCAGTTACTCTGTCACAGAGAATTGGGCGGTTGAACTCCAAGGCGGGCCATTCGATCGTGAATATCGAACTAAGGGGTCTCGAATAGAGGATTTCAAGGTTGGTTCCGTCTCCCACATTGCGTTATCAATGTCGTTGCAGTATCACTTTTATCCAAATGCTCAATGGAGTCCTTATGTGGGCTTAGGTCTAAATCAAACTTGGGCGCGTGATGTAAAACCAGCTGCCGGAATTCCGAAATTCAAGGTGCGTGAAATTACCAGCGGGATATTGAGCGCTGGGCTTGATTACCGTCTGAGTCGGTATTGGACGTTGAACACCAGTCTGCGTTATGTAATAAGTCCAAAATATGAATTCCAAGGCCAGGGATTTAACTCAACCGTTTCGATGAATACGCTGGTCGTAGGGGGAGGAATAGGGTACCGATTCTGATCCACTTTCAATCCGATTTATTATTGTCGATATGCATAAAATCTGGATTCAAAGGATTAACCATGCTCTCAATTGAAACACTCTATTTTACCAGTGCGATCAGTCGCGTAACTATTCTTTTTATTTTTGGGGTTTTGCTAATCAGCCAGCCCCGGGCTCCCTATCTTTGGCACTGGTGCGTCGCTTTGATGTGCTCAGGTATAGGCGCATTCATTGATGGGCCCTACGGTGAGGTCTTCAAGCTTTCGTTGTCGCTCCAACAGCTCGCCATGACGATGTTCGTGATCAGTCTTCTAGCCTCATGGACTGGCTTGCGGCTCTTTTATAGGCGGTCAGCACATTTCTCCTGGTGGGTTATAAGCCCTACACCCAGCATTATTTACATAATGGGTATTCATGTCGGCGCGCCCGCTGAAGTGATGATGCCTTTTTTGTATCTAGCTGCCGCGGTGCTCGCCGCCTTCCCATTTTATGAAATACTTGCCTCGCCTGACCGACGCATTATCTCCCAGTATGCAGTGGCTTTGGCCTTCGCGGTTTATACGATAATATTGACGATTTCCGGAGCTTTAATACTAATGGGTAAACTCGATGCGGACGCAAAAAGCAGTGCTGTCATGTCCATGACTTTCGACCAGATCGCAAGCATACTGATTTATTTTGGCTACATCGCTATGGCTGGCGAACGAGCTGCTCTGGACCTCCACCGCCAAGCCGAAACCGACACTCTGACCGGGCTAACTAATCGCCGAGGAGGGAGTCGGATGCTCGAGCGATTGCATACCGAAACTGTTGAAAAACGCAAATACAGTGTTTTGATTGCCGATATAGATCATTTTAAAAACATCAACGACACCTATGGCCATGAGGCGGGCGATACCGTGTTGAAGTCGCTGGCAGAGCGCCTGACTAAGGTGATGCGCAAAAGCGACGGCGTTATACGCTGGGGCGGAGAAGAATTTTTGATCGTGTTACCCCACACCTTGATCAACGAAGCGGAATTTTTGGCCGAGCGCCTAAGGCAGCAGGTAGCTGCAGAGCCGTTCATTTTGATAGTGCGAAATATAGACGTCACGCTCAGCTTGGGTATTGCTATGTACCAGGAAGGTGATTCGACATTCGCCGACACTATTGCGCGGGCAGACAAAGCGCTCTACCAAGCGAAACAGGAGGGTAGAAATCGTGTAGCGGTCAGCCAATGACGCATTGCAACACAGAGAGTGATATCTAGCACTCACATTACCCTGAATCTTACGCACTGGCGGTGCCGCAACGGCCAGAAAGTCTGGTCCGCAGGCTATCTAGGCGCAGTGGCTGGATATGCCGTAGGCTGAAAGAATTTATTTCAGCTCCTTTTAAAAGCCAGTGCAATCCGAATTTTGTATGATCACATTAGTAATGTCTTTCACAGCTGATCATAGCAGCGAGACAGTATCCTCAAGCCGAAACATGTAATAGCTCTCAATAACGCAGTTGCATCGCACCACATTTTTCCTTTCCGTAAAGTCGTGGCCTTAAGGAAACTCTCTTGCGCTTTTCTTAAATCCTGCGTTTTTTTGAAGATCTAGCTAGCGAGCTGTATAGCATCGCCACTACGGCCCCCTAGACTCTCTCCATACTGGCGGACAGTTATGGCTGGACATTCTCATAACCAAGCTAGTTTCTTCACTGAATGCATTTTTTTGCGTTCTCAGCTGAGCTTCGTTTCGGTCTAAGAATCAGCCCTTTCAAGGTCTTTGATAAAATCCCCCAAAACGCCAGTCAGGGGAACGAAATCGATGTGGGCAGAAGTTCTAGCGCGGTTTGAGAAAAAAGCACCGGCCAGTGTCATGACTAAAGTGATATTGGAACAGGCTGTTCCTGCTGAATGTGTCGATCAAGTATTCGAAGAACATCGTCAGCGGCAGTACCCACGCGAGCTTTTGTTTTCAACCATTGTTGAACTGATGTCCCTTGTTTCATTGGGCTTGCGACCTTCTCTGCATGCCGCCGCGCGGCAGATGGAAGACCTTCCTGTCAGCTTGGCGGCGCTGTATGACAAGGTCAGCCGCACAGAGCCTGCGCTGCTGCGCGCCCTGGTCACCGGCAGCGCAGAGCGCTTGGCACCAACGATAAAAGAGCTGGGGCACTCAGCCATTCTGCCTGGCTGGCAACTACGGGTCGTTGACGGCAACCACCTGCCTTCCAGCGAAAAGCGCCTGGGCACTTTGCGCCGGGAACGGGGCGCCGCCCGACCTGGTTTTTCCGTTGTGGTTTATGACCCCGATCTGGACCAGGTCGTCGATCTTCAGCCTTGTGAAGATGCCTATGCCAGCGAACGCGTCAGCGTGCTGCCATTACTGGAAAAAGCCAGTGCGGGACAACTGTGGATGGCTGATCGACTCTACTGCACGCTCCCGGTCATGGGGGCCTGTGAAGATACCGGGGCCTCGTTCATCATCCGCGAACAGAGCAAACATCCACGCCTGCTTAAGGAAGGCGATTGGCAGGAGCCTATCGCGGTTGCGGCAGGCAACGTGCGCGAGCAAATCATCGAAGTAAAAGATGGTCGCCAGTGGCGCCGAGTCGAAGTGAAGCTGCAAAAACCCACCGAATCCGGCGACACCACGCTACTGTTCTGGAGCAACTTGCCTGATTCTATCAGTGCCGAGCAAATAGCCGAGTTGTACCGTCGTCGTTGGAGTATCGAAGGGATGTTCCAGCGCCTGGAAGCGGTGTTGGACAGTGAAATCGAAACCTTGGGCAACCCTAAAGCAGCCCTGTTGGGGTTTGCGTCGGCTGTGTTGGCTTACAACGTTTTGGCGGTACTCAAACGCAGCGTTGAGCAGGCTCATCGCCAGACCCTGCCCGATGATTGGGAAGCATCGATTTTCCACCTGACGGTACAGGTACGCAGCGGATATGAGGGCATGCAGATTGCTTTGCCGCCAGAGCCCTTATCGATCCCCATTCCCGCAGATGGGCTGGCTCCGTACTTATTGACGCTGGCGAAAAACGTCTTACCCAAAGCCGTCGCCAAGAGCAAGCGTGGCCCGAAGGTGCCTAAACCCAAAGAATGGCTGGAAGGCAAAGCCGCGAATGCTCACGTGTCGACGGATCGGGTACTCAAGGCCGCTAAAGTCAAAAGACCTTGAAAGGGCTGGGTCTAAGAATGGTAAGGGATTTACTCGATTTATTGCTTGCTGTCAAACCCTAAGCGCCCTTGCGCTTACCCTAATTTTATGTGCTGAGGTTCTAATGGTTCTTAGGCGGTTAAAATTTGCTAAATGCACCTTGGCCTGTTTTACGGTTATGGTGTTTCTCATCTTAGAACTCGGTTTTTTCAGTTTAAAAAGGAACAGGCCGAGTCAGCCAGCGCAGCACTTTCAACCATTGCCGCTCCAGCACTTGCCATAGATGAGCGCGATACCTCGATTGCCAGTGCCTGCGAAGAGCAGACGCAGGTTGCTCGTGAGGTGGACCGAAGCTTGGTTCGAATTAGATTTGTCCTCACTATCGGCGGTACGCTCGGAACAAACGGACAGTTCCGGGCAGGGGCTCGCCGACCTTGCTAACGGATTAAATGACCGCCTTAAATAGTTTAAGTTGTAGAGGTAGAACCTCTGTGGGGTCAAAGCGTACAACCTTAAACGTAAGTCTGGCCAAGAGCTTCCAGCACTGTAACCCGTTAGCGTAGCTCCGCGCAATGTCCGCAAATCATGGCCTTTCAGGCTGATAAAAAAAACAACTTGCATTAATCTGCAACGGTGCCGCTATGTTCAATTCCCATTTGAAGAATACAATCCAGGCGCAACACGATGAACTGGCAACACTGCGGCAACTGCACGCGGGAATGGATAAGGTAATGCTCTCGATCACCTTGGATCCAGAATTTCGCATAGTCGCCAGCAACGCGCTGTTCAGCCAGACCTTGGGCTACACCGCCGAAGCCTTCAGGGGGCGGCTCATGAGGGAGATCGTCCCGGTCGACGAGACCCAAGTGCCGTGCTCGCGCAATTTTCGCTCCGCCGTGGCCAGCGGTGATCCGGTAAGTGGCACCTACCGCTTCCTGCACAGCGACGGCCGCTTGTTTTGGTTGATAACCGTATGGCAACCGATCCGGGGTGTGGACGGCAGGCTGAGTCATATCCAGGGATATGCCAGTGATGTCACCGATAGTACTGAAAGTGGCAGAGAGAACGAGGCGATCATCAAAGCCCTGCTACGGTCCACGGCGGTCATCGAGTTTGACTTGAGCGGGTACGTATTGACCGCTAATGATCAATTCCTGCGCGGTATGGGTTATGCCTTAGGGCAAATCAAGGGCAGGCACCACAGCAAGTTCTGCACGGCTCAGGAAGCTGCGTCTAGCCGATATAACGAGTTCTGGGCAGCCTTTAATCGTGGTGAATTCGTCGCCAGTCGTTTAAAGCGCGTTGACAGCAAAGGCCGAGAAATCTGGCTCGAAGCCACCTACAACCCCGTGTATGACGCCGAGGGCAACCTCTACAAGGTAGTGAAATTCGCCACAGTGGTCACCGATCAGGTCGAGCGCGAGAACGAGGTTGGCGCCGCAGCAGGCATTGCTTTTGAAATCTCCCAAAAGACGGACCTCAGTGCTCAGCGCGGCGCCGCAGTGGTTCGTGACACAGTGGAGACTATGCGAAAGATCTCAGAGGAAATGCAAGCGACCTCGGGCGGTATCGAAGCGCTGGGCAAGCAGTCGCTGCTGATCAGCTCCATCGTGCAGACCATAGGCGGCATCGCTCATCAAACCAACCTGCTGGCCCTCAACGCAGCCATCGAGGCCGCGCGCGCTGGCTAGCAGGGCAGGGGTTTCGCAGTGGTGGCCGACGAAGTTCGCCAACTAGCCTGGCGTACCAGCACGGCAACTGAGGAAATCGTTAGCGTGGTCCAACAAAACCAGACGTTGGTAGACGAAGCGGTGCGCAGTGTTACCAGCAGCAGGGGCCAGGCCGAGCAAGGTCTGAGCCTTGCCAATGAGGCAGGTTCGGTGATTGTCGAGATCCAAGATGGCGCACGGCAGGTCGTCGGCGCAGTGAGCCGCTTCGCCAATCAGCTAAGTAATTGAGCCGTTCGGTTGCAATGAGTCGCTTCTAGTTTCTTAGGACCCTATTGAGTGAGCGGCCACTTGTCACCGATTGCTGGGCGACGGAGAAAACATCCGGTGCTGGTCCGACTTTAGAGGAAACGCTGCCCGGCCTGGCCTCATTATTAGGCGTAGGTCGGTGTGGTGCTACACATTGAGAACATCTTATTTAGGAAATGCAAATGTCCAAATTGGCAGAATTTCATGAACTAGAAAAGTATCTGGCCGAACAACTAGTAGCCTTGGAGTCAATGAAATGTGACTCCGGCCTGCAACGCGAAATCGAATTCGAGCGAAAGCTGTGCGGACTGCTGGGCGAGTATAGCTATAGCTTGCATAATATTATCGCTCTCCTCGATCCAAATGCTGCGAGTCGTCAGGCTCAAGTTGGTATTTCTGCTCCGGCAAAACGCACGCGCCGCGCTTGTCAAACCAAGCAATACCATAATCCGCACACCGGCGAAGTTATCAAAACCAAAGGTGGCAACCACACGCGGCTTAAACAGTGGAAAACCGAGCACGGCGCCGATGTGGTTGAGTCTTGGCTTAAGACATGACCGCATAAACCACTCGCATAAAAGCTCTGTGTCCAGACTGTGTGAAAACCCACTGAAGGCCAGCCCAACAACCGCCCGACTTGTTCGGGGCGTTTTGTTTGTGCGCCAGGCATGGCGCGTTGCGCGTAAGCGCTCAACTAGCTTGGCTGTGGTGGCCTCGCTGGTGACTTGGAGGTGAAAGCCCCTCTACACACCCGGCAAGGGGAAGTGTTAGCCAGAGGCGAGGGTGTCGCGGGTGACTGCGAATCCGAAGGAAGCCCGAGGCAAATTGCTGGCCTGACGAACTGGAATCGGATAGAGGCGGCGCAGCGGGGTAAGAAGGCGATCACCCTCACAGTGCTCTCTGAGTTATTCAATTTCGGAGAGTACCTCCATCATGATCTGTGACATAAGTATAGGGCCAAGTGTAATGTCACTTCAAAAAACACGTCATTCTTGCATGCATTTTTCTATCGCTTGATCAAAGCTCTTCACGTTGTGCCTCAGAACGTGATCAAGTTTCTTGTAAATCCGATAAAGCTCTTGGTGATAACCTTCCTTAGCATACCCGTTGACAAAAATTATCGAGTTGATGAACGTATGCGTCACCGAGGCTGCTTCCTTTCGATCCTGAAATCGCTCTAATCTCCCCAAGCTGATTTCAAGAACATATCCCTTGAACCGATCATCGATTTTTTTTGAAAGTAAAATGTATTGGGTAATGGTCCCCAGCGCCTCACCGGCCTGTTTAGATATATAGTGACCATCAAAGCTAGGTTCATTACTAATCTGGTCTATTACTAGAGATACATTCACCTCAAAGCAATCATCAATCCAATTTGAGGTAATGCTAACGATCTCATAAAGCAAGAAATGAAAAGGTGTGGGCCACTCATGGATCGAGTCGTCAGGCTGCTGATCTCGTAGCTGCTTAAGTATCTTGTCAGTAAAGTGCGTGAAATAGAATAGCCAGAGGTGGTCTTGTATCCCCTGGTGTATTCCTTCATGAATCATAATTTCGAACAATTTGATGCCCGCATAGATGGGGCACCGGTACTTGCCAATCTGTTCGTAATACCCTAGGGGACGATTATAGGCTTCGATAAGCTTCTGATCTTCATCGATAAATCTACAAACATTTTCGCCGATGGGCTGATACAGGGCTAGGTGGTCGACGGTAGTTATATCTTGAAAAAAGAAGTGAAGAATACGGTTCGAACGCGGTAGGGAAAGCCTGTACCGGCCATTCAAGTTACGATTATTTTTTAACTCGCTGTACAGTAAGCTGTTGCTGTCAGCGATGAGTGCGGACACAAAAAGCTCTGTAAATTCCTCGCGGACCACCTCAGGAATCGACAAGATTTTGAGACAAAAATAAGGATGACACACAGATAAGTACGCAACAAATTGCGGTTGGTTAAGAATGGTTTTCAGTAGACCCCGCGCCTTATCCGCAAGACTATCCCGGGCGGAGAGTTTTGAATCTAACCGGGTAAGGACTGACCGAAGACGCGATTTAACGGCACCTTCGCGAGCCTCGCAGAGATGCAGTTCGCCGTTCTCCATACGGAGCCTCGAAGGGGGCGACGCTGGTGTGATTTTCTTGACGATACGAATAAGCCAAGAACGGTGCTTGGCGAATTTGAAGAGCTTGAAAAGGTGCGGTTCAATTAGGGTAAAAAGTTCGTCATAGCGCTTCGTCAGCAGAAAATTGTTGGCCAGCACCTCAAAGGTGTCGATTTTCCCCTTCGCAAGTTTCGGCGTTCGTGCGCGAAATAATATGTACAGCCCTAGTCCGAGCAGCAGTGAGTAGACCGCACTGCTTTTTTCGAATCCCCATTTCCATGGGCCAAAACTGTAGTACAGCCCTACCGACCGAAAGGCTTGCTCAAAAACCAGGTAGTGGACCAGCAGCAATACCCCTATCGCAATACACCAGTCAAACCAGGACATTCCCAACCGGAAGCGCAGGCGAGTGCTCGATGGCACCACTGCCCAAACAGCCGCGATCAGCCCCAATATAGTGATTAATACGCTGGTATCGATTGCAAGGGTATTCGGCATAAGCGCGCAAGGCCAGGTGAGATGAAGGGCGTCGAATCATACATGTTCATTCATACAATTTTCCTCCAAATGGCGATTCAATTCGAGGCTTAGGACCTGAGCTTTTGACCCCGTCTGGTCCAGCGGCTATTCAACCAAGCGTATCCAACCTTTAAGTGCCGATGAATTTGCGGGTCTGCCAGAAATCCAACGACTTGCGGAACTGTGCGCCAAATACGGCTTGGATCAGGAGTGTCCCTCGCTGCAAGAAATTGCCGTCCATGGTGAATCCGAGCACCAATTTCCATGCTAAGTAGTGGAGAACGAAGCAGTGAAAGTCGAAGCTCATGAATGATCTCAAGCGGGAGCCATGTTTAGTGAACCTGGATCTGTCTTTTCGGTGGGGGGCCCATTCCCTGTTGATCCTGACTCCCCGGCTTGATGATTGTTCATCCGATTGGCTGTGGGTCGAACCAAATCGCGTAGCCCGAAGCGCCCCTGTTTGTAAGCGTCCGCCGAACACATCTTGCGTGATTAAGCGGATGGCGTGGGGTTAGGAGGGTGAGCGGGCCGGATGGCTACAATGCTTTCGGCCCAAAGCGGAGGCCGGAGCAGGTTATCTACCAGCAGGTGTGTTTGCAGGTGCGTTTTGTTTAATTTGCCGCTACCTTTCTGGGAAATCACGCAATAAGGATTATGCACATGAATGTTGGAATGGCTTATGCAATTGAGGCTGCAGAAAGCGAGTATTTGTGTGCCCGCGTCGAGAGCTTGTCTCGGATAAGTGGAAACCCTTTTGGTGCTCGTGTGTTTTTCAACGAAACTTTTCCATGCTTTCAAGTGAAGGCATCACCTAGCCCGATGCTCAATCGCATCTACGGCGATAGCACCGGCAGGCCCCAGTCACTATTGAGCTTGCTCAAGGAGTCGGCAGAGTATTCGACCGTAACGCCTCTTATCGGAAAGGCCTCGACTATGGAACAGTACGCTTTTGTGGGGGAGAAGCGGCTGGAGCGGCTGAGGGGGTGGACGCATCTTCAACTCGCGTGCGCCATCGAGAACGTGGTCTTGAATCAGCACTCATTCGAAATCGAAGAGGCTACCTCAAAAACGCTTCCTGAGTTCGCAGCCGTGCATGCGAGTGGATTTCATACCAAACCAGAGCATCTTCAGTTGAGCCAGGCTTCGTTCGCAGGACTGATGCCAAATGAACGTCTGAAGATCTACGTTCTTAAAGCTGATGGAAAAATCGTCGCAGGAGCGTTGATGTACCTGGCCAGCAATGGAGTTGCCTACCTTGGGACTGCTGCCACCCGAAAAAATGCACGAGGACAGGGCTACCATGGAGCCCTGATATCTCATCGGATAGAGCAAGCAAAGAAGCACGGCAGCCTTGTGATCGCCGCGACCGCGCTTCCCAGCTCGCAAAGTCGCCGAAATTTGCAGCGTACAGGGCTAACGACATCCCACGCTCAAGCGCTATATCGCATGGTAGATAGCTGAAGTCTGCTCTTCGACGCGTCGCTGGCACCCACCGCAAAGTAACCGTCCGGTAGGCACGTCTTGAGGGATCATCTTAGGCCGATGGCGCGAGCAAGACGTAAGCGCGGGGCATCCCATCTTGCGCAACTAAATTGGTTGCCATCGATGCGGCAGCAGTTCTTCGACTTCACTCGCACGCTGCGTCGGCAGGCGTGTAAGAACATCCTTCAAGTAAGCATACGGATCATGCCCGTTGAGCCGTGCCGACTGGATCAAACTCATGATCGCCGCCGCACGTTTACCGCTGCGTAACGAGCCTGCGAACAGCCAGTTCGAGCGCCCAACAGCCCACAGCCGGATTTGATTCTCGCACCAGTTATTATCGATGGGCACAGCACCGTCATCGAGATAGCGCGTCAGCGCTATCCAGCGTTTGAGGCTGTAATCCAGCGCCTTGGCGATGGCCGAACCCTCAGGCACAAGCTGTCTTTGAGCGATCATCCAGGTATGAAGTGCGTCGGCGATTGGCGCTGCTTTTTCCTGCCGTATTCGCTGCCGATCACCCGGTTCCAGCTCTCGTACTTCTCGTTCAACTTCGTACAAGGCCGCGATGTAGTGCAGCGCTTTTTCGACGACCTGGCTCTTGTTGGTCGCGTGCAAGTCGAAGAACTTCCGGCGGGCATGGGCCATGCAGCCGATCTCCGTAACGCCCAGTTCAAAACCTGCCTTGTAACCGGCAAAGTTATCGCAGACCAGCTTGACGTTCCAACTGCCCAAGAAGGCTCGGGCATGTTCGCCAGCGCGGCTCGGGCTGAAGTCGTAAACGACCGCCGCCAGGTTGGAGAACTGACTGGTGGCATAGGCCCAGACGTAAGCGCGATGAGTTTTTTCGCGCCAGGCGTCAGCATTTGTACTGGCGTCTCGTCGGCGTGAACGACGCCGTGCGTCAGCACGGCTTCGCGCAGCGCATCAACCAGCGGCTGTAATTGCACGCCGCAGTTGCCCACCCACTGCGCCAAGGTCGAACGGGCGATGGGCAGCCCGGCGCGGCCGAAGATTTTCTCTTGGCGATACAGCGGCAGATGGTCGGCGAACTTGGCCACCATGATGTGGGCCAGCAGGCCGGCGGTCGGGATGCCCTTGTCGATGACCTGCGCCGGAACTGGTGCCTGGATCACGGTTTCGCACTGATCGCAGACCCACTTGCCACGGATGTGACGCTCCACGGTGAACACGCCCGGCGTGTAGTCGAGCTTCTCGCTGACATCCTCGCCGATGCGCTTGAGGGTGCAACCGCACTGGCAGTGGCTGTTGTCCGGTTCGTGATGGATCAGTGAGCGAGGAAACTGCGGTGGCAGAGGTGCGCGCTTGGGTTGCTGGCGCACTTTGGCTTCGACAGGTGCCGGTTGCAGCGCCTCAAGTTCGGCTTCGATAGCGGCGATATTCGTATCGATCAAGTCGTCGAGCAGGCTGGCTTGATCCGGGCTCAACTGCTCGCTGCGCTTGGCAAACTTGAAGCGTTTGAGCAGCGCGATCTCGTGGGCCAGTTTCTCGTTGACCGACTTGTGATGAGTGATTTGCTTGTCCATCGTTTCGACGCGCTGGATCAACTGCGCCGCCAATGCGAGCAGTTCTTCAGGGTTTAATTGATCGAGATTCGGATGCGAAGTCATGCCGCCGATTTTGCCAGAGAGGGCTAGTGGCGGCGATAGACTGATGGGCCAATTGCGCTGGCAAGCATGCCATGGCAGGCGAGTTAGAGGACTGTGATGGCTCCTCCGGAACCGACGCGTTGCCAAGGTAAGCCGAGCACCAAGGCTTGAAGTTGCTCTGCATCCAACTCGACTTCAGAGTCGTGCCGCACGCCTGGCCAAAAGAAGCGCCCTTGATTCAAGCGCCGGGCTGCAAGCCAAATCCCCACGCCGTCATGCACCAACACTTTCATACGATTGGCGCGCCGGTTGGTGAATAGATAAGCACAGTGCGGCTTCGCCGCACCGAACACCGCCACGACCCGCGCCAGCGCAGTTTCAGTGCCTGCGCGCATGTCCATGGGCTCGATGGCGAGCCAGATGGAGTCGATGCGGATCATCGCAGCAGGTCTCGCAGGAAAGCAGAACACCCCGCTGCATTTTCTGCCGGCCAACTCACCACAACTACGCCTTTTGAATACGGCACTTCGATTCGGATCGTGGCAGAAAGGGCCTGATGCATCGGCACCGGCGGCGATGTCTTGACCGGGATGAAGGCGGTCTGGAGTGTCAGGTTTTTCTGCGCATGCACGCGTATCCATTTATGGACGAGGTTGGCGTTGAGATTGTGGGTCAACGCGACATTGGCGATCGAGGTGTCAGGCTGCGCGCATTCGGCGATGACCTGGGCCTTGAAGGACTTGGAATAGGAACGGCGTTCTTGTGGCATAGGCGTCCGCTTAAAAAGCTAAAAATGGTGTCAGTTCAATTTAGGTGGACACATCGCCTCAAGCGACGGTGACAGGAAGATGTGTTGCCCGGACGGTTACCCCTGTTTGGCCCTTGATACCTTTCAAAAGCAAGTCCAGAATTGAGTCTTTTCTTGCTTAAGAAAGAAAAGAAACCCCTTAGATTTCAATGGGTCGGACGCCAGATTTGAATCTCGTTTCCCGCTCCAATCTGCTGAGTTTTTTCGCTGTATCGTCAATCTGTCGTCATCCGCTCTGCATTTTGCCGCAACTGGTCTAAGTAGTTCGCCCATTGCTGGGCGGCCTCCCGGCGTTGCACTAACAGCTGCGCGCGCGCATACACGGCCCCCAAAGCTCCTGGCATCCGGTGGGATAACGACAGTTCGAGCACGATTGGATCGATACCCAAGTGCTCGTGGGCAATAGTCCGGTAGGTGGCGCGAAAGCCGTGTGCTGTGATGCCGTACTCCGGCCAAATACGCTGAAAGGACTTGAGCATGGAGGTTGGATTGATGGGGCGGCCCGGATAGACCGGCGAGACGAATACCCAACCTTTGCCTTCTTCATCGACCACGCGGGTTTTACGTAGCTCCCGCAACAGGGCCAAGGCTTGCTCGGGGAGCGGCACGACGTGCTTGCTCTTGTCCAGATGCTTGGTCTTGCCCACCACATAACGCCAATCGGCTCCCACCAAGTCGACGTCTTCCCAGCGCATCTGCACCAGTTCGCCAGGGCGGACAGGCAACATGACCAGCAAGCGCATTGCGGTGGCAACGCTGCCGTTGCTGCAGTCATCCAGTCGCAGCAGAAACCTGCCTAGGTCGGCTGGCCTTTCGATCGCCGGGTTGCTGGTGACGACGTGGCGGATCCTCAACTCCTCGATGTTGCTGAGTGCCACGTTGCGCTCCACCCAGCCGCGCCCCTCGGCAAAGCCCAAAATTGCACGGATGATGGTGCGCACGCGCCGAGCCATGGCCATGGTGCGCTGGCGCCGCAGCTCGGTGATAATCGTGGTGATGTGCTCCAGCTTGATCTCGCTGACTGGCTTTTTGCCAATGGCAGGCAAGATGTGGTTGTTCAGAGCTCCGCGGAAACCCGCGATGGATTTGGTCACCAGTTCGGCAGACTTGAATGCCAACCAATGCTCGGCCACGTAGGCGAAGGTGCGCTCTTCGTTGAGCAACTGTGTCTCGATCTTGGCGGTCTTGGCTTTGAGCGGGGCGATGTGGTTAGCCACGTCACGGCGTGCACCGCGGGCAATGTCGCGTGCCTCCTTCAGCCCGATGTCGGGGTACGCACCAATCGAGAATCGGTTCTCCTTGCCGTGCAGCCGATACTTTAAGCGCCAGGACTTGGAAGGGGATTTTCCGACCTTGCTCGACGCCCTCACCTCCAAGTAGAGACCAGGGACTTCGCCGTCGGCGTGTTTGCCGGGTTCGGTCAGCGAGCGGATGAAGGCATCGCTGAGTTTTCGTCTGAAAACAGGCGCGTTATCTGGGGGCATCGGTGGGGGCACCGTTTTTTAAGAGTCAATATTTGCCCCTAATTATGCCCCCATAAGCTCTGGAATTCATTGGATTTAGACAGGCGGCAGTGGACTGAGCTATCTATAAAACCTTGTTATTAAATGGTTTTATGGATTTTAGTGGAATTCCATTATAGGCTATCGGGATCCCCAAAAAACATCTGAATCCGCGACCTAAGCCACCGCTCCCCCGGATCATTATCCTGCGAGCCGCGCCACGCCATGTGCAGTTCAAATGAACGCACCGGCAACGGTGGATCTTCGGAGCGCAAGCCGCCGGCCGATGTCAGCGCTTCGGCGGCATAATCCGGCACGGTGGCGAGGATATCGGTGCCCGCCAGCAAGGTACCCAGGCCGTTGAACTGCGGCACGGCCAGGACCACGTGGCGTTTGCGATCGAGCTTTTCCAACTCTTCATCGATAAACCCGCTCAAGTCCCCGGCAAATGACACCAGGGCATGGGGGCGGGCGCAGAAGTCGTCCAGGCTCAGGGCGCCGGGGACGCTGTCGGCACGCAGCAGTTTGGGCAGGCTGCGGCGCAATACTTTGCGCTTGGCGTTGGCCGGCAGGTCGGCGGTGTAGCTGACGCCGATGGAGATTTCGCCGGAAGCCAGCAGGCCTGGCATCAGGATGTAATTCACGCGACGCACCACCAGTACGATGCCTGGGGCTTCGGCGCGCAGGCGTTTGAGCAGTTGGGGCAGCAGGGCGAATTCAACATCGTCGGACAGGCCGATACGGAACACGGCGGTGCTGGTTGCCGGGTCGAACTCGGCGGCGCGGCTGACGGCGGTGGAAATCGAGTCCAGGGCCGGGGAGAGCAGGGCGAAGATTTCCACCGCACGGGCCGAGGGCTCCATGCTGCGGCCGGTGCGCACAAACAGCGGGTCGTCAAACAGCCCGCGCAGGCGTGACAATGCCGCACTGATGGCCGGCTGGCCGAGGAATAGCTTCTCGGCGGCGCGGGTCACACTGCGCTCGTGCATCAAGGTTTCGAATACGATCAAGAGGTTAAGGTCGACACGACGCAGGTCGTTACGGTTCATCTTGTGTCCTGGAAGAGTCAGCTGACTTGACGAGAGCGGCCACATACAAACGATGACCAGCATTAATCTTACGGGGAAAGGCTGGTACTCTGCACAGGATAATTGACTTTTCCTACGATGGTTGAGGTCTATTTCTTATACGTGGAATCAATGACAGGCATGTCGACTATTAATGGCGACCTGTGGTCTTACCCGCAAAGCCCAGATAAAGTTCATGGCATTAGAGGTTACTTTGACGAGGTTTGCGATGTCCCGCACGATCCGTTTTCACAAGTTTGGTCCGGCCGAGGTGCTCAAATGCGAAGAGCATGCAGCCGCGCAGCCCGCACCGGGCGAAGTGCAGGTGCGTGTCGAGGCGATTGGCATCAGTTGGTATGACATTTTGTGGCGCCAGAACCTGGCATCGTCCCATGCCCGTCTTCCATCAGGCCTGGGCCATGAGATGGCCGGTGTGGTTGTCGCCCTTGGCGAAGGCGTAGATGACTTGGCAGTGGGCGATAAAGTGGCCAGTTTTCCGGCCGAGAGCCCCAATGATTATCCGGTGTATGGCGAGCAGATCGTCTTGCCCCGTTCGGCCCTGACCCGTTACCCGGACGTCCTGAGCCCTATCGAAGCCAGCGTGCACTACACGCCGCTGTTGATTGCTTACTTTGCCTATATGGATCTGGCCCGGGTCAAACCGGGGCAATTTGCGCTGGTCACCGACGCCAGTCACTGCGCCGGTCCGTCCTTTGTACAGCTGGGCAAGGCCTTGGGTGTGCGGGTGATTGCCGCGACCAAGGACAGCACCGAGCGTGACTACCTGTTGTCCCTTGGGGCAGAGAAGGTGATTGCCACCGAAGAGCAGGACCTGCTGATGCAAATCAACAAGTTCACTGACAACCGCGGCGTCGACGTGGTCTTCGATGGTTTGGGCGGCCCGCAGATGTCCTTGCTCGGCGACGTGCTGGCACCCCGAGGTAGCCTGGTGCTGTATGGCTTACAGGGCGGAAACCAGACGCCGTTCCCAGCGTGCGCGGCGTTCCAGAAGAATATTCAGTTCTTCGTGCACTGCATCGGTAATTTCACCGGTAAACCGGAACTGGGCATCATCCAGGACCGTGTGGCGTTACAGCGTGCATTGCGTGATATCAACCAATTGACCGCCGACCGCGTGCTGGTGCCGTTGAAAACCACGGTGTTCCCGTTCAATCAGTTCGTGGAAGCCCACCGTTATATGGACGAATGCCCGTGCCGCGAGCGTGTTGCGTTGCAGGTTGCGGCTGTTTGAGCTGTAGGAGTATTCGTAAATGAATGCTCCCGTGTCTGAGTGAAGGGGGCAAATGCGCCATTTGACAGGGCTTAACCCGCCCGCCCCGAAAGGTGCCGACCTGGCACGTTAGCCCCTAAATCCTGCTGTTCCTCCCTGACGCCGCCCTGAATCCCAGCGCGGCGTCTTTGTGTGCGCGACATTTACGTGCCAGCGGTCGCTCATCTGCACTGGTTTTCGGCCAGCTTCTGTATCTATTAATCATTATTACAACGCTGATAATTGCGCCTTCACTTTCATCTCAAGGATTGAGCAATGATTGAATCAAGTAGTTATTTGAACGATGAGTGCGGCGAACATGCGAACTCCGCAAGGCAGGTACTTTCATACAGGCTGCCGGCTTGCACAAAAAGAAAGTTGCTTGAGTCTGGTTTGTCGGACACTTCTTTAAAAGGTTGGTTAAAAATGCGTAGGAGCTTGTCGGAAGAGTCCTAAGGGTGCGCTTTTATCAAGATAACCCCTTTAAATTCATTGGGTTGCATGGTCTCAGTGTTGAGGTGAGCACCCAAGGAGATCCATGTCGTTTTGTTGCGCGGTGCTAGTGTTTATCCATCGACGCACAACGCGGTGCGCGATTTTCCTACACGCACAATAGGTCGGGCAGATACGGTCAGTAGTTGCTCGAAACTGATATTTCAACTCGGGTAGTAGAACTATGAGCACTATTCACGAACAAGCTATGAATCATGTTTATCAGCAAGTTCTGCAGCGTTTGATTGGGCATCTTAATCGCGCGAGCCGCACGGCTCTTCAATTACTGGTCCAACGGATCGTTGTGGCGGCAGGGGGCATGGAGCAGGTGGGGGATTTCAAGGTGCTGGTCGCCCACAGCGGGGGCGAAGTCAGCAGCTATACCCTGGCGTTACTGCGCGCGGCCCAATTGACCATTGCCGGCCGGGCGCCGCGCACCTTTGAACTGAGAGTCGCGACGTTGCGGCACGCGGGCATGACTGAGGGGCACCTCGAGACGATCAATCGCGGCTATGGTCGCTTGTTTCTGCATGACGATCCGCGCGTCGAGTTGCTGGTGGTGGAAAACCGGGAAGTACAGCCCTTCAATCACCACCGCCCCGCCTCGGCGGCCGGGCGTGAGGCCAGCCAACGCAATATGTTGATGATGGGCCACCTGAGCGCGGGCGACTGCCGCGCCACACTGTGTAACGACACTTACCTGGCTATGGGTGATTTCTACCAGCGGGTCACCACCTGCAATGGCGGCGTCCATGCACTGGTCAGTGGCGACTCCCCGCGCAAACAACGTCAGTTTTTTGCCTGGCTCAAGAAAGCCGCCCAGAACGCGGGCCTCGCCGTGCCAAATGGCTATCCATCCTCGCTCAACGCGTTGTTCGCGTGCATGGACGAGTGGAGCGATGGCTATTACCGGGATCTGTTCGGTGAGCATTATGTGGCGAGCGATAACCCGAGCAAGGCGGGGCATCGTCACTTGGCCTACATCGGCATCGCCGATCTACTGGAAGATGTCGACCTCATGTCGACAACCTTGTTGACCGAGTTCATGGCCTATACGCCGGACCCGCTGGGCTTTCACTTTAGCCATCCGGCTTATTCCAATCCGTTGCTGATGGCTCATCTGCGCGGACTGCAGGCCGAGAGCCTACGTGAGCTGGAGTATGAAGAAGGGGTGCAAGACTTTGTGCAGCAAGCCGCTTCTTACCTGCGCCGTCTGCGCATGTCCGACGATGTGCTCGCGGAGGTCGGGACCCGTGAAGGCCGCATTCTGTCGGCTACTTACGCACAACAGTTCTTTGGCCTGGATGAAACCCAACTGACCTGCCTGTTGTTCTCGCCGTTTCTTCATCACGGCGAGCGACTGGAAGGTTATTTGCGCCAATGCCATCCGGGCATGCTGGTGGCGCTGCCCGAGTTGCACAAAGTCCTTCAGGGCAAACCCTGCGCCGAGATGCTGCAACAGTGGGTAACGGACACCAGCGGCTTGCCCCTGTGCTTGTTGCAGCACCTGTACGGCAAGCGGCCTCGGCTCAGTGTTAAACGCAGGCGTCCAGTCGCAAGGGCCCATGGCGCCGCCCAGACTGTGCAATTGTCCGAGCGATGACGCCGCGCACGGAGCGTCAGGCGGACTTTGCGTATCAGGCGGTCTATCGCTACATGATCAGCCTGATCAATGAAGCCAGTACCGACACCCGGGTAAAATTGCCGTCATTGCGGCAGTTGGCCGTGCGCCTGAACGTGTCGATTTCGACGATCCAGTACGCCTACGCGCTGCTGGAGAAGGAGGGCAGGGTCTATTCAGTGGCCAAGTCGGGGTACTACGCTTGGCCAAAGTCGATAAACCCTTTGGCGTGGAGCGGCGGGGACCTGCTCGACCGCCTCTACGCGGCAGCCCGGCGCCCCGGCATGGTGGTGCTCAGTAGCGACGAGCCGGCGTTGCTAGGCTCCCTGGATGAAACATTGCTGAGGCTGGAGCGTGAGCTCGTGCGCCAGCATCCATCGCATCTGCAGCCGTGGTCCCAGCCTTGCGGTGTGTGGGAATTGCGGGCGGCGCTGGCGGCCCGGTATACCTCGTCGCCAACGCACTGCTGGCATGCTGACGACGTGTATATCGGTGCCGACCTGCGCGGCGTGCTCGACATTCTGATCGAAGTGCTGGGCCTGCGCGGCACCACCGTGATTGTGGAATCGCCCTGCGACTGGCTGATCCTGCGCCTGTTGCAGGACGCCGGGGTGCACATCATCGAACTTCCCTGGACGCCGGAGGGCGGCCTGGATCGCGCCGCATTGGAAAGGCTGCTGCGTGAAGAGGCGGTGCATCTGGTGTTGTTCTCCTCTACGGTCAGCCTGCCCTCTGGCGTGGCGATGTCGGTCGACGATCGCCTGGACGCGGCCCGGTTGCTGGGCCAGTACGGGTGCTGGTTGCTGGAAAACGATACGTTTGGTGAGCTGGGTTTCGGCGCGCCGCAGACGGCATTGCGTGAAGAAGTGAACCCTGAGCGACTGATCGTGTTTTCTTCATTCGAGAACACACTTGGCTCGGAAGCGTCTTACGGTTATCTACTGTCCCGACGCATGAGCAATGAATTGCAGCGCCAGTTCCTGCTGCGCTCATTCCGCTTGTCGTCGATCCGCCAGCGTGCGATTGCGCGCCTGTACCAAAACGGACGGATTGATCAGCATCTGGGCACATTGCGCCAACAGCTGAGCGAGCAAGCCGCGCATATGAGTCAGCGCCTGCTGCATTACTTGGGCGACCAGGTGACCTGCCGCATGCCGAACGCAGGCGCCGCCTGCTGGCTGCAGTCCACCCGAGCAGTGGACATGCGCCAGGTGTTCCAGCGTTTGCTGGCGCAGCAAGTGGTCATTGCACCCGGCGAGCTGTTCAGTGTCAGCGGGTTGCATCATCAGAACTTGCGCTTGAGCCATGCTTTTCGTGGGCAAGCCAGCCTGGATGTTGCCCTGGCAGCGTTGAGTGAAGCGCTGCGGCAGGCGCAGACTGCGTGAAGTTTCTCTGACGGTTGTAGGATCTATACCGTCGCACCGTAGTCCAACACTTAGTAAACTGCGATTTTTCCATATCCTTCTTTCCGAGGTTCATGCATGACAATCAGTCCTTTTGCGGGCAAACCGGCGCCAGCCCAGTTGCTGGTGGATATCCCGCGACTGGTGACGGCCTATTACACCGGCCAGCCTGATGCAGCGATCTCCACCCAGCGCGTGGCCTTTGGTACTTCCGGCCACCGTGGCAGCTCCTTCGAGCTGAGCTTCAACGAATGGCATGTCCTCGCCATCAGCCAGGCCATCTGCCTGTACCGGGAAGCCCAGGGCATCAACGGCCCACTGTTTGTCGGCCTGGACACCCACGCCCTGTCGACCCCAGCCGGCGCCAGCGCCCTGGAAGTGTTGGCGGCCAACGGCGTTCACGTGATGCTGGCTGAAGGCGACGAATACACGCCGACCCCGGCGATCTCCCACGCCATCATCTGCTACAACCGCGGCCGTACCAGCGGCCTGGCTGACGGCATTGTCATCACGCCGTCCCACAACCCGCCGCAAAGTGGCGGCTACAAGTACAACCCACCCAACGGCGGCCCGGCCGATACCCACGTGACCAAGTGGATCGAAGCCAAAGCCAATGAGTTGCTCGCCAATAAACTGGCCGGGGTCAAACGCATCACCCACGCCCAGGCACTCAAGGCCGACACCACCCATCGCCACGACTACCTCAACAGCTACGTGGCCGACCTGACCAACGTGATCGACATGGACGCCATCCGCAGCGCTGATCTGCGCCTGGGCGTTGACCCATTGGGTGGAGCAGGGGTGCGCTACTGGTCGGCGATTGCCGAGCACTACCGGTTGAATCTGGACGTGGTGAACACTGAAGTCGATGCCACCTTCCGCTTCATGAGCGTCGACTGGGATGGACAGATCCGCATGGACCCGTCTTCCAGCTACGCCATGCAGGGCTTGATCGGGCTCAAGGAGCGTTTCGACGTGGCCTTCGCCTGCGATCCGGACCACGACCGTCACGGTATCGTTACGCCATCTGGTGGCCTGTTGGCGCCGAACAACTACCTGGCGGTGTCCATCGACTACCTGTTCCAGAACCGTCCCGACTGGCGCGCCGATGCGGCCGTGGGCAAGACCGTGGTCAGCAGCGGGTTGATTGATCGCGTTGCGGCGCGCATTGGCCGCCGCCTGTACGAAGTGCCAGTAGGCTTCAAGTGGTTTGCCGATGGTTTGTTCGAGGGTTCGCTGGGTTTCGGCGGTGAAGAAAGCGCGGGTGCGTCATTCCTGCGCAAAGACGGTGCCGTATGGAGCACCGACAAAGACGGTCTGATCCCGGCGCTGCTCGCCGCAGAAATGACCTCGCGCAAAGGCCAGGACCCGAGCCAGATCTACCGTGGCCTGACTGATGCGTTGGGTGAGCCGTTCGCTATTCGTGTGGATGCCAAAGCCACCCCGGCGCAGAAGGCGTTGTTGGGCAAACTGTCGCCGGAGCAGGTGACCTCTACCCAACTGGCTGGGGAAAGCATCCAGCAGATCCTCAGCCATGCGCCGGGTAACAATCAGGCCATTGGCGGCCTGAAGGTGATGACCGAAAACGGCTGGTTCGCCGCACGGCCATCGGGCACCGAAGACATCTACAAGATCTACGCCGAGAGCTTTATTGGCGAAGATCACCTCAAGCAACTGGTTGAAGAGGCCCAGGTCCTGGTGGACGGCGCCATTTCGCAGTAACCCCGCAACCCCCGTAGCAGCTGCCGAGCGCAAGCGAGGCTGCGTTGGGCGCCCCGCAGATCGCGGGGTGTCAATACGTCCGCCACGCAGCCTCGCCAAGGCTCGACAGCTGTGACCCGAAACTTGCGATTGCCCATCTACGTGGGCTACTCCGACATCAGGCGAGGTCAACCAACACGATCTCGCTGTCTTCAACCGCCGTTACCCGCAGCACCTGCTCGTCCTCAACCGCAACACCGTCTCGCGCTTGCGCTCGCAAGCCATTGACTTCAATCACACCCTTGGCCGGCACCAGATAGGCACGGCGTCCAGTGTCCAGGCGGTACTCTGCCGTTTCCCCGGCTTTCAGGTTGGCTGCCACCAGGCGGGCATCAGCGCGGATGCGCAGGCTTTCGCTGTCACCGCTTTTGCCGCTGGCCAGGGTCACAAACCCCTCACGATCACCTTTGGGGAACGG
Source organism: Pseudomonas sp. 2822-17 (assembly GCF_002742485.1). Lineage (NCBI taxonomy): Bacteria > Pseudomonadati > Pseudomonadota > Gammaproteobacteria > Pseudomonadales > Pseudomonadaceae > Pseudomonas > Pseudomonas sp. 2822-17. The sequence goes on from NZ_LJRZ01000247.1 coordinate 43,589, forward strand.
CTTGGCGCCCCAGGACGGCGGCAAACCGGCTTCATTCGGGATAATCCAGATCTGGAAAATCCGGGTCGGCGTCGCTTCCAGGTTGTATTCGCTGTGGGCGATCCCGGTGCCTGCACTCATGACCTGCACGTCACCGGCTTCGGTCCGGCCCTTGTTGCCCAGGTTATCGGCATGGCTGATGGCGCCTTCGCGCACATAGGTGATGATTTCCATGTCACGGTGCGGATGCTGTGGAAAGCCCGTGCCTGGCGCGATGATGTCGTCGTTCCACACGCGAAGATTGCCCCAGTGCATACGCTTGGGGTCGTGGTACTCGGCGAACGAAAAATGGTGATGGGCGTCAAGCCAGCCATGGTGGGCGCCGCCCAGGGAGTTGAAAGGTCGAAGTTCCAGCATGATCGTCTCCTGTTGATGGCGCCTATGATCCAGCAGGGCATGATCGATAAAAAGCGTAAAAAATGCCTGATTCCTATCAGTGGAACCGATTGGTTAGTGGCGTTTTAACTTTCATTTCATCGCCTAACTGCATGACAACAAAGCAATTGGCTGGAACTGAGCGCCGATTCCGGCGACCATGGCGCCCTTGTCACCATCTAGCTCACCGCAGGAGTCCGCGTGCCGCAACACAAGCCTGATCTGCCTCCCGAACTGCGCCCGTTGGCGCAAATGCCCTTGCTCAAGCGTTTGGCCGCGCGCCTGTTCGGCCATGGGCTCACCCGATTGCGCGCACAGCACCGGTTTTCCTGGTTGCACGGGCAGGCTGACGGTTTTCGCAGTGGTCACGAAGCGGGTGTGGAATATGGTTATCGCGAAGGCAAGGCCGATGGCATCGAGGAGGGCCGCCAAGTCCTGCTGATCCGCGACTTTCGCCCCGATGAGCACCGTGCGCCCGGTATTGATGACAGCCTGTTCGATGATTGGCGCCTGCCCCTGACAACGCACGTGAAGAAACGCATCAAGGCCGACGTCGCCCGCTTGCTGCCGGCCCATGCCCAGCCCAGTGTGGCGCAATGGAAGATGATTTTCAGCGACACGCCATCCACTTCCGTGATCGCCGGCGCCGGTGCAGGCAAGTCCACCTCGCTGGTCCTGCGCATCCTGCTGCTCACCCATTACCTGGGCTTTGAATTGAGCTCGATGACCGTGGTGACCTTCACCCGCGAATCGCGCAAAGACTTCATCAACAAGCTCATGGAGATTCTTGGCCTGTGGGGGCAACCCCTTGACCTGAAAGAGGCTCAGGCGGTGGTGCGCACTTTTCACTCGCGCATCCTCCCGATGGTCCGCAGTCTGCCGGGGTTTGAGCGTCTGCAAGCGTTCGAGAACCTGAACGCGGGTGTCGAGGATGCTGACAATAACCCGTTCGACCTGCGCATCAACGACGCCCAGCGTCAGCAGATGAATGCCTGCTACCACCGGCTACACGGCCAGCACCCGCGCTTTCGAGAGCTGATCGCGCCATTGGCCCGGCATGGCCTGCAGCTCAAGGAGCTGGAACGTGATCACCCGGATGTGCAAAAGCGCATGGCAGTGACCGAACTGGCGGCCAAACGCGATGAAGAGCTCTGCGACGTGATCGAAGACCTGTGGTTTCGCGCTGGTGCGTGGCCGATCAAGGGCATTGAATCCAATCGCCAGACTATCGAGATCAACGGCGCTCAGTTCCATTGCCATGGTTACATCCCCGAGCTGGACGCGTGGGTGGTGCTGGGATTCGATTCCCGGGAAAACGCCCAGCTCAGCCGGCCCAATGCCAAGCTGTCAGTGCGTGCGGAATGGGCGGTTAAGCGCACCCTGTTTCAAGCTTTCTGTCGTAAGCCATTGATTTGGCTTGATAGTTACGAATCGTCCAGGCGCCTTTTAAGCAGTTTGGCGGGGGATGCCTGCGCGGGCCCTGGGTTTGATTACAAGGTCAAAGGCGAACTGGCGTCCGCGCCGTTGCTGGACAGTTTTGTCATGGCCGCCGGCTTTATCGAAAACCTTGGGTTGGACGTGCCGACGGCCGTGGGCAAGATGACCTTCGCCAAGGACGATCCTGACCGTTTCTTCTTCGAGGCCTTGAGCATTTTCTGGAAAGCCCTGGAAGATCATCTACTCGATCAGTCGCCGCCGATCATGACCTACAACCGCATGTTCTCGCTGTTCGGCGAGAACACCCCGGAAAACCTCAAGTTGCTCAGCGACCCACTGCTACGGCCGTTGTCGCACCTGATGATTGACGAGTTCCAGGATGTGTCGCCGCAGATCGTCTCGTGGATCCGTGCCAGCCTGCGGGAAATCCGCAGCCGTGGCCCGGCCATGCACGTGGGGCGCGGTGCCCAGTATTCTTCGTTGTTGTGCGTGGGCGATGATTGGCAATCGATTTACGGCTGGCGGGGCAGTTCGCCCAAGTATTTCATGGAGTTCGATCAGGAATTCCCGTCACCCAGCACCACCCGCGTGATGCTGGGCGAGAATTACCGCAGCCACCAACACATCATCGACGCTGCCGAGCACATCGTACGCGCCGCGCCGGCCATCCCCGGCAAGAAAGCCAAGGCCAGTGGCACGCCCAAGGCGTTGGAGCCAGTCAAGGTACTGGTGCGTGACGATGCGGCGCTGGGTCGCCAGTTGCTGGAGCACTATCAAAAGGGCGATTCAGTATTAATGCTGTATCGAAAAAGTAGCGATAAGCTACTGATTAAAGAGCATATTCAGTCAGTAGTTAATGTGGATTCTAGCTTGCCGGCTCAGTCACGCAGGTTGAAACAGCTGACCTATCACAGTGCTAAAGGCTTGCAGGCGGACGCCGTGTTTCTGCTGGGAGATTGCCAGCACCTGACCAGTTCGCCCTATAAGAACCAGGTCTATCGCATGGCTGGCCTGGGTAAATCTGGCGACAGCGAACCCTATGACTCGGCGCAAAAGGACGAAGTGCTGCGCCTGGCGTACGTGGGCATCACCCGGGCCGTCAGCCATTGCTACTGGTATGTGGAAAAGCCCGAAGGCCAGGCAGTGAATATGCCTAAGGCCTCGGAGCGTGTAGACGGGAAGAAGGCGTTTTTTGACGATCAGCGCAGCTAAAGGCTGATCGATCACGCCCGAAGGGATAAAGGCGGCACAAACGACTCCAACTCATCTTCCACCGCCTCGATAATCCGCTCCACGTCGGCGGCATTCATTACCGTGGCACAGGGAATGCCGGCGATGGCAATCAGCGTTTCGCCGCTGGCACGGTCGAAGAGGCGCACGATCATGCTGCCGGGCGCGTCCATGCTGCCCTCGAAGCCCATCGGATGAAAATGCCAGCGCATCAGCTGGCAGGCGTTGGGGAACGTCACTTTATTCATGTTGCCCACCTTGATCATTGAGCGCTTCCTTTAGCTCGCGGCAGGGGGCCATGACCGTCACTGGTCTTGGCAGGGTTGGTTTCAAAAATAGCATTCGTTCTCAACCGGAGGTGACTTTTTTCGCCCCGTTCGGCGGTTGTTTTCCTAAAGGTTGACGTGGGTCAGGTCCTACTGAAACCTGGGCAAATAGCCATTAGTCAAAAGTGCGCCTGGCCATTGAACGCACCAGCGAATTTCGGCAATCTCCACGGTCTACCCCGCCGCAGAGCCGAACATGCCTGACATCGCCCCTGACGATGATTGCCTGCACACCCAAGCCACGGGTGACCTGGTGTTACGTCATCACCTGTGCTGGCGCCATCGTGACTTGGACGGGGTGATGTCCTACTACCACCCGGATATCCAATACCACGACTTTTTTCAGAACCGCGTAGTCGGTTACGCCGAGCTGCGCGACTACCTGCAAGCCAGCATGCCCCGCCAGGCTGACGAAGCGATTGAACACACCGACCGCATTCGCGCCGACGGTGATACCGCCTTTATCCAGTACCGCATCACCCTGCGTGGCGGCCAGGGGCTGGTGTCATTCCGTACCAGCGAGGCCATCACCGTGCGCGACGGGCTGATCTGGCGCGTCAATGAATACGCCTCATTGGTGCACGAACAACCGTCCCAGGCCCAGCGCCCCAGCGTCAGCCGCCTAGGCCTGTCCCCCCAGCAACTGGGGCATATGGCCAATGACTTGCAGCAGTATTTCGAACGCAAGCAAGCGTATCTGGACCCGGACCTGGACCTGCAGCGGGTCGCCAAGGAGTGCGGATACAGCCGTAATCAGATTTCTTACCTGCTCAATCAAGTACTCGGACAAAGCTTCTACCGCTACGTCAACCAGGCGCGGCTGCAGCATTTGCTCGCCGCGCTGGACAAGGCGCAGCCGCCGATCAAGGTCGACGACCTGGCCTTTGCCGCCGGTTTCAATTCGCTGTCGGCGTTCTACAGCGCCTTCCGCCAGCACACCGGCCAATCGCCCAAGGCCTACGTCAAACAAATTTCCCTGCGTGCACGCGCGCAAGACAGCGAATAACCGCCGGCTCTAGGATCACCCCATCGAAACGTGGGTGGGGAGCTTGGCATGCCGGCATGGCGCAACATCAGTTTATGGATGGACCAACTGGACGACCCGCTGGTGGCGCGGCCGTCCCTGGAACACGACCTGGACGTCGATGTGGCCATTATCGGCGCCGGCTACACCGGGCTGTGGACCGCCTACTACCTGAAACGCCAGGCACCTGAGCTGAAAATCGCGATCATCGAGGCGCAAACCGCCGGCTTCGGTGCATCGGGCCGCAACGGTGGCTGGCTGATGGGCAACCTGCTGGGCGAAGACCGCCTGCTGGCCGGCCTGGCACCTGAACAACGCCGCGCCTCCTTCGACCTGCTGCACGGCATTCCCGATGAAGTGGCCCAGGTCCTGGCCCGCGAAGGCATCGACTGCGACTACCGCAAGGGCGGCGCCCTTTACTGCGCGGCACGCTACCCCGAGCAGGAGGCCAGCCTGCGGGCCTACCTGGAAAAGCTCTACGCCCAAGGCCTCAGCGAAGCCGATTACCGCTGGCTGAGCCCGCAGCAGTTAGCGGAGCAGATCCGCATCGCCAAACCCTATGGCGGTATCTATGCACCCCACGTCGCGACGATCCACCCGGCCAAGCTGGTGCGCGGCCTGGCGCGAGCCGTGGAGCGCCTGGGCGTGACGATTTACGAAAAAAGTCCGGTCACCCAGTGGCAGTCCGGCAGCCTGCGCACCGCGACGGCCAGTGTGCGCGCCGGCTGGGTAGTGCCCGCCGTCGAGGGCTACGCGAACACCTTGCCGCCCTTGGGCCGCTACCAGTTGCCGGTGCAGAGTTTGATCGTCGCCACTGAGCCACTGCTTGCCAGCACCTGGGGCGAAATTGGCCTGCGCCACGGCCAGGCCTTTGGCGAAAGCAGCCGCCAGGTCACCTATGGCCAGCGCACGGCGGATAACCGACTGGTGTTCGGTGCCCGCGGCGGTTACCAGTTCGCTGGCAAGTTGCGCCACAACTTCGATCTGACTGACAGCGAAGTGGAGCTGCGTCGCTACCTGTTCGGCGAACTCTTCCCACAGCTCAAGAACGTGCGGATTACCCATTCCTGGGGCGGCAACCTTGGTATGTCGCGTAATTTCCGACCGCACATGCTCTGTGACCACAACACCGGCATCGCGCTGTCTGGCGGGTACGGCGGGGAGGGCGTGGGTGCCACCAACCTGGGGGGCCGCACGCTGGCGGATTTGATCCTCGGGCGCGACACGCCCCTGACCCATCAACCCTGGGTGATCCGCGAGCGCGGTCTTGACGCGCTCAAGGCCTGGGAACCCGAACCGTGCCGCTGGCTGGGTTACAACGCGATCATTCGTAGTTTTGTCCATGAAGACCAGGTGTTGGCCAACCCCAACACCGCCCCTTGGCGCCGCAAGCTGGCGACCGGCGTGGCCGGGTTCATGGAAGGGTTCATGCACTGAGTCGTTTCACTTACACGGGAAAACCCCATGAGCATCACGCAATTCAAAGACACGCTGAATGCCCACCTGCCGGACTCATTACCCGTGGCCGTGCCCTTGGGCGAGCCGATTGCGGTGGCCTCCACCTTGAGCGTAGAGCGCAGCGATGGTGTCGAAACCGGCATCTGGGCCTGCACCCCAGGCCGCTGGCGTCGGCAGATCAAATCCCAGGAGTTTTGCCACTTTATCCAGGGCCGCTGCACCTTCACCCCCGACAACGGTGAAACCGTCCACATACAAGCCGGCGACGCACTGATGTTGCCGGCCAACAGCACCGGAATCTGGGATATCCAGGAAAGCGTGCGCAAGACCTACGTACTGATTCTGTAACGCTTTGATCCTTGATCGCCTGCCATAAAAACAGCCCTAAAACCGCCAGGAAATCGAACCATGAAAGCCATTGCCCTGTTGCCCTTGATGTTGGTGGCCTCTATCAGCCAGGCCGCCGAGACGGTGAAGATCTACAACTGGTCGAGCTACATTGCGCCAGACACCACGAAGAACTTCCAGAAGCAGACCGGGATCGGTTTCAGCTACGACGTGTACGACAGTAACGAAACCCTCGACGGTAAGCTGATGACTGGCAATTCCGGTTATGACGTGGTGTTTCCGTCCAACCACTTCATGGCCCGGCAGATCCAGGGCGGCGCCTTGAAGAAGCTCGACAAGAGCCAGTTGCCCAATTGGAAAAACCTCAACCCGGTGCTGCTCAAGGCATTGGAGAACAACGATCCGGGCAATGCCCATGGCTTCCCGTATCTGTGGGGCAGCACCGGCATTGGCTACAACATCGACAAGGTCAAGGCCGTGCTGGGGGATAACGCTCCGGTGGACTCCTGGGACTTGATCTTCAAGCCCGAGTACATGGAAAAACTCAGCAAATGCGGGGTGGCCATCCTCGATAATGGCCCGGAACTGTTGCCCATCGCCCTCAATTACCTGGGGCTGGCGCCTCACAGCAAGAACCCGGAGGACTACAAAAAGGCGGAAGCCTTGCTGATGAAAGTGCGGCCTTACGTGGCGTACTTCCATTCCTCGAAATACACCGGCGACCTGGCCAATGGCGATATCTGCGTGGCCGTCGGCTTCTCCGGCGATGTGCTGCAGGCCGAAAGCCGCGCCAAGGAAGCCAAGAACGGCGTGAAGATCGGGTATCAGATCCCCAAGGAAGGCGCCGCGATCTGGTTCGACATGGTGGCCATGCCTGCCGATGCCCCGGATGAAAAGGCCGGCTACGCGTTCATGAACTACCTGCTGGAACCCCAGGTGATGGCGGACATTACCAACTCGGTGCATTACGCCAACGGCAACAGCGCGGCGGACAGCCTGGTGGATCCAGAGATCAAGGGCGACACCAAGATCTATCCAAGCGAGGCCATGATGGGCAAGTTGTTCGCACTGGAAGCGATGCCGCTGAATATCGACCGGATTCGCACGCGGGTCTGGAACACCATTCGTATGGGCCGCTAATCGGTAACATTTCGTCGCCCAATGGGCGCTCTGTTTAGACGTTGTTGTCTGTAGCTTCCTTGCCTCCTTTCAATAAAGCGGGGCAAGGAATGCTCATATCAAACAAGTCAGGACGGTTGCGTACAGGGCGGGTTTCACAGGTGGGCGGGGTGTATTTGCTCACCGCTGTGGTCAATCGACGAGAACCGATCTTTGATGATTGGCGGCTTGGACGGCTGGTTGTCAGGCAGTTTCGCGACGCGCATGAAGATGAGTGGGTTGATTCCCTGGCATTCGTCGTGATGCCAGACCACCTGCATTGGTTGGTTCAACTGCGGGACAAGACCTTGGCAGAAGTGATGTGCCGGCTTAAATCGCGCAGCAGCCTGGCGGTCAACCGGGCTCTGGGTCGAAAAGGGCGGCTATGGCAGAAGGGCTATCATGATCGTGGCGTGCGGCGAGAGGAGGATTTGAAAGACTTCGCGCGTTACGTGGTGTTGAACCCCCTGCGCGCGGGGTTGGTAAAGCGTATTCACGATTATCCGCTTTGGGATGTTTGGTGGTTGTAGGTCCGTCAAGCAGCCGCGCCAAGGCCGTAGATACCGTCTTGACGCTCACCGGGCAACCCCCAAGGTTTGGGTCGTAGCAGCTGCCGAGCGCAAGCGAGGCTGCGTTGAGGGGCCCGCAGATCGCGGGGTGTCAATACGTCCGCCACGCAGCCTCGCTTGCGCTCGGCAGCTGCTACGAGGGTTTTTGTGGTGCTGGATAAGACGGTATCTACGCCGCCGCCGATTTCATTGAGCATCTACGGGTTCTCCAGATCATGTCCCAGCGACTGGATAAATAACGAAAACAGCTCCGGCTGTGACGAGATATCGAGCTTGGCGTACAAATGCCGACGGTGCACTTTCACTGTGTCTGGCGAGATGTTCAGGCGTTCAGCCATGGCCTTGGAGGAAAAACCGCGCAATACCAGGCGGGCGATTTCCAGCTCGCGGTCCGAAAGCACGCCGCAACCGAACTGGCTCAAGGCATCCCTGATCTGACTGTCCATGGCCGGTGCGCGCTGAGTACTTTGCTGCCAATGCTGCTGCATCAACGGTAGTACCCAGGCCGCCATCATCGTCATCAGCCCGGTCTCATCGGCACTGAACCGCCGCTGCATGCCCAACGACAGCGACAACGTCCCCGCACCGGGCAGTTGCAGGATGAATTGCACCTCATCTTCCAGCACGTTGTCGTGGAAGTAGTTGAGGAAGTACTCACTCTGACGGAAATGGTCCGGTGCCACTTCCTCCAGGCGATAAACACCGCTGGCATAACCTTCGCGGCACGCCTGGAAAAACGGATCGAGCAAGTACAGGCCATTGAGGTACGTCAGCATCGACGCCGGTTTGCTGCTGGGCTGGGCGTCGTATTCTTCCAAGGCCTGGGGCGCACCCTCCTGCGGGTAGAAAATCGCCAGGGCGTTATCGAAGGGCAGGCACTGGTGCAGCAACAGCACCAACTGTTTCCAGAAACGCTCGGTACCGATGTGCGCGACGGTGCGGCCCAGGCCAGCGTGCATGCCGACCTCACGAAACAGGCTCATATCACAGGCTCCCGCCAGCAAGAGATCGCCCAAGGGTTCGGCTTTTGCCGGATGCCGTCAAGGGGAGTACGCCAATAGGGGAATTGGCTGACAAGCCACCTGCGGATAACGTCTTCATCATTCAACGGGAAACATATCCCGACACATACATCATTTTTCGTTTCTGCCTCACACCAAGAACAACGACAGAGGATAACGATATGAGCACTTCCCCCACGCCCGACGGCGTGTTGAAACCTACCCTGAGCGTCTTCGATGTAGTGGCCATCACCGTTTCCGCAGTGACGCCGGCCAGTTCGGTCTTTGTGATTGCGCCGTTTGCCATCCAGCAGGCGGGCAGTGGCGTGTTCCTGGCATTCGTGATGGCGGGCCTGCTCGCGCTGATGTTCGCGTTTTGCTACGCCGAACTGGGCCGCGCCCACAACAGCGCCGGTGGCGAATATGTGTACGCCAAGCGCGTGTTTGGCGGCATGGCCGGCTATGCGACCTTCCTTACCGTGCTGGTGATGTTGCTGTTTATCCCGCCGGTGTTGGCCACCGGGGCTGCGACGTATCTCAACAACGCCTTGGGCACGAAGTTTGATTCGCAAACCGTCGCCCTGGTGATCGTCGTGTGCAGTTACGCCCTGGGCATCCTCAATATCAAGCTCAATGCGTGGATCACCGGTACCTGTTTGCTGCTGGAAGTGGCGGCCTTGCTGGTGATCGTAGTGATCGGTTTTGGCAACCCGGTGCAGCCCGCGAGTGTGTTGTTCCAGCCGCAGATTGTCGAAAACGGCGTGCTGCACCTCGCGCCCTGGGCCTTGGTGATCGGCGCGGTGGGCATCGGTCTGTTTTCCTACAACGGCTACGGCCCGGCGGTGTTGCTGGCCGAAGACATGAAGTGCGGCGGCAAGGGCGTGCACAAGGCGGTGCTGTGGTCCCTGGGCCTGGTGGTGGTGATTGAGCTGGTGCCGATCACCGCGCTGTTGATCGGCGCGCCGTCCCTGAGCGAAATGATCAGCAGCCCCGACCCCATCGGCTACCTGCTCACCAGCCATGGCAATGAAACCCTGTCGCGCCTGGTCAGCGCCGGGATCTTCCTCTCAGTGTTCAACGCGATTGTGGCCATCGTGATCCAGATCGGCCGCGTGGTATTCAGCAGCGGGCGCGATGCGCTGTGGACGCCGACCATCAACAAACTGTTCACCCGCATTCACCCCCGCTGGGATTCGCCGTGGCTGGCTACGCTGTTCCTGGCGATCCCGTCGGCGTTGCTCAGCTTCAGTTCCAACCTGGCCGACCTCACCTCGTTCAGCGTGTTGCTGATTATCCTGGTGTACCTGGTGGTGGCGTTGAGCGCGTTGATGAGCCGGGTGTTGCTGCGCGATCGCGAGCACCCGTATCGCATGCCGCTGTGGCCGTTGCCGGCAGTGTTGGCGGTGATCGGTGCAGGTTACCTGCTGGCGACCTTGATCTACGCGGCATCGGTGCGCGACATCATGATCATCCTCGGCTTGCTGGCCCTGTCGGTGATTTTCTATTGCATCAGCGGCCGGTCGAGTCCGGTCTTTCAGAAATTGTAAGGAGTGGTTATGCGCGCACGTCAATTGGGCATCACGTTGGGGCTGGGTACACCGGGTGAGTTGAATGCCATCACCGATGTACCGGGCGTGCGGGTGGGCCACAGCACCCTCAACACCCGTATCGATGGCAAGCACGTGCGCACCGGCGTGACGCTGATCCAGCCACGCGCCGGGGAAGCACGCCAGCAACCATGCTTTGCCGGCTACCACGTGCTCAATGGCAACGGCGATGCCACAGGGCTGGAGTGGATCAGCGAAGCGGGGCTGTTGACCACGCCGCTGGCCATCACCAACACCCACAGCATCGGCATTGTGCGCGACACCCTGATTGCCCTGGAGCGCGAGCGCCTGGCAGACCCGGCCGTGTATTGGTGCATGCCGGTGGTGATGGAGACCTACGACGGGCTGCTCAACGATATCTGGGGCCAACATGTGAAGCCCGAGCATGTGCGCGAGGCCCTCAGCAATGCCGAAACCGGTCCGGTGCAGGAGGGCGCGGTGGGCGGTGGCACCGGGATGATCTGCCACGAGTTCAAGGGCGGCATCGGCACGGCGTCGCGGCGCTTGCCGGCGGAGCAGGGCGGTTGGACCGTCGGCGTGTTGGTGCAGGCCAATCATGGCAAGCGCCAGGAGCTGCGCGTCGACGGCTACCCGGTGGGGCGCCGGTTGATGGACATTCCATCGCCCTTCGCCGAGCGCGGCACGCCAGGCATGGGTTCCATCGTAGTGATCCTCGCCACGGATGCGCCGTTGCTGCCCCACCAATGCCAGCGCCTGGCGCAACGTGCGTCCATCGGCATCGCCCGCACCGGCGGCGGCACCGAAGACTCCAGTGGCGACCTGTTCCTGGCCTTCGCCACCGGCAACCAGCACCTGCCGGCGGCGGACTACGGGCGCAAGGGCCTGCCGTTCAGCAGTGCCCTGCAAATGGTCAATAACGACCACATCTCGCCGCTGTTCAGTGCGGCGGCCGAGGCCGTAGAAGAGGCAATCATCAATGCCATCCTCGCGGGTGAGACCATGAGCACCGATGACGGCGTGCAAGTGCCGGGTTTGACCGGCGAGTCGCTGTTACAGGCATTGCATGACACCGGCTGGAGTATGTCCCGGTAATGGGGGACAACTCCTGTTATTAGTTTAAATACTGGCCGTTTAATGTTGCCAATGGCACCGTGGCAATATATTGGATCCATTTAATAAGCGCGCCGCTCAACTTGAGCGGCGTTAGCGCTATTTAATATTTAAATAGGGGTTGGTTGTTTTTTGTCGGACAAAATCAAGTTGGCCCAATAAACGCGGCACAAAACTTCAATTAGTTACCAGGCTGCGACTTTTTCACGTTGGAAATAGATGTAGACGAAAGATTTCAAGTTGTGTCAGTTTTCTTACGCCTTCAAAAGAGGCGAGTGATAGGACGATCTCGCCCGCGGGGTTCCTATCGATCAAAGACTGATGCACTTGCAAACAAGGAAGTACGTTTATGTCCAAAGTAAAAGACAAGGCTAACGTGTCGGCGGCGCAAGCCAGCACCGCTTACTCGCAAATCGATAGCTTCAGCCATCTGTATGACCGTGGCGGCAACCTCACGATCAATGGCAAACCGTCCTACACCGTCGACCAGGCCGCCACCCAGCTGCTGCGCGACGGCGCCGCTTACCGGGACTTTGACGGCAATGGCAAGATCGACCTGACCTACACCTTCCTGACCTCGGCGTCGTCGAGCACCATGAACAAACATGGCATCTCGGGCTTCAGCCAGTTCAACACCCAGCAGAAAGCACAGGCCGCACTGGCCATGCAATCCTGGGCGGATGTGGCCAACGTCACGTTCACCGAGAAAGCCACCGGCGGTGACGGCCACATGACCTTTGGCAACTACAGCGGTGGCCAGGATGGCGCGGCTGCGTTCGCCTACCTGCCCGGCACCGGTGCAGGCTACGACGGCACCTCGTGGTACCTGACCAACAACAGCTACACGCCAAACAAGACCCCGGACCTGAACAACTACGGCCGGCAGACCCTGACCCACGAAATCGGGCATACCCTCGGCCTGGCTCACCCTGGCGACTACAACGCCGGCGAAGGCGCGCCGACCTACAACGACGCGACCTATGGACAGGACACGCGCGGCTACAGTCTCATGAGTTACTGGAGCGAGAGCAACACCAACCAGAACTTCAGCAAAGGCGGCGTCGAGGCCTACGCTTCCGGCCCGCTGATCGACGACATTGCCGCGATCCAGAAGCTCTACGGCGCCAACTACAACACCCGCGCCGGCGACACCACCTACGGCTTCAACTCCAACACCGGGCGTGATTTCCTCAGCGCCACCTCCAACGCCGACAAGCTTGTGTTCTCGGTGTGGGACGGCGGTGGCAACGACACCCTGGACTTCTCCGGTTTCACCCAGAACCAGAAGATCAACCTCAATGAAGCCTCGTTCTCCGACGTGGGTGGCCTGGTGGGCAACGTGTCCATCGCCAAGGGCGTGACCATCGAAAACGCCTTCGGCGGTGCAGGCAACGACCTGATCATCGGCAACAACGCCGCCAACGTCATCAAGGGTGGGGCCGGCAACGACCTGATCTACGGCGCTGGCGGTGCGGACCAACTGTGGGGCGGCGCCGGCAACGACACCTTTGTGTTCGGCGCCAGTTCCGACTCCAAGCCAGGGGCGGCAGACAAGATCTTTGACTTCACTTCGGGTTCGGACAAGATCGACCTCAGCGGCATTACCAAAGGCGCGGGCCTGACCTTCGTCAATGCGTTCACCGGGCATGCCGGCGACGCGGTATTGACCTACGCATCCGGCACCAACCTGGGTACGCTGGCCGTCGACTTCTCCGGGCACGGCGTGGCGGATTTCCTCGTCACCACCGTAGGCCAGGCAGCCGTCAGCGACATCGTGGCGTGATACAAAGGCGCGGCGTTTCGGCGTCGCGCCTCCAGGATGGAGCGTGAAGATGCAGCGTTTTTTCAACTTGATCGCCTGCGTGTTGCAGGTGATGTTCGTGTCGGCAGGAGCCCACGCAATGGCGAGCAGTCTTGTTTTACCCTCCAGCGCCCAATTGGCCGGGCATTGGCAATTGCACCAGCAGGATCAGGTCTGTGCCCTCGACCTGCTCGAACAGGCCAATGGCTTGAGCGGTGATGTGGCCTGTGCCGCGCAATGGCTGGGGGACACGCCGTTGACCTGGTCGCCCACACCGGACGGCATCTGGCTGTTCAACGCCGAAGGCAGCGGCATCACCCATTTGAATCGCCAGAAAGACGGCGACTATCAAGCGCGCACTAAATCCGGCGCCGTGGTTGAATTAAAACGTATGCCTTAGTTATCGCTATAAGTTTATAACTCGATTTTATTAGTTGGCCGGCCTTTATTCGGGGCTCGGGCAACTTATGCGCGCAATTTGGCTCAAGGAAGATCAGAACATATGGCCAAGCCCTCTGCGGTTGCGCCCTTATTCAAGGCGCTGGGTGAATACAAGAGCATCTTGATCAGTATTGGCTGCTTCACGGCATTGATTAACCTGTTGATGCTGGTGCCGTCGATTTACATGCTGCAAGTGTACGACCGCGTGCTGTCCTCCCAGAACGAAACCACTCTGGTGATGTTGACGCTGATGGTCGTGGGCTTCTTCGCCTTTATTGGCACGCTGGAAGTGATCCGCAGTTTTATCGTGATCCGTATCGGCAGCCAGTTGGAACGGCGTTTCAACTTGCGCGTTTACAAAGCCGCGTTCGAGCGCAACCTGCAACGCGGCCAGGGGCATGCGGGGCAATCCCTGGGCGACCTGACCCATATCCGCCAGTTCATCACCGGGCCGGCGCTGTTCGCGTTTTTTGACGCGCCGTGGTTTCCGATCTACCTGTTTGTGATTTTCCTGTTCAACGTCTGGCTTGGAGTGCTGGCCAGCGCCGGCGCGGTATTGCTGATCGGCCTGGCATGCCTGAATGAATACCTGACCAAGAAACCCTTGGGCGAGGCCAGCGGTTTCTCCCAGCAATCGACCCAACTGGCCACCAGCCATTTGCATAACGCCGAAACCATCCAGGCCATGGGCATGCTTGGCGCGCTGCGCAAGCGCTGGTTTGCCGTGCACGCGCAGTTCCTCAACTTGCAGAACAAGGCCAGTGACACCGGTTCAGTCATCACCGCCCTGAGTAAATCCCTGCGCCTGTGTTTGCAGTCCCTGGTGCTGGGCCTGGGCGCACTCCTGGTGATCCGCGGCGATATGACGGCAGGGATGATGATTGCCGGTTCGATCCTGATGGGCCGTGTGCTCAGCCCCATCGACCAGTTGATTGCCGTGTGGAAGCAATGGAGTTCGGCCAAGCTGGCCTATCAGCGCCTGGATGAGTTGCTGCGCGAGTTTCCACCGGAGGTCGAGCAGATGGCCTTGCCGGCGCCCAAGGGCCAGGTCAGTTTCGAGCAGGTCAGCGCGGGCCCGCCGGGCAAGCGCGTGGCGATGCTGCATCACGTCAGTTTCAACCTGGGCGCGGGCGAGGTGCTCGGCGTGTTGGGGGCATCGGGCTCGGGCAAGTCGACCCTGGCCCGTGTGCTGGTGGGGGTATGGCCAACCCTGGCCGGCACGGTGCGGCTGGATGGCGCAGACATCCATCGCTGGGACCGCGACGACCTGGGCCCGCATATCGGTTACTTGCCCCAGGACATTGAGCTGTTCAGCGGCAGCATCGCCGACAACATCGCCCGCTTTCGCGAGGCCGACCCCGAGCGTGTGGTCAAGGCGGCGCAACAAGCCGGTGTGCACGAGCTGATCCTGCGCCTGCCCCAAGGCTACGACACGGTACTCGGCGACAACGGCGGCGGCCTGTCCGGCGGGCAGAAACAGCGCGTGGCCCTGGCCCGTGCGCTGTATGGCGAGCCACGCTTGATTGTGCTGGATGAACCCAACTCCAACCTCGACACCGTGGGCGAAGCCGCCTTGGCCAGCGCCATCGTGCAGATGAAGGCCCAAGGCAGCAGTGTGGTGCTGGTGACCCATCGGTCGTCGGCACTGGCCCAGGCCGACAAGTTGCTGGTGCTCAACGACGGCCGTTTGCAGGCATACGGACCGAGCCAAGAGGTGCTGCGTGCCTTGTCCGGCCAGCAGGAAGCGCCGAAAGACAAACCTGGCGTCAGTTTCAGTCGTCAGTACCAAGCGGGAAGGAATCCAGGCGCATGAGCAGTATCACTTTCGAACAACCTGTCAAAGAGCGCGACGCCGGTTTTTTTGCCCGTCTGGGCTGGCTGCTGACGGTGGTAGGCGCCGGTGGTTTCTTCCTGTGGGCCAGCCTCGCGCCTCTGGATCAGGGCATTCCGGTGCAGGGCACGGTGGTGGTGTCCGGCAAGCGCAAGGCCGTGCAAACCCTCAGCCCCGGTGTGGTCAGCCGTATCCTGGTGCGTGAAGGCGAGCGGGTGAAACAAGGCCAGCCGCTGTTCCGGCTTGACCAGACCCAGAACCAGGCCGACGTGCATTCGCTGCAAGCCCAATACCGCATGGCCTGGGCCAGTGTGGCGCGCTGGCAGAGCGAGCGCGATAACCACGCCAGCATCACCTTTCCTGCCGAACTGAGCAGCCATCCCGATCCCGCCTTGGCGTTGGTGCTGGAAGGCCAGCGTCAGTTGTTCAGCAGCCGTCGCGAGGCCTTCGCCCGCGAGCAGGCCGGCATTCGCGCGAATATCGACGGCGCCACTGCGCAACTCGGCGGCATGCGCCGTGCCCGCAGCGACCTGACCGCCCAGGCGCAATCCCTGCGTGATCAACTGAGCAACCTGCAACCCTTGGCCGACAACGGCTACATCCCGCGCAACCGGCTGATGGAGTACCAGCGCCAATTGTCCCAAGTGCAACAGGACCTGGCGCAGAACACCGGCGAAAGCGGTCGGGTGGAGCAGGGCATCGTCGAGTCACGCCTCAAATTGCAGCAGCACAGCGAGGAATATCAGAAGGAAGTGCGCAGCCAGTTGGCCGACGCGCAACTGCGCAGCCTGACCCTGGAACAACAACTGACTTCCGCCGGGTTCGACCTGCAACACAGCGAAATCAACGCACCGGCCGACGGCATCGCGGTCAACCTTGGCGTGCACACCGAAGGCGCCGTGGTGCGTGCCGGTGAAACCCTGCTGGAGATCGTGCCCCAAGGCACGCGCCTGGAAGTGGAAGGGCACCTGCCGGTGCATCTGGTGGACAAGGTCGGCACGCACTTGCCGGTGGATATTCTGTTCACCGCCTTCAACCAGAGCCGCACACCGCGTGTGCCGGGGGAGGTCAGCCTGATCTCGGCCGACCAGATGCTCGATGAGAAAACCGGCGCGCCCTATTACGTGTTGCGCACGACGGTGAGCGAGGCGGCGCTGGGAAAACTCCACGGCCTGGTGATCAAGCCCGGCATGCCTGCCGAGATGTTCGTGCGCACCGGTGAACGTTCGTTGCTCAACTACCTGTTCAAGCCGTTGCTGGATCGCGCCGGCTCCGCGTTGACTGAGGAATGAACATGAAACCTGTGTTCTTCGCTGTGCTGTTGAGTTGCACCAGCGCCCACGCCGCCATGGGCCCGTTCGATGTGTACGAGCAAGCCTTGCGCAACGATCCGGTGTTCCTCGGCGCGATCAAGGAACGTGACGCCGGCCTGGAAAACCGCACCATCGGCCGCGCCGGGCTGCTGCCCAAGCTGTCCTACAACTACAACAAGGGGCGCAACAATTCCCAGGCCACGTTGCCTGACGGGCGCGGCGGCAATTATCACGACGACCGCAACTACAACAGCTACGGCTCCACCTTCAGCCTGCAACAGCCGCTGTTCGACTACGAGGCCTATGCCAATTACCGCAAAGGCGTGGCCCAGGCGTTGTTTGCCGACGAAAGTTTTCGCGACAAGAGCCAGGCGTTGCTGGTGCGCGTGTTGACCTATTACACCCAGGCGCTGTTCGCCCAGGACCAGATCGACATCGCCCGCGCCAAGAAGAAGGCCTTCGAGCAGCAGTTCCAGCAGAACCGGCACCTGTTCCAGCAAGGCGAGGGCACCCGTACCGATATTCTTGAAGCCGAGTCGCGCTACGAGCTGGCCACCGCCGAAGAGATCGAAGCGCTGGACGAACAGGACGCATCATTGCGGGAGCTGGGCGCCTTGATCGGCGTGCAGAGCGTCAACATCCACGACCTGGCGCCGCTGAACCAGGGGTTCGCCGCATTCACCTTGAGCCCGGCCAACTACGACACGTGGCACGCATTGGCGATCAGCAATAACCCCACGCTCGCCTCCCAGCGCCAGGCCCTGGAAGTGGCGCGTTATGAAGTGGAGCGCAACCGCGCCGGGCATCTGCCCAAGGTCACGGCGTACGCCAGCTCACGCCAGCAGGAGTCCGACAGCGGCAACACCTACAACCAGCGCTATGACACCAACACCATCGGCGTGGAAGTCAGCGTGCCGTTGTATGCCGGTGGCGCTGTCTCGGCATCCACGCGCCAGGCCAGCCGCGCCATGGAGCAGGCCGAGTACGAGCTGGAAGGCAAGACGCGCGAAACCTTGATCGAATTGCGTCGCCAGTTCAGTGCGTGCCTGTCCGGCGTGAGCAAGTTGCGTGCTTATCAGAAAGCGCTGTCCTCTGCCGAAGCACTGGTGGTGTCGACCCAGCAGAGCATCCTCGGTGGTGAGCGGGTCAACCTGGATGCGTTGAATGCCGAGCAGCAGCTCTACAGCACCCGCCGCGACCTGGCCCAGGCGCGTTACGACTACCTGATGGCCTGGACCAAGTTGCATTACTACGCCGGTAACCTGCGCGACACCGACCTGGCAAAGGTGGACGAGGCGTTCGGCCCTGCAGCGCATTAATGGGTTTTCTCGCTAATTCCAACAACAAGAGAGGCAATACCATGGGTGTCTTTGACTACAAAAACCTCGGCACCGAGGGCTCCAAAGCACTGTTCGCCGATGCCATGGCGATCACGCTGTATTCCTACCACAACTTGGATAACGGCTTTGCCGTGGGCTATCAGCACAACGGGCTGGGGTTCGGTTTGCCGGCCACCCTGGTCGGCGCATTGCTCGGCAGCAGCGATTCCCAGGGCGTGATTCCCGGCATTCCCTGGAACCCGGATTCAGAAAAAGCCGCCCTGGACGCGGTGCAACAGGCCGGCTGGACGCCGATCAGTGCGAGCACCTTGGGCTACACCGGCAAGGTCGACGCCAGGGGCACGTTCTTCGGCGAAAAAGCCGGCTACACCACGGCCCAGGTCGAAGTGCTGGGCAAGTACGACGCCGCCGGCAAGCTGCTGGAAATCGGCATCGGTTTTCGCGGTACATCCGGCCCACGGGAAAGCCTGATCAGCGACTCCATCGGCGACCTGGTCAGTGACGTGCTCGCCGCCCTGGGCCCCAAGGACTATGCCAAAAACTACGCGGGCGAAGCGTTCGGCGGCTTACTCAAGAACGTCGCCGACTATGCCAGTGCCCACGGGCTCAGCGGCCACGATGTGGTGGTCAGCGGGCACAGCCTCGGCGGTTTGGCGGTCAACAGCATGGCCGATTTGAGCACCGGCAAATGGGCGGGCTTCTACCAGGACGCCAACTACGTAGCCTACGCCTCGCCAACCCAGAGCAGCGGGGACAAGGTGCTTAATATCGGCTATGAAAACGACCCGGTTTTCCGTGCGTTGGACGGTTCATCCTTCAACTGGTCGTCGTTGGGCGTACATGACAAGCCCCATGAATCGACCACCGACAATATCGTCAGCTTCAACGACCATTACGCCTCGACGCTGTGGAATGTACTGCCGTTCTCCATCACCAACCTGCCGACCTGGATCGCCCATTTGCCCACCGGGTATGGCGACGGCATGACGCGTATCCTCGATTCCGGATTCTATGAACAGATGACCCGCGACTCGACGATTATCGTCGCCAACCTGTCCGACCCCGCACGGGCCACCACCTGGGTGCAGGACCTCAACCGCAACGCCGAAACGCACAAGGGCAACACCTTCATCATCGGCAGCAATGGCAACGACCTGATCCAGGGCGGCAAGGGCGCGGACTTTATCGAAGGCGGCAAGGGCAATGACACGATCCGCGACAGCAGCGGGCACAACACGTTTTTATTCAGCGGGCAGTTTGACCAGGACCGGGTGATTGGCTATCAGCCGACGGACAAGTTGGTGTTCACGGACGTGCAGAGCGCTGGTGATTATCGGGATCACGCCAAGGTGGTGGGCGGGGATACGGTCATCAGTTTTGGCGGGGATTCGGTGACGCTGGTGGGCGTGGTCGGCTTATCGGGGGAGGGGATCACTATCGCTTGAGCGGGAACGGGGTAAAACCTGTGGGAGGGGGCTTGCCCCCGATAGCAGTGGGTCAGTCAATAAAGATATCGGCTGAAGACCCACCCCTCCCACAGTTGCTCAGTGTCGGCGGCTGGCAATCATTTTTCCTTGCGCACCGTCGCCACATCCTCGGCTTTGACACGGACGCGCTTGCCGGCGATGTCGGTGAACTCGTAAAAACCGTCGGCGGTCTTGGCGTTTGGCGTGTCCTGGGTCAAGTACTGTGTGCCATTTTGCAGCGTCACTACGGTTTGCGTCGCGCAACCGGCCAATACCAGAAAAGTGAGTGCAACCAGTGGCAGACCCAAATTCTTCATGTTCATAACCCTTACCGTTAACCCTGAAAAGTCCCGCGCCAGAGGCTGCGGGCCATAAATGTTACGCGATCGACTCCCCCATCTGATCACTTTTATACAAAAAGTTGCGTGAGCCATTTATCTATTACCGATTGCAACAGAGCAGCAGGGACGGCACTCTGTATGCATAACCAGTATTTGACTCGCTTGCGCCATGGCCAATCCCCTCGACGATCCGCTCTATTACCTGCATAACTTCCGCCAGGTCCTGCATTGGCTGGGGCAGCGCTATGCCGACTTGCTGGAGCCTGACGAAGAGCATTTCATTCAGCAATTCGACAGCTTGGCGCAACCGTCCCAGGCGTTGTTGGTGCGCATGGTGATGCGCAAGGGTGTGCATTTTCGTGCTGGCAAACTCAGCTACCAGGAGGTCGGCTGTACCCACGCCGCTGCGATGCCATTGCGGGCATTGGGCTGGGTGGACGATCAATGCCTGCTGGCCTTTGAAGAAGTGTTCGCCTTGCTGCAAAAAGGCGAAATCCTCAGCACGTTCAAGCCCTGGATCGACCACCCCAAGGGCAACAAGGCCGACTGGCTTGAGGGCCTGACGGCGCAGTTCAGCGAAACCCGCAGCTTTGCCCAATGGTGCCCGGCGCTGGCCGAACCGCTGTACAGCCTCACCGTGATGGACCTGTGTGACCGCCTGCGCCTGATGTTCTTCGGCAATCTGCACCAGGATTGGTCGGAGTTCGTGCTGGCGGACCTGGGCATCTACACCTACGAAAAAGTGGCGTTCTGCACTGAATCCCGCGGCTTGCGCAGCCGGGATGACGTGCACGGCGTGCTGTTCCTGCACCAATGCCAGCACGCCTTTGAAACCGGCGCAGCGCTGCACGACGTACTGGCGCAGGTGGCCACGCTGACCACCGACAACCCCTGGCTGGAAAAACGCCGGGCCAAGCTGTTGTTCCAGGTGGGGCAGTATTGCGAGCGCAGCGCGGAGTTGGCGTTGGCCGAGCAGATCTACCGCACCTGCGCCTATCCCGGCGCACGCGCGCGACTGATCCGCGTGCTGGAGCGTCAGGAGGACTATGCCCAGGCCATGGCCCTGGCGAGTGCCGCGCAACAGGCACCGGAAAGTGCGGCCGAGCAGCAACACCTGCTGCGCGTCATGCCTCGCCTGCGCCGCAAACTCGGTGAGCCCAGGCTGCCCAAGCTGAAACCACGGGACGTTTCGCGCCTGGACCTGGAACTGGTACTGCCGGAACCAGTGATGTCGGTGGAGTACTGCGTCCAGGCACATTTGAGCGAGCCCGATGCACCGGTGCATTACGTGGAAAACGGCTTGATCAATTCGCTGTTCGGCTTGCTGTGCTGGGACGCGATCTTCGCACCGCTGCCGGGCGCGTTTTTCCACCCGTTCCAGCGTGGCCCGGCGGACCTGCACAGCGAAGATTTCCACCAACGCCGTGCGCCGCTGTTCGCCGCCTGTTTCGAGCAATTGCAGGATGAGCAGTACAAACATCTTATTCGCCAGCGCTACGCCGATAAGTGGGGCATTCAGTCGCCCTTCGTGTTCTGGAACCTGCTCAGTGAAGACCTGTTGGAGCAGGCCCTCGAATGCCTGCCCGCCGCCCACCTGCGCTACTGGTTCGAGCGCCTGCTGCTGGATATCCGCGCCAACCGCGCCGGCATGCCGGACCTGATCCAGTTCTGGCCAGCGCAAAAAACCTACCGCATGATCGAAGTCAAAGGCCCTGGCGACCGCCTGCAAGACAATCAACTGCGCTGGCTGGAGTTTTGTGGCGAGCACCAGATGCCAGTCACCGTCTGCTATGTGCGCTGGGCGGAGCAACCGGCTTGAGTTACAGCGTGGCCGTGCGTGCACTGTGTGAGTTCACGGCCAAGGTCGGCGATCTTGACCTGCGCTTTACCCCGTCGCCCAGCGCCCAGGAAGGGATTGTCGGCCACCGCACGGTTGCCTCGCGCCGCAGTGCGCACTACCAGAACGAAGTGGCACTGGAGGGCGAGTACCAACAACTCACAGTAAGGGGCAGGGCAGACGGCTACGACCCCGATGCCAACCGCCTGGAAGAAGTCAAAACCTATCGTGGCGACCTTGATGCCCAGCCGGCCAACCATCGGCTACTGCATTGGGCCCAGGTCAAGGTGTACGGCTGGCTGATGTGCCAGAAGTTGGGGTTGGGCGAAATCGACCTGGCGCTGGTGTACTTCGATATCGTCGGCGAGGGCGAGACCCTGCTCAATCAACGCTTCCAGGCGGCCGATCTGCAGGCGTTCTTCAACCAGCAATGCGCGCTCTTCCTCGGCTGGGCCCAACAGGAAATGCAGCACCGCGAAGCGCGCAACGCAGCCGCGCAGGCTTTGAGTTTCCCCCATGCCGACTTTCGCTCCGGCCAACGCACATTGGCCGAGTCGGTGTACAAGGCCGTCAGCACCGGCCGTTGCCTGATGGCCCAGGCGCCCACCGGCATCGGCAAGACCATTGGCACAATCTTCCCGCTGCTCAAGGCCCTGGCGCCGCAGCAACTGGACAAGGTGTTTTTCCTCACCGCCAAGACCCCCGGTCGCAAGCTCGCCCTCGATGCGTCACAGGTGCTGTTCACCAGCAGCCCCGGCCTGGAGCTGCGCGTGCTCGAACTGGTAGCGCGGGACAAAGCCTGCGAACACCTGGACAAAGCCTGCCACGGCGATTCATGCCCGTTGGCCAAGGGTTTCTATGACCGTCTGCCCGCTGCGCGCAGTGCTGCGTCCAAGGTAAGCCTGCTCAACCAGCACAATCTGCGCGAGGTTGCCCTGGCCCATGACGTCTGCCCCTATTACCTCAGCCAGGAAATGGCGCGCTGGGCCGATCTGGTGGTCGCCGACTACAACTACTATTTCGACTTTGGCGCCATGCTGTTCGGGCTCGCCCAACTCAACCAATGGCGCGCCGCCGTGCTGGTGGACGAAGCCCACAACCTGGTAGAGCGTGGTCGCTCGATGTACAGCGCCAGCCTCGATCAATACAGCCTCAAGACCCTGCGCGACTGCGCCCCCGAGCCGCTGAAGAAACCCCTGCAGCGCCTGAACCGCGAATGGAATGCCCTGCACAAGGACCAGCTCGCGCCGTACCAGGCCTACGCCGTCCGCCCGGAAAAACTGCTCCAGGCCTTGAGCCTGTGCGCCAGCGCCATGGGTGATTACTTCAACGACCACCCCGAAGCCCTCAACGGTGAGTTGCAAGCCTTCTACTTCGAAGCCCTGCAATTTGCCAAGGTCGCCGAGCTGTTCAACGAGCACTTCATCTTCGACATCAGCAAACGCCAACTCAACGGCAAGCGCAGCAGTTCAACCCTGTGCCTGCGCAATGTGGTGCCCGTCGAATTCATCCGCCCCCGGCTGACGGCTGCCCGCAGCAGCGTGCTGTTTTCTGCAACCTTGAGCCCACGCCACTATTACGCCGACCTGCTTGGGCTGCCGACGGATACCGCGTGGATCGATGTGGAGTCGCCGTTCAAGGCTGAGCAACTGCGTGTGCGCATTGTTGATGAAATCTCCACCCGTTTTGTACATCGCCAAGCCTCCTTGGCGCCCATCGTCGAGCTTATTGCCCGCCAGTTCGCGCTTCAGCCGGGCAACTACCTGGCGTTTTTCTCAAGCTTTGACTACCTGCAACAAGTGGCGCAGTTGCTCGCCGAGCGACACCCACGGATCGCGCTGTGGCAGCAGTCCCGGGGCATGGCGGAGACCGAACGCCAAGCCTTTCTCGATCAGTTCACCGAACACAGCCAGGGCATCGGCTTTGCGGTGCTTGGTGGTGCCTTCGGCGAAGGTATCGACTTGCCCGGCGCACGGTTGATTGGCGCGTTTATCGCGACGCTCGGCTTGCCGCAACTGAACCCGGTCAACGAACAGATGAAGCTGCGTATGGGAGCGATCTTCGGTGCCGGTTACGACTACACCTATCTGTATCCCGGCGTGCAGAAAGTGGTGCAGGCCGCGGGCAGGGTGATCCGCAGTCAGCAGGATGAGGGTGTGGTGATGCTGATCGATGACCGCTTCGGCGAGGCACGGGTCCGTCAGTTGTTGCCGCGCTGGTGGACGGTCGACTGATATTCCCGTCATCAATGATGATGGCCTGGAGAGCGCCCATCGCGCAGCCTCACCTGACTAGAACAAGGGCCAAACTTCCAGTGAATGCGGAATCTATGTCAAACGCGCTGTTGTGGTGAGCGGGCTTGCCCCGCGCTGGGCTGCGAAGCGGCCCCAATCCAGGCACCGCGTTTTTTCAGTCATAACCCATTGGCCGGTTTTGGGGCGGCTTCGCCACCCAGCGCGGGGCAAGCCCGCTCACCACAAAAAGCCCGCTCACCACAGGGTTCGGTGTCAACCTTTAAGAGTTGTGTAGATTCCTATGCCTCATGAGCCAATCCACCGAGCAACGCGTCGCCGGCCCCGAGCAGGGCCCGCCCCGCAGTTGGAACAGCATGTTCTTGCCAACTGCGGGCACTGGATCCAGAACGAGCAGGCTGCGCAGGTCAACCGGCTGCTGCTGGATTTTTTACGCCAGCGCTAGACCACTTCCAGATAAGAACTATGGATCGCCCGCGCCAATTCCCGCACGGTGTCGATAAAGTCCGTGAGACGGCTGTGCAGGCCGTCTTCAAGAATTTCATCAATTCCGGTATAGCGCAGCCGTGCCTCGAACTCCGCCGCCAGGCGCTGCGCCGCACGGCCATAGCTGCCGGGCAGGTCCGCCAGGATATGGCTCAACTCCTCGATGCACGCATGCAACGAACGCGGTACATCACTGCGTAACAACAGCAATTCGGACACCGAGCGCGCATTCAGCGCATTGGGGTACAGCTCGGTATACGCCTCGAAGGACGAAAGCGCACGGAGCAGGGCGCTCCACTGGTAATACCCGCGTGCCGAGAGGTCGCTGACTTCTTCCGACTCTTCGCCAAACATCTCGTAGCGTGCATCCAGCAGTCGCAAGGTGTTGTCCGCACGCTCGACGAAGGTGCCCAGGCGGATAAACCGGTAAGCGTCGTTACGCATGATGGTGCCGGACGTCGCCCCACGAAACAGGTGCGAGCGCTGCTTGACCCAGTCACAGAAGTGGCTGATGCCGTGTCGCGCCAGGCCGCCGGCGGCGATGCTGCGCATTTCCAGCCAGGTGGCGTTGAGGTTTTCCCACATATCGGCGGTGATGCGCCCGCGCACGGCGTGAGCATTGCCACGGGCGGCGCGCAGGCAGTTGTAGATGCTGGCGGGGTTTTCTTCGTCGAGGGCGAAGAAGTGCAGCATGCGCTCGGCGTCCAGGGGTTCATGGCGTTCGAGGTAGCTGTCCAGGGTGCCGCTGCTGAGCAACGACATGGCCAGTTCGTCGAGGCCATCGGTGTGCCCGGCTTGCGGCATCAATGACAGCGAGTAACTGACTTCGAGCATGCGCGCCAGGTTCTCGGCGCGCTCCAGGTAGCGGGACATCCAGTACAGATCTGCGGCGGTTCTACTCAACATGATTCAGCCCTCCACCACCCAGGTGTCCTTGGTTCCGCCGCCTTGCGACGAGTTGACGATCAACGAGCCCTCACGCAGCGCCACCCGCGTCAGGCCACCGGGCACCAGGCGGGTCTCCTTGCCCGAAAGCACGAAGGGCCGCAGGTCGATATGCCGCGGGGCAATGCCGTTTTCGACAAAGGTCGGGCAGGTGGACAGGCTCAGGGTCGGTTGGGCGATATAGGCGTGAGGACGGGCCTTGATGCGTTGGCGGAAGTCCTCGATCTCGGCGGCGGTGGAGGCGGGGCCGACCAGCATGCCGTAGCCGCCGGAGCCTTGGGTTTCCTTGACCACCAATTCGCCCAGGTTGGCCAGCACATGGGACAGTTCATCCGGCTTGCGGCACTGGAAGGTCGGCACGTTTTGCAGGATCGGCTCTTCATCCAGGTAAAACTTGATCATCGCCGGCACGTAGGGGTAGATCGACTTGTCGTCCGCCACGCCAGTGCCTATTGCGTTGGCCAGCACCACGTTGCCGGCGCAATAGGCCGCGACCAGGCCAGGCACGCCGAGCATCGAGTCCGGGTTGAATGCCTGGGGGTCAAGGAAGGCATCGTCGATGCGCCGGTAGATCACATCCACCGCCTTGGGACCGTCGGTGGTGCGCATGAAGACCTTGAGGTCGTGCACGAACAGGTCGGCGCCTTCCACCAGCTCCACGCCCATTTCCCGCGCCAGGAACGCATGTTCGAAGAATGCGCTGTTGAAGCGGCCAGGGGTCAGCACCACCACGTTGGGGTTATCCAGGCGGCTGGCGCTTTTCAGGGTCTTGAGCAGCAGGTTGGGGTAGTGGTCCACGGGTGCGATGCGCTGCTTGGCGAACACTTCCGGGAACAGGCGCATCATCATTTTGCGGTCTTCGAGCATGTAGCTCACGCCGCTGGGAGTGCGCAGGTTGTCTTCGAGCACGTAGTACGTGCCGTCGCCGTCGCGCACCAGGTCGACGCCGGATATATGCGAGTAGATATCGCGGTGCAGGTCCAGCCCGACCATCGCCTTCTGATAACCCTCATTGCCCAGCACCTGATCCGCCGGAATGATCCCGGCCTTGATGATGCGCTGGTCGTGGTAGATATCGGCGAGGAACATGTTCAGCGCGTTGACCCGCTGAATACAGCCGCGTTCGATCACGCTCCACTCACTGGCGGGGATGCTGCGGGGGATGATGTCGAAGGGGATCAGGCGCTCGGTGTCTTGCTCGTCACCATAGAGGGTGAAGGTGATCCCGGCGCGGTGGAACAGCAGGTCGGCCTCGCGGCGGCGCTGGGCCAGCAGTTCCGGCGGCGTGTTGGCCAGCCAGCGGGAGAAATCCTGATAGTGCGCACGGCATACGCCATTTGCGTCATTCATTTCATCAAAGAAAGATCGAGCCATTCCAGTACCTTGTCAGTGCCCAGGGTTGCGTGGGGGGTGGCACTGCCGCTTTAAAAAACGCATGTTTTTATGAGCCTGTGGCGCAGAGTGCCAGCAGGCCTGGTCCTTACTTTCTTATGAGGTCGGCTCTGGGTCGGGGGGTAACGATTGCTCCTCTTTACGGGCAGATGAATGGGTTAAGCAATGCGTGTGCCGAAACCCATGCCCGCGTGCTCAATGACCTTGTAGTGAGCGGGCTTGCCCCGCGCCGGGCTGCGCAGCAGCCCCCAAAAAGAATCGCATCGCTGCGCACTCCAGCGACGAGCAGGCCCAATCCCCACAAAGAGGCAATGGACGCCCTTGTTTGGTGCGCAACAAACTTGAACTTCATCCGCGCCAGGTTTTCTAACAGGACTCGAAGCCTAATGGAGCACGATCGTGCCCAGAATCATCTCTCCGCACACACCGGAAGCGGCGCTGACCGATCACAGCGAACACAGCGCCAAGATCTTTGGTTCACCCAAGGACCGCCTGGACTTCTACCGCCGCGAGATCCAGTACGAAACCAGCATCCTCGCCAACCGCACCGATGCGTACCTCACGGCGCAGTCGTTTCTGGTCATCGCCTTTGTATCGGGCATGGGCAATCTCAATCCGGAGTGGGGCAAGCTGTTTACCCTGGTGGTGCCGGTCTTTCTGGCGGTGCTGGGCATCCTCAGCTCGCTCAACGCCTGGCCGGGCATTCGTGCGGCCTACGACATCATTGATCACTGGCATTACAAGCAAAGCGAGCTGCTGCGCAGCGAGCCAGTGATGGGCCTGGCCTATGACGAGTCGCCGCTGTTCTCGGAAGTGGAGTCGTCCCACAAGGGCTATCGCAAGTCGCTGTTGTTTTCGATGCGCGCACCGTGGTTGTTCATGGCGTTCTGGCTGTTGCTGGGGATGTATGCGTTCTATATCCAGATCGACAATCCCATCCGCTAAGCAATCGAACGGAACTTCAAGCGGCCTCGCAGCGCCTTAACATCAGGTAGGCCAAGTAGAGGTGAGCACCATGAGCACAACTGACGACCCGCAAACCAGCAACCGTAACGACCCGGCGATTGATGGCGGCGAGCCGGCACCGTCGACGGCTGCGGATGCACCAAAAGACCGGAATGCCGAGCGTGATCCCAAAGCCGAGGAGAACGCTTATAGCCCCGATTTCGAGCCTGAGCCTGAGCACAAGCCTGAAACCGATGCGGACATCGACACACAAGGCGGATAGAGGAGAGGGTCATGTCAAAAGAACTCGACGAAGAACTCAACGACCCAGGCAATGAAGACCCAGGTTCATTGATGGATGATGCTGAAGTGCCGCTGAATGATCTGGATGAAGCGGCGGACGTGGGCAATACCGAGGATCAGGATTGATCCGATGTGTCCCGTGACGACGGGTCCAGGATGAAGTAGATGTCGCCTTCATCCTGCCCGTCCGGCGGCAATTCCTGACCCAGCACGCGGTTGTCGATCAGTGTTTGCGCCTGCGCACGGCTGATGGAGATAACAGTGCTGGGCTTGCCAGTAATCACGTACACCACATCCACACCTTCAGCGGCCAACGCCGCGAGGTAATCGGCGCGCGGCATATCTTCCCCCTGCTCATACTGCCGCTGTTCCCGCGCCGTTACGCCGCCGGCCTGAGCCAGGTATTGCTGGGAATACCCCAGGCGTTGGCGCTCTTCATACAACCGCTGGCCGATCTTTTTCATCGCATTTCTCGCGCTGCTGGTCCTGACAGTTAGAAGCTGCGGTACGGTGCGAAATTCAGTTTTTTTCGATGTGTCATGCGTGCCCTACGCGAGCAACAGTTGCTCCAGCGCTTCCACTGGCAGTGGCCGACTGTAGAGATAACCTTGAATCTGATCACACCCGGCCTCCTTCAGGAACGCCAGTTGTGCAGCGGTTTCTACGCCTTCGGCGACGACCAGCAAGCCCAGTCCGTGGGCCAGTTCGATAATCGTGCGGGTGATCGCCGCGTCCTGCGGGTTAGTGGTGACTTCACGGATAAAGGCGATGTCGATCTTCAACGTATCCAGGGGAAAGCGGCGCAGGTAGGCCAGGCTTGAATAGCCGGTACCAAAATCGTCGATGGAGATCTTCACGCCCATGGCGCGCAAACGTTGGAGGCTGGCGATGGTGCGCTGGGTGTTTTCCATCAGTGAGCCTTCGGTCAATTCAACCTCCAGCCAGTGCGCTTCAACCCCGGTTTTGGCGAGGATTCGCGCAATGTCGGCAATCAGGTCGCCGTTGATCAATTGCAGGCCGGAGACATTCACCGAGACCTCCCGTGCACCGATATCGCTGCGCTGCCACCTGGCGATCTGTTCGCAAGCCCGCTCAATGACCCAGCGCCCAACGGGTACGATCAGGCCCAGGCTCTCCAGGATCGGCACAAACACCGCGGGCGAGACCGCACCATAGCCGGGCCGGTCCCAGCGCAGCAGGGCTTCCAAGGCGCAGACTGTTCCGCTGGCTACCTCGACCTTGGGCTGGTAATGCAGCGTGAACTCATTGCGTTCAACCGCGCCGCGCAGGGCTTTTTCCATGTCTTGGCGTGCGAGGTCGTGCACCGTAAACAGGGTGGTGTCATCGGCGTGCAGTTGCTGCTCAAGCATGATGCTGTGTTTTTTCAGCTCGTCGCCATGGGCCTTGAGCCGCAGCAAATTACGCACGCGCAGCCACAACTCGACCCGTTCAATCGGTTTGCTGATGAACTCTTCAGCGCCCGTCTCCAACCCGCTGACCCGCGCACTGGCGTCGCTCAACGCCGAAAGCATGATGATCGGGATGTTCGCCGTGGCCGGGTTGCCCTTGAGCTGGCTGGCGACCTCGTAGCCGTCCATGCCCGGCATCATGATGTCCAGCAGGATCAGGTCCGGCGGCTGCTGCGCCACCAGGCGCAAGGCCTCTTCACCGCAGCAGGCACTCTGGGTCACGTAGCCCTCGTGATGCAGCAGGGTTTCCAACAACTTGCGAACCTGGGGTTCGTCGTCAACGATCAATAGCGTTGCGGGTGAGCTGGCCATGGAGAGGACTCATACAGGAGGAGTGAGGGTCGGGTTCAGCAGGGTGTCGATCTCCTGGTACAGCTCCTTGTAGCGCAGGGGTTTGCTGACATACGCGTCGCACCCGGCCAGCCGGGCTTTTTCCCGGTCTTCCTTCATGGCCATGGCGGTGAGGGCGATCACCGGGATGTGCGCGGTATGAGGGTCTTGCTTGAGCAATCGGGTGGCTGCCAGGCCGTCCATGCCTGGCAATTGAATATCCATCAGGATCAGCGCCGGCTGGTGTTCGCGGGCCATGGTCAGGCCGCTCTCGGCATCGGCGGCCCACAACACGCTGTGGCCGGCGTTGACCAGCAACAAGCGCGCCAGGCGCATGTTGGCTTCGTTGTCTTCGACAATCAGGATTTCGGGCATGTGGCCTCCGCTGTGTCGATCGCACGATGCAGCGGCAGCCACACCACAAAACGCGCACCCAGGCCTTCGCGGCTGGCCACGGCAACGCTGCCACCCTGGAGGTCGGTGAGTTGCTTGACCATCGCCAGGCCCAGCCCGGTACCTTCGAATTTGCGCGCCAGGCTGCTGTCGATCTGGCTGAAGGCCTTGAACAGCTTGCCCATGTCATCCGGGGCGATGCCGATACCGCTATCGGTTACGCTCAGCTCAAGGAATCGCTGGTGCACGCTGGGTTGCAGGGCAAAGCCGTGTACCGGCCAATCGCCGGGGACCTCGCCGACTTGCGCGCGGCCGACCTCCCGTACCGCCAGGGTCACGTCGCTGCCGTGTGCGCTGAACTTCACCGCATTGGCCAGCAGGTTGTAGACGATCTGCTTGGTCTTGCGCAGGTCCAGCACCAACGTGCCCAAGTCGTCCTGGCTGTCGAGTTTGAGCTGGATACGCTGCAGGGCGGCCTTTTCGCGCACGATCAGCAGGCTGTTGGCCAACAGGCCGGCCAGTTCCACCGGCTCCAGTTCCAGGTCCATCATCCCGGCCTCGACCTTGGACAAATCGAGGATGTCGTTGATCAGCGACAGCAAGTGCTGGCCGCTGGTGAAAATATCCCCGATGTATTCACGCTGGATCTCGCTCATGTCGCCCACCAGGCCGTCCTTCAACGCCTCGGAAAAACCGATCACCGCATTCAGCGGCGTACGCAGTTCGTGGGACATGGTCGCGAGGAACTCGGACTTCATGAGGTTGGCGTGTTCCAGCTCCAGGTTCTTTTCTTCCAGGGCGCGCTCAAAGCCTTTGCGCTCGGCTTCTTCCTGTTTGCGTGCAGTGTTGTCGGTGCCGATCAGCAGGTAGCCGATGATGGTG
The DNA here is from genome assembly GCF_002742485.1 of Pseudomonas sp. 2822-17. Classification (NCBI taxonomy): domain Bacteria; kingdom Pseudomonadati; phylum Pseudomonadota; class Gammaproteobacteria; order Pseudomonadales; family Pseudomonadaceae; genus Pseudomonas; species Pseudomonas sp. 2822-17. Next base: position 74,999 of record NZ_LJRZ01000247.1, read on the forward strand.
TCATTGCGATTGCGCAACGCCGTCACCGACACCATGGCGGACAGGCGACTGCCGTCCTGGCGGATGTAGGTCAGCTCGTAGATGTCCTCGATGCCCCGCGAGGCTTTGAACACCAGCGCCTCGAAGCCAGGCGTGATGGGGGTGTCGAGCTCCTGGCTGAGGGCGGCGGCGCGGGTGATCAGCTCAGCAGGGTCGGAAATATCGGCGGGGGTGATGCGGTTGACTACATCGGCTGCGGCGTAACCGAGCATGCGTTCGGCGCCGACATTGAAGATCTGGATCACGCCTTTTTCGTCGGTGGCGATGCTGGAGAAGTAAGCACTGTTGAAGATGGCGTCTTGCAGGGCACCGGTCTTGAGCAGGGTTTTCTGACGTTTGAATTCGACGATTTTTTCCGCGCGTGACTGCGGCGGCGTGATTCCAGGTGTTTCCATCGTTAGCGCGTTCCGTGAACTTCAGGCCCGCCTTCGTCAGCAGGCGAGGGCGCAGAGCATGCTCACAGAAGATCGCAATGACGCGACGAGGAGGAGATGAGGTGCTTGGACAATAGCAGAGATTATGGCGCTTTGATGGCTAACCGTATCCGTTTGGTGTGATACGTCTGCATTGGGGTGTTTTTAATTTTGTGCGCTGATGAAACGTTTCACTAATCGATAAAAGGCGCAGGCAAGCGCTTGCGTAAGCAAATGTATCTGAATTAGAGTCGTCCTCGCTCGACCACAAAAATAATAAAACCAGGAGCTCATTGATGAGCCTTGAACCCTTGCTTGAAATGCAGGGCATCAGCAAAACCTTCAACGGTTTGCGCGTGCTCAAAAGTGTCGGCCTGAAGGTCTACCCCGGCGAAATCCACGCCTTGATGGGGGAGAACGGCGCCGGCAAATCGACGCTGATGAAAATCCTCTCCGGCGCCTACCAGGCCGATCCCGGCGGCGAAATCCGCATTGCCGGCCAGGCCATCGCCACCTACAACCCCGCCACCGCCAAAGCGCTCGGCATCGCCGTGATCTATCAGGAACTGAGCCTGTGCCCGAACCTGAGCGTGGCCGAGAACATCTACCTGGGCCGCGAACTGCGCCGAGGCTGGACCATCGACCGCCAGGCCATGCAGGCTGGCTGCATCGAAGTGCTGCAACGCCTGGGCGCGGAGTTCACGCCGACCACCCAGGTCAGCAGCCTGTCGATAGCCGAGCGCCAACTGGTGGAAATCGCCCGCGCCTTGCACGCCCACGCCAGGATTCTGGTGATGGACGAACCCACCACGCCGCTGTCGTCCCGCGAGACCGACCGCCTGTTCGCGCTGATCAAGCAACTGCGCAGCCAGGGGTTGGCGATCATCTATATCAGCCACCGCATGGCCGAGATCTATGAGTTGTCCGACCGCGTCTCGGTGCTGCGCGACGGCCAGTACATCGGCGAACTGACCCGAGACGCGCTATCGGCCGAGGTGCTGGTAAAGATGATGGTGGGCCGCGACCTCTCCGGCTTCTATAAAAAGGAACACGCCGCCTACAACCCCGGCAACGTGGTGATGCGTGTGCGCGACATGGCCGATGGCAAGCGCGTGCGCAACTGCAGTTTCGACGTACACGCCGGTGAAGTGCTGGGCATCGCCGGGCTGGTCGGGGCAGGGCGCACGGAGTTGGCGCGCTTGATCTTTGCCGCCGACCCACGCACCAGCGGCACCCTGGAAGTGGTGGGCAAGACCGTCACCCAACTGCGCACCCCGGCGGACGCGATTCGCGCCGGCGTGGTGTACCTCACCGAAGACCGCAAGGCCCAGGGCCTGTTCCTGGACATGAGCGTGGCCGACAACATCAACGTCTGCGCTTGCGTGCCGGATGCCCATGCAGGTGGCGTACTCGATCGCGGGCATGCGGCGCAACGCGCGAATGCTGCCATCAAGTCACTGTCGATTCGCGTGGCGTCGGGCAAGGTCAACGTGGGCGCGCTGTCTGGCGGCAACCAGCAGAAGGTGTTGCTGGCCCGGCTGCTGGAGGTCAAGCCCCACGTGCTGATCCTCGACGAACCTACCCGGGGCGTGGACATCGGTTCCAAGTCCGAGATTTACCGCATCATCAACCAACTGGCCCAGGCCGGCGTGGGCATCGTGGTGATTTCCAGCGAGCTGCCGGAAATCATCGGCACCTGCGACCGGGTGCTGATCATGCGCGAAGGCCAGTTGGTGGCCGAAGTCGGCGGGGCCTCGGGCCACGCTATATCCCAGGAACGTATTATTGACCTCGCCACCGGTGGCGATCAGGTGGTTGCCCATGGCTGATTCAATGATTGCAACAACAGGCAAGGCAGAGCGCGCCCGCGAACTGATGCGCACGGTCGGCATGTTGCCGGTGCTGATCCTGCTGCTGGTGGGCTTTGCCTTGGCCAGCGAGAACTTCCTGACGGTGCAGAACCTGTCGATCATCACCCAGCAGGCCTCGGTCAACGTGGTGCTGGCGGCGGGCATGACCTTTGTGATCCTCACGGCGGGCATCGACCTGTCGGTGGGCGCGATTCTGGCGGCATCCGCTGTGGTGGCGTTGCAGGCGTCGATGTCGCCGCAGTTCGGCATGTTCGGGATTGCCGCCGGGATTGGCTTTGGCCTGCTGCTGGGGCTGGTCAACGGCGGGTTGATTGCCTTTATGCGCCTGCCGCCGTTTATCGTCACCCTCGGTGCACTCACCGCGATGCGTGGGTTGGCGCGGTTGCTGGCGGACGACAAGACGGTGTTCAACCCCGACTTGCCGTTTGCATTTATCGGCAACGACTCGATCCTGGGTGTGCCGTGGCTGGTGGTGATCGCCGTGGCGGTGGTGGCGCTGTCGTGGTTCATCCTGCGCCGCACGGTGATGGGCGTGCAGATTTATTCGGTGGGCGGCAATCCAGAGGCGGCGCGGCTGTCCGGGATCAAGGTGTGGAAGGTGCTGCTGTTTGTCTATGCCATGTCCGGTGCGTTGGCCGGGCTCGGTGCGGTGATGAGCGCCTCGCGGCTGTTCGCGGCCAATGGCCTGCAACTCGGGCAATCCTATGAGCTGGATGCGATTGCGGCGGTGATCCTCGGCGGCACCAGCTTTACCGGCGGCGTGGGCACCATTGGCGGCACCTTGATCGGTGCGCTGATTATCGCGGTGCTGACCAATGGCCTGGTGCTGCTGGGCGTCTCGGATATCTGGCAGTACATCATCAAGGGCATCGTGATCATTGGCGCGGTGGCGCTGGATCGTTATCGCCAGTCCGGTGCGCGGACCTGATTTCACTCATACAACAATCACAAGAGAGATCACCATGAAGCTTAAACACCTGTTCCCCGTCGTTGCGTTGGCTGCCCTGATGTCCCAAGCCGTGGAGGCCCGTGAACTCAAAGCCCTGGGCATCAGCATGGGCTCGTTGGGCAACCCGTATTTCGTGACCCTGGCCGACGGCGCAACCGCCCGCGCCAAGGAGCTGAACCCCAGCGTCAAGGTCACCTCGGTGTCGGCCGACTATGACCTGAGCAAACAGTTCTCGCAGATCGATAACTTCATTTCGTCCAAGGTCGACCTGATTCTGATCAACGCCGTGGACCCCTCCGCCATGGCATCGGCGATCAAGAAGGCCCGCGATGCCGGGATCGTCGTGGTCGCGGTGGACGTCGACGCAAAAGGCGTGAACGCTACCGTGCAGACCGACAACGTCGAAGCCGGCAAGCTCGCCTGCCAGTACCTGGTGGACAAGCTCTCGGGCAAAGGCAATGTGATTATCCAGAACGGCCCGCAAGTCACCGCTGTGACCGACCGCGTCAAAGGCTGCAAGGCGGCGCTGGCCGGGGCGCCGGAGATCAAGGTGCTGTCCGACGACCAGGACGGCAAGGGCTCGCGCGAAGGCGGCTTGAATGTGATGCAGGGTTACCTCACGCGCTTCGCCAAAATCGACGGGCTGTTCGCGATCAACGACCCGCAGGCTATCGGCAGCGACCTGGCGGCCAAGCAGCTCAAGCGCAGCGGCATCATCATTACCTCGGTGGACGGCGCGCCGGATATCGAGAACGCCCTGAAGACCGACACCCAGATCCAGGCCTCCGCCAGCCAGGACCCTTGGGCCATGGCCCAGACCGCGGTGAATGTGGGCAATGACATTCTCAATGACAAAGCCCCGGCCGAAGCGGTTACCCTGCTCACCCCCAAACTCATCACGCGCGACAACGTCGGTACGTACAGCGGCTGGTCGAGTAAACATTGATCTTTTGAAAGGAACCGCGCCGTGGTCACCATGGATGACGTGGCAAGCCGGGCGGGGGTGTCGACCTCGACCGTGTCCCATGTGTTGAACGGCACCCGCAAAGTCAGCCCGGCCACGGTGCAGGCGGTGCAGCGGGCGATCCAGGCGTTGGGGTATATCCCCAATACCCTGGCGCGCTCGCTGGCCCGTTCCAGTACTAACACCATTGGCGTGGCGATCTCGGCGTTGTCCAACCATTACTTCAGCGAAACCGTGCACGCGATTGAAACCGAGTGCGCCAAACACGGCTACATGATGCTGTTTGTCGATACCCATGACGACCCGGAGCAGGAGTTGCGGGTGGTCACGGCGCTGCATCACCGGCGCGTCGACGGGATTGTGCTGGCGCCGTCCAACGGCTCGATGGCCCTGGAGTATTTGCAGGCCAACGAGATTCCGGCGGTGCTCGTGGATCGCATGATGAGTGAGCAGTTCGATCAGGTCGGGGTGGAGAATGCGCAGCCGACCCAGGCCCTTATTGAACACCTGGTTGCCCATGGGCATCGCCGTATCGCTTTCATTGCCGGGCGTGCCGGGTTCAGCACCACGGATGAGCGTGTGGCCGGGTACAAAGCGGCGTTGCAGGCGGCGGGGCTGGTGTTTGATGCGCAATTGTTGGTCAACGGCGGCTCCAACACTGAGCCGGCACGCCAGGCCACCGTGCAGTTGCTGCGCCTGGCTGCGCCGCCTACGGCAATTATGGCCGGCAATAACCTGATGACCCTCGGTGCCATGCAGGCATTGCGGGAGGCGCAGATCGAGGTGCCGGGGCAGATGGCCCTGGTGGGCTTCGATGATTTCGATTGGGCGGATTTCTTCGTGCCGCGCTTGAGCCTGATCGCACAGCCGGTCCAGGCCCTCGGCGCACGTGCGGTGGACTTATTGCTGCAACGCATGGCTTCGCCCAGCTCGCCGCCGCAGAGCGTACGACTGGCGCCGACCCTGCAATTACGTAACTCCTGCGGCTGTGATTGATTGGAATAACCCACGTATGAACGGTCCTGTTTCCCTCGGTATTGATCTCGGCACTTCTGAACTCAAGGCCATCCTCATGGACACCGACGGTGCCGTGCTGGCCCATGCCGGCGTGCGCTTGAGTGTGTCGCGGCGCCACAGCGGCTGGTCCGAGCAGGCCCCTGAAGACTGGTGGCAGGCCTGTCTACAGGCCTTGGACCAATTGCGTCGGCATGAGGCGTTTGCCCGTGTGGCCTGTATCGGGTTGTCCGGGCAGATGCACGGTGCGGTTTTACTCGGTGATGACAACCGCGTGCTGTACCCGGCGATCCTGTGGGATGACTCCCGCGCTGTGGCCGAAGCCGAGCAACTGGGGTCGGCGTTTGCCGACGTCACCGGCAGTTTGCCCATGGCCGGGCTGACCGCACCCAAACTGTTGTGGTTGCAGCGGCATGAGCCTGACGTGTTCAAGGCGATTGACTGCGTGCTGTCGCCCAAGGACTACCTGCGTCTGCGCCTGAGTGGTGAGCGCATCAGCGAGATGTCGGATGCCGCCGGTACGCTGTGGCTGGATGTGGCGCGCCGCGAGTGGTTCGCTCCGATGCTGCACGCAACGGGCCTCACGCCTGCGCAGATGCCCAGGCTGGTGGAAGGCGGTGCGCCGAGTGCGCGGGTGACCGCGAGTGGCCTCGGTTTTTCAGCAGACGTTGTGATTGCCGGTGGTGGCGGTGATAACCCGGTGGCCGCTGTGGGGATCGGTGCAATCAACGCCGGTGACGGTTTCATCACCCTCGGCACCAGCGCGGCGATTGTGGCTATTACCGATCATGCGGCTGGCAACCCGACCAGCGCGGTCCACAGCTTCTGCCATGCGTTGCCCGAGCGCTGGTACACCATGGGCGCCATGCTCGCGGGCGCCAGTTGCCTGCGTTGGGTCACGCGACTGACCGGAACGGCGGATGAGCAAACGTTGCTCGATCAGGTCCAGGCGAAATTGCCGATCACCCAGGCGGTGCCGCTGAACACGCCGTTGTTTTTGCCGTACCTGGCCGGGGAGCGCACGCCCCATAACGATCCCTTGTTGCGTGGCGGTTTCATGAACCTGGGGCACGACTGCACACCGGCCATGCTCGGGTATGCGGTGATGGAAGGCGTTGGCTTTGGCTTGCTGGATGCGTTGCGCGCCGTGCAATCGGCCGGTGCCAGCGTGGGCGCCTGTGCGCTGGTGGGCGGTGGTGCACGTAGCGAGTATTGGGCGCAGTTGTTGGCCAATATTCTTCAGCGGGAAATTCATACCCTGCACGGCAGCGAGTTGAGCGCGTGTATCGGGGCGGCGAAGCTGGGGTTGCTGGCGGTAGGGCAGGGCGAGGAGTTGCTGGCCAAGGGCATGCCGGTCAAGGCGCGCTACCTGCCCGACGAGTCACAACAGCCAGTGCTGGAGGCGCGGTATGTGCAATTTCGAGGCTTACTGAGGGCTGCGCAGGCGCTGCGTAGTTGAAGCAATCAATATCCCCCGAGCTTTGGCGGGGCAGAGTGTGCGGTGTGCCTGACACTGCGCTGACGCAGCCTCGCTTGCGCTCGACAGCGGCTACGCGACGAAGTGAGTACTTGGCATCTAGTCCGCCAACGGCGGCAAACGCCGCTTCACCGGGGTTTTCTTGACGATGGCGGTGTTGGTTTCGGCGTAGACGTTGAGACGGTCGAGCAAGCTGTCGAGGTGGTCCATGGTGCGCACATGCAGGCGGGCGATAAAGCAGTCTTCGCCTGTCACCTTGTCGCACTCGGTGAACTCGGGGATCGCCTGGATCTGGCGTTCCACTTCCTGCAATTGGCCGGGCAGGGGGCGGATGCGCACGATGGCTTGCAGGAGATAGCCGAAGTGCTTGGGGTCCACGTCTACGGTGTAGTGGGTCAACACGCCGCGCTCTTCCAGGCGACGCAGGCGTTCACTGACGCTGGGCGAGGACAGCCCGGTAATGCCCGCCAGCACCTTGAGCGACAATCGCGAGTCGTCCATCAGGGCCGTGATCAGTTGCTGGTCGATAGTGTCAATCATGGTATTCGCCTAATAAGTAAAGGTGATCCGGGCATCTGGCCTGATTTAGTCGCTGGAGCCGCCACCCAGCAGATTGCCATAATTGAGCCTCACTTGAGGAGCTTCAATCATGGACACATCCATCCGTCGCGGTTTGTGGGAAATGGTCGCCGCCATGCTGATCTCCGGCACCATTGGCTGGTTTGTGCTGGTATCGGGCGTGTCGGTGATCGAAGTGGTGTTCTGGCGCTGCGTGATCGGCGGGCTGACGTTACTGCTGGTCTGTGCGCTGCTGGGTTACCTGCGCCTGGACCTGCTCAGTTGGGCCAAGCTGGGGTTGGCGATGCTCAGCGGCGTGGCCATCGTCGGTAATTGGCTGCTGCTGTTTGAATCCTATTCCCGTGCGTCCATCGCCATCAGTACGGCGGTGTACAACGTGCAGCCGTTCATATTGGTCATGCTGGCGGCGCTGTTTCTTGGCGAACGGATCACCGTGCAGAAGCTGGCCTGGCTGAGCGTGGCGTTCCTGGGGATGCTGGCAATCGTCACGGCTCATGGCGATCAACAAGGCAGTGGCGGGGATTATATGGCGGGCGTCGCGCTGGCGTTGGGTGCGGCGTTTTTGTATGCGGTCGCGGCGTTGATCATCAAGCGCTTGAAGGGCGTGCCGCCGCATTTGCTGGCATTGATCCAGGTGATCACCGGCGCGTTGCTGTTGGCCCCGCTGGTGCCTTGGAACAGCTTGCCGCAGACGAGCTATGCCTGGCCGGCGTTGGTCACCCTCGGTGTTGTCCACACCGGGTTGATGTATGTGTTGCTGTACGGCGCGATCCAGAAACTGCCGACGGCCATGACCGGCGCGCTATCGTTTATCTACCCGATAGCGGCGATAGGTGTCGACTGGATTGCATTCGGACACCAACTGGGTTGGCTGCAATGGCTGGGAGTGGCAACGATTCTGCTGGCGGCTTCCGGGTTGCAGCGGGGCTGGTGGTGGCCCCGCTCCCGCAGTGTCAGTGCGTGCCCTGGAAGATGATTTTGTCCGGGTTGAAATGCTCAACCACGCTGCCCGGCTGCGGCAGGCCAAGGATATGCCCCTTGATCTTGCCCACCACGTGCATCTCGCACGGTTTGCAGTCGAACTTCAGTGTCAGCACTTCGTCGCCATGGATCAATTGCATCGGCGCGACCTTGGTTTTCACGCCCGTCACACCCTTGGCCTGTTTAGGGCACAGGTTGAACGAGAAACGCAGGCAGTGCTTGGTGATCATCACCGGCACTTCGCCGGTTTCTTCATGGGCTTCAAACGCCGCGTCGATCATCTGGACGCCGTGACGGTGGTAGAAGTCGCGGGCCTTCTGGTTGTAAACGTTGGCCAGGAACGACAAATGCGCTTCCGGGTACACCGGCGGCGGGGTGGTTTCGGCCTTGCGTCCACCACGGGGGTGGGCGGCGACACGGGCAGCCGTCAGTGCTTCGATCACTTCACGGCGCAATGCCTTGAGCTGAGAGTTGGGGATGAAGAACGCCTGAGGCGCGTCCAGCTTGATATCCGTTGCGTGGTACTCGGTGGTGCCCAGTTGGCCAAGCAGGTCGCGCAGGGTATCCAGCGCTTGCTCAGGCTTATTGGCCACGCCGAACGGGCCGGGCAGGGTAACGCCAGCACTGATGCCTTCTTCGCTGGTCGCGGTGATTTCCAGTTGCTCTTCACGCAGGCGCGCCACCCACGACAGGCCGATACGGCGCTCGGCTGAGGTCTTGAGCAGTGCCTGTTGCCAGTTATGGTCCAGGTTGCGGTTCAGCGGATGGTGCGGGCGCAACTGGTGCAGGCCGGCGGGCATTTCGTTCGGCTCGACGCGGTAGCGGTAGCGCTTCTGGCCGTCTTCCTCGAACTCGCCCTTGGGCTCGGCGATGTTGGCGCGGAACCCCACCACTTCACGTTTGACCAGCACGTTCAGGCCATCACCGTTGGACAACGGCTCATGGGTGACCACTTGAAGGTCGCGCTTGCCGGCTTTTTCCACGGTACCTACCGGCAGGCCGGTGAAGGTCGGGGTATCGAAGGCGCCGATGTCGATCTTGCGGTCGCTGACGAAATAGTCGGTGCTGCCACGGTGAAAGGTTTTTTCCGGGTCAGGCAGGAAGAAGTGCACGGTACGGCCGCTGGATGCGCGGGCGAGGTCCGTGCGGTCTTCGAGCACATCGTCGAGGCGCTGGCGGTAATAGGCGGTGATGTTCTTCACATAGCCCATGTCCTTGTAGCGGCCTTCGATCTTGAACGAACGCACACCGGCTTCGACGAGGGCGCGGATGTTGGCGCTCTGATTGTTGTCTTTCATCGACAGCAAGTGTTTTTCAAAGGCCACGACGCGGCCCTGATCGTCTTTCAAGGTGTACGGCAGGCGGCAGGCCTGGGAGCAATCGCCACGGTTGGCGCTGCGGCCATTTTGCGCGTGGGAGATGTTGCACTGCCCGGAGAACGCCACGCACAGGGCGCCGTGGATAAAGAACTCGATGGCGGCATCGGTCTCGTCGGCAATGGCGCGGATTTCTTGCAGGTTCAGCTCACGGGCCAACACCAACTGCGAGAAACCGGCCTGGTCGAGAAACTTTGCGCGGGCCAGGGTGCGGATATCGGTCTGGGTGCTGGCGTGCAGCTCGATGGGCGGAATATCCAGCTCCATTACGCCCAGGTCCTGGACGATCAACGCGTCGACACCGGCATCGTAGAGCTGATGGATCAGCTTGCGTGCGGGTTCCAGTTCGTTGTCATGCAAGATGGTGTTGATGGTGGTGAAGACGCGCGCATGGTAACGGTGGGCGAATTCTACCAACTGAGCGATATCGCTCACGTCGTTACAGGCGTTATGGCGAGCGCCGAAACTGGGGCCGCCGATGTAAATGGCGTCAGCGCCATGCAGGATCGCCTCGCGCGCGATGGCGACATCGCGGGCAGGGCTGAGCAATTCCAGGTGATGCTTGGGCATGGACATAGTTTTTTTAGTCAGGCTTGTCACGGTTGAGGCGCGCATTGTAGCTGTGAAATGCCTGACCGGCACGCACTCAGGCCTTGGCGGCCATCGCGGTCACTTCCACGCGCATGCCTTCTACCGCCAACGCAGCTACGCCAACCGCCGCACGCACGGGCCACGGCTTGGCGAAGAAGCGTTTGTAGACCTCGTTGAACGCGGCGCGATCGGCCATATCCGTCAGATAGATGGTCAGGTGCATCACCCGGTCCATGGAGCTGCCGGCCTTTTCCAGCGCGACTTTCAGGGCTTGCAGGGTGCATTCGCATTGCAAGGTGATATCGCCCAGCTCCAGGCTGCCGTCAGCGCGGGTCGGGATCTGGGTGGAGACCAGGATACCGTTGAAACCGATCACGTCGGAGGAGATGGAATCGGCATCAGGATCGGGGGTGTAGGACAGGTCGTGGTTGGCCATGGGTGCCTCTCGTTGGACGGTTCGTAAAGGCGCCCATGGTCCCCGAAATCAGCCGCTTGGGCAAACCCGCGGGAGCAGCTTTTTGACGCCAGAAAATAAATATCAACGCCGCGTAAAGTCGCGTATTCAGCCGCCGATAGCGAGTTAGAGATAGCTTCTGCACACGGTTGAGGTTCACGTCATGTTCAATACAACGCTTAAAACAGAACTGGCAGCCAGGACGGCCGAAGTCACCGAATACAAGGGACTGATTGCAGCACTCGAACGCTCCATGGCCGTGGTCGAATTTGACCTCAATGGCAAGGTGTTAAGCGCTAACGACAACTTTCTGCGGACGCTGGGTTACGGCCGCGAGCAGCTGGCCGGTAAATCCCATCGTGATTTTTGCTTGCCGGCGCTCACCAGCAGCCCGGCCTACGGCCAGTTCTGGGCGGACCTCAAGGCCGGCAAGTTTGTGTCGGGCAAGTTCAGGCGGGTGGACGCCCAAGGCAAGACCATTTGGCTTGAGGCCAGCTACAACCCGGTCCTGGATGAGGGTGGCCGGGTATTGAAAGTGGTCAAGTACGCGCTGGACATCACCACCAGCGTCGAACAGGAAGCGGCTACCCGCAGCAAACTGGCGGCGCTGGACCGGGCAATGGCTGTCATCGAATTCGACTTGAACGGCCAGGTACTGGACGCCAACGCCAATTTCCAGAACGTCATGGGGTATTCGCTGGCTGAGCTCAAAGGCAAACATCACCGCCTGTTTTGCGAACCCACCTTGATCAACAGCCACGAGTACGCCGACTTCTGGCGCCGCTTGAACAACGGCGAATTCTTCACCGGGCAATTCAAACGCCTCGGCAAACATGGCCGCGTCGTGTGGCTGGAAGCGAGTTACAACCCGGTCTACGACGGCGACGGCAAGCTGCTCAAGATCGTCAAGTTCGCGAGTGACATCACCGAACGCGTGGAGAAGTTCGAAGAAGACTCCCGTGGCGCCTCGCGGGCTTACCACATCTCGTCCGAGACCGAACGGTTTGCCGAGCACGGCACCCAGGTCATTCAGGAAACTGCCACGGAGATGCGCCGGATTGCTGAAAACATCGGCTCCTCGGCGCGCCTGGTCGGGCAACTGGGCGATCGTTCCGAGCAAATCACCGCGATCGTCAACACTATTCGTGGCATTGCCGACCAGACCAACCTGCTGGCACTCAACGCCGCCATCGAAGCCGCACGGGCCGGCGACCAAGGCCGGGGCTTCGCGGTAGTGGCCGACGAAGTCCGGCAACTGGCTGGCCGAACCAGCCGCTCCACGGCGGAAATCGCCGAGATGATCGGCATGATCCTCTCCGAAACCCGCGACGCGGTGACCAGCATGAATGCCACCCAGGAAGGCGCGCAACGTGGCGTTCAACTGGCGGACCAGGCAGGTTCGGTGATCTTGCAGATTCGCACCAGCACCAGCGATGCGGTGCAGGCGGTGAGTATGTTTGCGTCGAAGCTGGATGAGTCGGAGGTGATTCCCAAGGCTGCCGTAGGTTGGGTTGGCTGATAGCGGGGAGCAGATCAGCTTTTGTGGTGAGCGGGCTTGTCGAACCGTCGCACAGCCCGCGTTGGGACTGCTACCTACTCTTTGACGTCCATGAACTCTTCAGCCCACGCCACGTAGCTTTCGGGCAGCGTGTAGGTGTGCGTCAGTTCGGTCGCGCTGAGGTTGGAGGTGCTGTGGGTTAACTGGCGTTGGGCACGCAAGCTGTCGTAAGTGGCTTTGATCGCCGCGAAATAGGCGCCATGCCCGGCAACCACCACGCGCACGCCCAGGCTGGCCAGACGCTGGGCGTCGTTGAGCTTGGGATTGCCGTAAGTCACCAGCATCAAGGGGACGGTGAGCTTTTCTGCGATCTTTTCCAGGTGTTCGAAGTCGCTCACACCCACCATGCAGATCCCATCCGCACCGGCTTTTTGATAGGCCAGGGTGCGTTCGATCACCGCTTCGGTGGGCAATACACCCGCATTGGTCCGGGCAATGATCGACAGCTCAGGGTCGACACGGGCTTCCAGGGCGGCGCGGACTTTGCCGATGCCTTCCTCGATGGAAATCAGGTCAGTGGATTTACGCCCGAATTGCGCCGGCAGCAAGGTGTCTTCAATCGTCAATGCGGCCACGCCGGCGCGCTCTAGTTCTTCGACGGTGCGCATCACGTTGAGGGCGTTGCCGTAGCCGTGATCGGCATCTGCAATAAACGGCAGTTGGGCCACACGCCCGATGCGCGTGGCCTGCTCAACGAACTCACTCAAGGTAATCAACGCAAAATCGGGCGCCGCCAATACCTGCAACGACGCGACTGACCCTCCCAGGATACCCACTTCAAACCCCAGGTCTGCCGCGATGCGCGCGGACATGGGGTCGAATACGGAAGCGGTTTCAACGCAGCTCGGTTTGGCAAGCAATTCGCGGAAGTTACGGCGCAGCGCTGAGTGAGATTTTTTGGGCATGTTCTTTCCTGGCTCTGATCGTCATATGACGACTTATGTCTATTCGTGGTCGCGCGAGATTACCATGCAGGCGGGCCGGGGATTATGACGTTTGAGAATGGGGTATGCGTGATTCACATAGGTCATGTGCTGGGGGGCCTGTGATGGGATCTTAAATCTCGTCGAGAATGACCTCGGTCGCTTCTTGAAAGGCCTTTTTGAATGCGTTGATAGCAGCCTCGGCCGCGCCACCTGGATGCATATCCTGTCCTTGGATCATTTCAATGTGTTCCTTTAAATCGGAATTGGCGCTGACGAATATTTCAAGTTTTGAAATATGAGTGAGCAGGTTTTTGCAAAGGTTCTTACCCTGCTCCGTCAAACCGGTATAGATGGAAATGCAATGGGTGTTGGACTGGACCCTGAAAAACGTTACATGCTCATCGTAACGATGAAAACGCGGGTGATACATGTCGGAAAACGCGGTGGCGGGCGGGTAGTGGCGGGGCTGCCGGTAACGTGCCTGATTAGACATCCAAACGTTGTCGGTTTTTTTGGAATTACAATCAACGCAAGCAATACTTAAGTTTCGAATATCGAACGTGTGCTGTACGAAAACGCTGTGGGGTAATATATGTTCGATGGGCTTGGCGTGCGCATTGTTCATTAGGGGGCGTCGGCAGTAGCAGCACTGATATCTTTGCTCTTCTTCTATCCGTTTACGAATGTGTTTGCGTATTGCTTTACCCGTAACTTTTGAATTGGTGGGAGAAACATAAGCATAAAAATCCTGCCATAATTTGGTAGTTTTAATGCCCGCTCCCGATTGCCGATGCGCATGCTCTTTAGCAGCCTCTTGCACCATAGAAGCTATGTAAGCCTGGACGTCTGCCAGGCTTTCTTTCTTATCGAAACACTCATCGTTGTACTTCTCACACATGGAGATGATGTCTGCGTTGGACATTGTCTTAAATCGGGACATCAGCCACCTCCTGGCGCATCGCGATGATCGCAAGTCGAGCTTTATTGATCAATTCAACGTCGCTTTCGTACCTCGCGCCCTGGTGGTCGACTGATGAATTTGTGACAAGCTCGGCAAGGGATTTCAATTGCTCCAGGCTGTCATCCAGTTCACTTGTGCTGACCCCGGCTTCGCTATTTCGTTTATTGATAGTCTGCCCAACCAGGCGCGCGCATCGCTCGTAGACTTCCTTGTTTAATGGACTATAGGTGTTAAAAATCGAAACCAGTGAGGTTTCCACAGAACGGCGTTTTTCGGGCGCGATATAATTTAACTTCCCGATCTCAAACCGGAAACAATGTGTGTTCAGCAACGGAGCATTGGAAATCAGCAGAGGTGAGTGCGTCGCGGTCACAATTGAAACGTGCAGTTTTTCGGAAATAAGGCTAAGGATGTTTGGCAACTCCAATTGCCAACTCACATGCAAACTGATTTCAGGTTCGTCCAACAATAGGGTGGTGCCCGCGTTTGCATTGTCAATGCACAGTGTTAGCAGCGTGATGATGTTCTGCTCTCCGGAGCTCAGGTCAGAGTAAAACACGTAGCTGTTCAGGTCATTTTTCTTGACGAGCACAAGGGTAGAGGAATCCTGATGAATCTCGCGCAGGGCTTCCTCGTTTTCGGTTGCATCCGGCCCCATCGCCACCAGCGACTCAACATCCACCATCGCGCGTTTTTTCGAATGGGGTTTAGCACCCAGGTACACGTCCTGGGTAAAATCCAGGCGCTTGAGGCATGCCAGCAATGTCTCCAGTTTTATGGGGTTACAACAGATGCGAGAAAATAGGCCGGGCACGGTATCGATGTGCTGTTGGCGTGTTTTTTGAGCCAGACAGAAAGACGTGAAATATTCCTCGCTCTGGGCCTTTGGGAAACGATTGGATTGGGACAACGTTATCCCGGCTGCAGGTTTTCTCCGTTGAATAAACTCCGTGGCCAAACGCCCTAGGAGTTGGCTTTTTCCTGCGCCGTTGTTACCGATGATATACAGGCATGTCGAAGTATTTTTATCCAATATTGAATGCAATTCAGCGCTGTTGTGGTCTTCGCTGAGGGATGTTAATCCTGCGAAATTTACGTGACGGTTAACGTTGAATAGATACCGGCTGCCGGTAGCTGCGCGGCTGATAGCGTTGCATAATCCATTGACGTCTCGATAGCCATTTCTGAATTGGCTATTAAGTATGCTCGCCACTTTTCTAGGTGTTCCAGTGAGGACCGGTTCATTAAAACGCCAAGAGAGATAGATCGAGCCGGCTAATATCGACCGTTCAATCGCATCAAGAGACCCTATTGCAGGGTTGTCGCTCAGATTGATATAAAGTGTCCGATCATTTAAGCGGTCAGTATTGTTGACAATAATAAAAAGATGTTTTCTGATGCCGCCCTGATGGTAGCTATCAAATGCGACAACTGCCTCAATATTTTCATTATTTGGATTCCATGAATGCCTGAATGACTTGGCGTTCGCCCCTTTGGAAGTACGTGTCATGATATAGAAATCCGGACGCTTGGAGCGCCCAGGGATTTGTGTATATATTTCTTCCGATGTCATTAGGTTGATTAGTTTATCTGGATTGGATAGTCCCGGTGCCTGGGAAACCGCATCAATCAGGAAAGCTTGAGGATGGCTTGGCGCCGGAAACTCATCGAAGCGCTCAGCAAAGCGAGTATTAATAGAGTTGCAATCCAATTTCAGGCGGATCAGGTTCTTTTGCTCTGGCTGAATTTGACCTGACATCAAGAAAGAGTACTTGATGCCCTGACTGCGTACCCCCATTGTCAGGTCAGCGATGTTTGGTGATACATCAATGACGTCGTATCGAGCTCGGTCAAATATTATTCCAGCAAAGCCGGAAACAATTTTGCAGTGACGATAATCGATACCCGTAATCAGACCGATAAGAGCATCAATAATATAGTTGACCAAGTCGATCATTTCTAACGTGCTACAGTCCTGCAGTGGTTTGCGCAGGGCATGATGGGTTAATGTTAATAGTTCGCCGGGCACTGATAACCCAAAATCTTTCCCGCTCTCCCGCAATAGTCGTATTTGACGGATGTTGTCGGTTGGCTCTTGAGAGATTTGGTTTCCAGAACGAATTAAATATGAAACAACCGATACGCAGGAATATAGGAAATCCTTTTCGGGCAGTGCTTGATGGTTAAGTGTTTTTCTAACTTTTTTCAGCAGGCTAGCTGATCTTAATTCGCGCGTATCGTAATACATTATGGGGGTCCGAAAATCCGAGTGCGATGTTTGTTTTGCCGCCAAATTATCGATTCAGATAACAGGGCAGCAGACCGCTAGGGTAGAGGATGGAGATGGCACATTGGTATCAGATTTCCCATGCGCAACGCAAGAAATGCCGAGGCCAAGGCAGCTTTTGCTGGTAGTCAAACACCGCTAACTGGCGAGTACGCTGTGCCATAAATCGCCGAATACATACATAGATTGCATTATTATCGAATTAGGTTATGCATTAACGATATTTTACAACGCTTGTATGCGCCCTCATCGTTGCCAGCTCTAAAAACAGGCATCTGGAGACGAACGTGCGTTACCTGACAACACTGACGGCCGGGTTGGCCGCCGCCTTGCTGAGCCTGACCGCGACGGCGCAAACGCTGGTGGTCGGTGACCAAAGCTACAACGCCCAGGCCGTGATGGAAGCGGCG
Source organism: Pseudomonas sp. 2822-17 (assembly GCF_002742485.1). Lineage (NCBI taxonomy): Bacteria > Pseudomonadati > Pseudomonadota > Gammaproteobacteria > Pseudomonadales > Pseudomonadaceae > Pseudomonas > Pseudomonas sp. 2822-17. The sequence goes on from NZ_LJRZ01000247.1 coordinate 91,849, forward strand.
GGGGTGCTTGATGATTTGCCCTATACCCTGGAATGGAAGCAATTTACCGCCGGGTCGCCGGTTGCTGAGGCGCTCAACGTCGGCAGCCTGGATATAGGCCTGCTGGGGGATGCGCCGGTGCTGTTTCTGGGCGCATTGGGCGCGCCGATCAAAGTGATTGCGGTCAGCCGGCAAAGCCTCGACGGCGTGGCCATCCTGGTCAGCAAGGATTCGCCCATCAAGAGCCTTGCCGATCTCAAGGGCAAGCGTGCGGCGATCTGGAAAGGCTCCTGGAGCCAGCAACTGCTGCTGACAGCGCTGGATAAAGCCGGCGTGGCCCGCGACTCGCTGGAGCTGCGCTACCTCAGCGCGCTGGACGCCTCCCATGCGCTGGAAGGCGGCTCGGTTGACGTCATCGCGACCTGGGAACCTTACGTGACACAACAGGAACGCCAAGGCGCGCGGGTGCTCGCCACGGCTGAAGGCTTGATTCCAGCACAGAGTTTCATTGCCGCCAACGCCAGTGCCGTGGACGCCAAACGGGCGCCCATCAACGATTTTCTGCAGCGCCTGAAAAAGGCGCGTGACTGGGCTCGCCAAGCGCCGGCCAACACCGATGCTTACGCCGATGCGTGGGCCAAACGTACCCGAGCGGACGCGGATATCGCCCGAACCTGGTTTGCCCGTGCGCGCACCACCGTAGAGCCCGTGACCGCCCAATCTTCCGTTGAGGCGCAAAAGACCGTGGACTTTTTTACCGGCCAGGGCTTGGTCAAGTCTTACTCGGCCGCCAGCCTGTTCGATGACTCGTTCGCAGCGTCCTTGCAGCCTGCCGTTGCTAATAAACAGCCGTGAACAGGAAGCCTCTGCAATGACCAAACGACAACTCAAACTGGGCGCCCTGACCATGGGCAGCGGCGGGCCGGGTCGCCACAACTTGTGGCTTGACCCGCAGCTGCCAGCGGATGCCAGCGTCAACATCGACTGGTATATCGATATTGCGCGTCAGGCCGAAGCGGCGCTGTTCGACCTGATATTCATCGTCGACAGCCAATTCATCACGCCGGGCTCGCCGTCCCATTACCTGAATCGCCTGGAACCACTGACCCTGTTATCGGCGCTCGCCGTGAGCACCCGCCATATCGGCCTCGTCGGCACGCTGACCACGTCTTACAACTCGCCGTACAACGTGGCGCGGCGCCTGGCTTCACTGGACCTGATCAGCAAAGGTCGTGCAGGTTGGAACGTGGTGACCAGCGGCGACGCCGGTACTGCGGGCAATTACAGCCGGGATGAACACTACGACTACGACACACGCTACGGCCGCGCAGCCGAACACGTCGAGGTGGTGCAGGGGTTGTGGAACTCCTACGAGGAGGATGCATTCGTGCGCGACCGGGCGACCGGGCAGTTTTTGGATCCCAGCAAGCTGCATAGCCTGAACCACCAGGGCGAACACTTTTCGGTGGTCGGCCCGTTGAATATCCAACGTTCAGCGCAAGGCCAACCGGTGATCTTCCAGGCCGGTGATTCGCAGCAGGGCCGCGAGCTGGGTGCTGCGACGGCGGATGTGATCTTCACCCATGCTGCGAGTATCGAGCAGGGCCAGGCTTTCTATCAGGATATAAAGGGCAGGGCGGTGCAACAGGGGCGCGACCCGGAGCAATTGTTGGTGATGCCGGGCGCCGAGATTTATGTCGGCGACACCGATGCACACGCGCGGGAAATCGAGCAGCACTATCATCAGACCGACCATAGCTTTGAGCTCGCACTGAAGGAGTTTGGGCGCAATTTCGGCTGGCATGATTTCAGCCAGTACGACCTCGATGCGCCGTTTCCACAGCAAAGTCTGGAAGCGGCACGCAGCAGCTTCTTTACTGCCGCCAAACGCATTGCAGACCATGCACGGGAAAAAGGCTTCACGTTGCGTCAGACCGTGGAGTTTGGCCGGCAGTTGCGTCCGGGCGCGTTTGTGGGATCGGCTGAAACCGTCGCACGGAAAATGGCCGAATGGTTCGAAGCACGGGCTATGGATGGGTTCAACATCTATATAGGGCATCCGCAGCAGTTCACGCGGTTTACCCAGGAAGTGATCCCTTTGTTACAGGCGCGAGGTGTGTATCGCGCGGCGTATGAAGGCACGACGTTGCGCGAAAGCCTGGGCCTTGCGATTCCGAGGTTCGTGCGCGAGTGATGCTAGAGTGCGCATCGGTTTTCAACTGATGTATGAAGAATGAGTTCTCAGCTGTTTATTACCCTGGATGGGCCCAAGGGCGTTGGCAAAACTACGCTTTTGGAGGCCGTCACGACCGTACTGAGGGCAGACAACCTGAAGGTGATCCGGCTTTGCGAAAGCAAAAGTGACCCACATCGAGCGCAAACGATGGCCCTCGTCAACGAACTCGTCAGACATCCAAGTCGGGAATTGGAATTGAGGGTTTGCGAGCGTTTTGCTGAGAGTCGGGCGTGGATCACTCAACACGTGCTGCCCAAACAGCCACGGGACAGCCTCATATTGATTGATCGTTGGTACCCATCGGACGCAGCGTTTCGCCGGACCGTGCCGTTCGCAGAGATTCTCCAGTTGAACCTTGATCGAAACGTGCGAGTTCCAGACCTGCACGTCGGTGTCGTCACCGCGCCTGAGATCTCATGGGCGCGAGCGGCAGCACGACGGCGCGGGTTAAGCAGTACGGTCATGCATGCGCTGGAAGAACATGTTGCCAGCACCCAGGCGTTTGAGCAGGCGGCTGCCGAACATGGCTGGGTGTTGTGCCGTAATGAAGGAACGATCGAAGAGGCAACGATGCAGGTGGTGGCTGAGATTCAGAGAGTGGTGTGAGTCAATCAGTGGAGTACGCGATATAGAAACATAATTTAACTTATGGGCGATGTCAGATGTTCATAAGTCGCTCGCAGGTCTACCAGTTTTGGCTTAATGCTCCTGAAATGAATGTGATTGTTCATCGTTTTATGTACATCTGAGCCGTTGTCCGCGCGCTTTTGCGCCACAGCCCGATCTCTGACGGTCCATATCTTGGGGATGAGGGATGCTGGTCTTCAGAAAACGCGTTTTGGGAACTGGATTGAAAATGGATGGCAAAGGATAACTGAACGCAGTGGGCCCACGAACAAATCGATCGGTTGGCTGGTCGCGGACTTCTTAATGATGCCTGCGATGCAAGGCGTCCCAGCCTCCGGTAGCGTCTTGAGGCGCTGAGTGTTAATGAGCAACCGTACCATCTGGATTTTGTGCATCCAGAATATTAACGACAGTAGGTATCGGAGGCGCGGATCGCAGCATGACATCAGCGGAATCCGTGGCAATTTTGCTGACGTAAGAGTGTGCGAGAGGGCTCAAACTCCCTCAGTATTATGAGCGAGATTCAGCACGATGATTTTCACACGCCCTTGCGTCGCTGCCTGACTGCGCGCTTCAAGCATTCTCGCCATCTGTTCTGGAGATGAAGGTGCATCAGCACCTCTACCTGGGCCCTTCAGCTTGGCGTTCTTGCCAAACCATAGAACAAGATAGATACCCAAACGCTGGGCCTGGTGATCGGTTGTGTAGAGCCTGTCGAGCTGTAGATCCGCTGCATCCCAGACATCTTTATGCCATTGCCCTTTGATCTCGATAGGGATGCTAGCGCTCACGGTCGAGCACCAGATGTCTACTTCCTTGTCAGCCGCCATATGCTTTTCGGGATCGTAGACAACGCCCTCGGGGCCTTGTCGGAGAAGGGCGAGAAGATGATCCCGGCAACGCTCTTCCTTCTGGTGGCTGATCTGGTCATCACAATAAAAACCTCTCCACGAATCGATATCGTCACTCCGTATTTTGGCCTGTATGGTATCGATTTCCTCCATTATCCAGGCTTGCAGATCAGCAGCGCTGCGCGGTGGCTCGTCTCTCGTGATGGCAACCAGATCCTTCAGTGTTGGAGGGGTGAAGATCGATTCTTGGCAAAGGCGCAGCTGCCTGAACTTGGCGTCGAGTAACAGCGCTGTGTAGGAGTCGCGTGGGGCGTTGCTGAGCCTGTTCAAAGCGGCGATCGCTTCGGAGGTTGTAAGGCTGCCCAGATTATCAATTAGCTGGGCAAGCCCCCCGTCATTGATCCCGAACAGTGCCGGTTCGATGATTTCGCCAACAGGGTTCTCCGTGTGCGGCCACGACGTGCGGAAATTGGAAATCATCCACTCGACCAGCGCGATATCAGGTTTGATCGTGTGCCCATCGATGCCGGGGTAATGCCCGATCACCAGGTAACGGAGGTATTCCAGTAAGTCCATGTGCAGCGGAGCGCTGGCCAATCGGTCAGCTGTCATTTCGAAGTCGATTGCCAGGTCGACAGCATCCCAGATCAACATGTGCTCCGAAGAATATAAGCGACGCCGTTGGCCTAATGATTTCAGCAGATGATGCTCATCGGCGTCCAAAAGGATTTTTACAAGAATTTTCTCCCGGCTGTACGGTATCGACGGCAAAGTGTGCAGCCACTCTGCTGCCAAGCTCGCAGCCACTTCGTTAGCCTTGTCGTAATGCAAAAGCTCGTCCAGTGAGTCGCTGCCAGCGTCCGTCTGGACCAGGGGTTCATACGCCAACCTCAGCGCTTCCCGCCACAACCCTCTCGCTTGCAGCTCGACATTGAGTAGCGGGCGTACCGGCTGTGGGTCATGGGATACCCAAAGACGAAACGCTAGCGAAGCCGTCAGTAACTGAAGATCTGTGAGATCACTGAAGCCCCGTTTCACTCGATGGCGTTCAGTGATCGCTGCGATGATGATCAGCGGCGAAATGCCTTCTGGGCCGCCGGTTTCAGGCGGATCGAAGTACCAATCCTGTGTTGAGTAGAACCTGCTCACTTCTGGGCCTGAAAGTACGCAAGGAAGACGTTGCAGGTAGGTCTCGAATCCGATCAGCGCGTCCTGTGCCAACGCCTTGTCCAGCCATTCAGCCAGGCATTCGTCAGCGACAGCATCGGACCTGTAACCCCGATCAAGGCCCAGATAGATCATTGCCGGCTGTACCAGGTGCTCGAAGTGTCCAGCCCGAAGGGCCCAGGCATTGCGCTGATACCGTTGCAAGCGCAGGGTCTGATCTCGCTGACGTCCCTGTTCGTTGAAACGGCTTAATGTGCTTGACTGCTCAGCGATTGCCTCTTGCGACGGAGCCAGTGGTAGTTGCTCGAGCCATTGCAGCCGCTCAGGACAGTTCGATGCGAAGGCACGACCCGCCACGCGCATGTCTGAACCCTCATCGTCACTGTGCGGTGTCAGTGAAACCACCGACCGCCAACGCTCATCGGCCAGGTCATCGGGGTCAAGGGCATCGAGCAGTGAAACGGCATCTGCTTCTGAGCACCAAAGGGCAGGGGATATGCAGCTTAGGCCGTAATGCCGATTACTCATGGTGGTTTCGCCATCTTTGCTCAGCAAAACGTATTGTTGCAGAGCGCGCCGTAGGCTGTGATCGTATTCGAGGCGGTCGTGAACATCGCTGGGTGGAAATTGAAACGCCCCATGAGAAGCAGCGAACTGTAGCCAACGCAACAGGTCGCTTGGGACGATGGTCGGGTTGCGGAGATAACGGGAGGTTAAACTCGTCGTCAGATTTGCGAGCTCAGGCCTCTGCTGTGACTCGACAGGCAACTCCATCGCGATCGCGGTTTCTGTAAGGCAGTCAAGAAACCGGCTGATCCGCTGCTCGGGAAGATGCTCAATCAACACATCATATTTATTGTCAGCTTCGCCTCTTCGATAATCCTGGTGCGCGCAGGCGATCACCCATTTCACAAGGTCGCTATCATCGAACAGGGCGTAACCTTTCAAACCTGCCAAATCCAGCGCCAGTCGTGCGCCGTCGTCGGTGGCCTGTGACGTAAGTAACTGAATCAGTTCGTAAGACTGTTCCACCGACAGCGATGGGTGTAACGCCTCAAGTGCAGCACCTCTAGGGGCAAAAAACTCTGTACCGTCGCGTACCATCGTCAGAAGCGTTGGGGCCAGCGTGTCGGCAATGCCAGCGTCCTTGACCGCTTGAAGCACTCTCATCCGAAGCTCGAACGATCGCTGCGGCTGTACCAGCAGCGTCACCACTTCGCTTTCCATTCCTGGCCGGATCACGCCTCTGAGTGAAAGCCTGTGGGCGTAAGTCATGAATCCCGGATTACACAATGCCAATTGGCCGAGCGCCAGTAAAAGGGCACGCGCCTGACGTAGTGTCAAGCGTTCGGGGTCACCGTACTCGATGATGCCAAGGGGATCTGTAGCGATAACCTCTAATGCGAAAGCGGGGTAGAGCGCTATCCATCCATGCACGCCGCGTAAGCTTGCTGGGACGAGTCCGGATCCATGAAACAAAGCGAATAACCGGCGGCGCTTGCGAGGTGAGTCAGCATGACTTGAAAGCCAGCGAGCGGCCAGGTATTCGCCCAGACTTCTGTGGGTGTAGTTGAAATTATCCGCTCCAACCGAATCGAACAAACGTGTTCCGAGCACCCGAATCAAGCAACCGCCACCGGGCAACTCGCTCGCCTCTTTCGACGACAGTGCACGACCGCCACCAGAGGCGTGACTGATGGAGTCAAAGTCGCCCAGTATAAGTGCGGTGCAGGCGGCTCCAGCAGCGTCGAGTGCATCTTGTTCGGTAGGTGCTGCAGCCCATTTGCTGGGCTTGTGCTCACTGACCAACTGCAAGATCGCCATCTCGAACAATCCGGCGCGATCCTTTGGTAAAGGTAATCCCGTCGCGGCCGCATCAATTATCAAACCCAACGTGTGGGGGTTTCCAAGCCAGTCGATGAGCCTACGGGCCTCAAGGTGTGCAATGAGATTGTATGCACCAGGTTCGCCCAGCCGCTTGCATAGAATCTGTCGAACCTGTTCGTCAGTGAGTGCCTTCAGATGCAGTTCAATATGAGATTTATCGTAGAGCGCCAGACTTTCAAAAAGCTCGGAGCACTCAGCAGTTCGCCAGTCGGATGCCCTGCACGACAGAACGAACCGCGGATAACCGAGTTGGGCCAGAGACGTAAGCGTCTTTAGCAACGCATCTGTTGAGGAGGACGCCGTCAGCTCATCAAGTGCGTCGATCACCAGCACTTGGGTCGTGTCCAACGGCTGCGCTGGCGGAAGAGGAAGGCTCAACTGTCGGGTTGTGACGAAACGATAACCATGGGTGGTCGCGAACCACTTGAGCAAAGTGGTTTTCCCCATCCCGGCTTCACCCAGAATGATCAGTGGTCGATGATTCTTGCGGACCAGAGCGTCGAGTTCTGAGTGCTCAAGCTCGGCGAATTCGTCATTGTCGTGGTGCCATAGGGTTCTGGGGAGAAAATTTGCTTCCATTTAATGCTTGACCATAACAGACGATACGGGGCTTTCTGAAAAGCCTATCAGTATTTGCTTTGCTCCAGTCGCGAAATATCGGGGCGCTGTAGGAACGCCTGGTCGGGCGGTTGCTGTATTGCACGAGGCGAAAGCTCTCGCTGACTGATACCGGGTTGCTTGCTTTACGATGGACTTGGATACCAGGCAGCCTTCTTCACCAGTAGTGCTTTGCTCCTTGCCGCTACAGCATTGACTTTTTGGCTGTGCGCAACGAAGGCTTGAGGTAACGGTTGAACAACTAAAGCGGCAGTGCGCTGGCTCGCCAAGTCTAGATTTCTCTGATTCCTACAGGGTACATTTGTACTCCGCTTCACACAGATGTCCGCGCGCCGCTCTCAGCTCTACACAAGGATCAGCTCAGGCCATGAGCTGCAGTGAGAGGGCTCAGATCAAAGGACGAATTTCGCTCTCGAAGGAATTATGATTGGTGGCATAATGCCGCAGTCAGTAGCTAAGGGAGCTAGCATGAGCACCACCATCCAATTCCTCCACGCTTCACATGGTGACTGCATATTCCTACGTCATGAGCAGGAAGGAAAAATTTTCAACCTTCTGATCGATGGCGGGCCAGGTGAGACATTCGGTCAATTAAACGGATATGCAAAGCCCCTTCGCTTACTCCTTGAAGAGCTCAAGGCAAATGGAGAAGTTATTGATTTGGCTGTGATTACCCATGTCGACGACGATCATATTGGGGGCGTGCTCGCAGCCATGTCATACGATGACTATTTACCTTCTCTAGTCAAGGAATTTTGGTTTAATTCTTACGGACTTATCTGCTCAGCGATTGAACAAGCTGATGATAAAAAAAATGAAGTGGCAGGAGTCGCGGGAACTGAAACCAAGACAAGTATCACCCAAGGTGTCACTCTGGAGGGAAAACTTAGAAAACTCAATTGGTTTGATCAGGCAATTCACAATGAACTAACCCCAATTACCAGGTTAGGATTGGAGTTTACGATCTTATCACCCTCAATAAATTCGCTTCGTAGACTAGGCAAGGCTTGGGAGCGTGAGTACCCACCTGCAAATAAAAAAACAGCCAAAGCTGAGAGTGATCATAAATTTCCATTCTCCCATTTTTTGACCGGGGATAGGTTCAAACCGGATCGTTCCATACCAAATGGAAGCTCTATAGCTTTCATATTGAAGGTTGGTGATTTAAAGCTTTTACTACTGGCCGACTCGTATGCAGGCACGGTTGAGCGAAAGCTCAAATCATTGGGCTACAGTCCGACCAATCCTCTCGAATGCAGCATCGTAAAAATTTCGCATCACGGAAGCAAGGGCAATACAAGCCAGAAACTGCTTTCTCTAATCGCATCAAAAAAATATGTCATTTCGACCGATGGTTCTATATTTGGACATCCGGATAAGCGAACCATTGCGCGAATTATTAATGCGCATCAAGATAACCATGTGTATTTTAACTACAAATCTGTTCTCAAGGGCATCATGCTGCCTGAAGATGCTGCTTATTCTGAAAGGCTACACGTTTGCCAAGAAAAAATGGTGTTCTAAATGTCCATTCACGAATTTATCAGAGAGCATGCTGTTAAAGTTAATGATGGGAGCGGGGTATTAGTTCACTGCCTCTCTGAAGACTACTCTTACGTGCTCACTGCTAAACATGCACTGAAGGCTCAGAATGCAGTTGAGACTTGGGATGGTCGCCCAATTACCGTCCTGGAAGTGTATCCTCATAAGGATGACTGTGCGTTATTGAAAGTCTCGTTCATGCCGAACTTGCAATCGGTAAGATATAAAAATAATAAATTCGACTACAAGAGTGAGGCGATATTTGCAGGGTTTCCCGAATATCGAGAAAATGAAGACACTCCCGAGCAAAGATTTAAGTCTTACGAAGGGAAAGTTAAACAGTTTGATAAAGGTTTTTATTTGACATTAGAGGGGCTGCCGCCCAGGGGTCATATCGAGGGTGCGTCTGGTGGAGGGGTTTACCTTCTTGTAGGTGGAAAACCGTACTTGATTGGTGTCGAGATTGAAATGGCTGGCCCTCAACCTCAAGAGGCTGGTGAGGTGCTTTGTTTTGACATGGGAAGATTTGATGAGCTTGTAAAAGCCAATGATCTATCCCCGATTCTTCCCTCATTTCTGTTTTGCTTCACCAAGATAAGGCCAAGCACTTTTAACTACACGCTAAGTAGTTCGAGGGTTCTCCAGATTCTACAGCATCAACTTTATAGAAAAGCTGATAGCTTGGTTCGTGCGGGGATACCTAAGCCCTATGAGCTGTTAGCGCTGTATGACAAAGGCTTGATTGTTAATGGGCAGGCTGATGAAGCCATATTCGACATCGAGCTCTGGTCAGCATTTACTGAATTCTTGATTCTTCATTCACTATTAAATGATGTGGATGTGATGGATCTTAACTATTTGAAAGGAATAGAGCGAACCAGTAGGTTTGTTTACTCGAGAAGCAAAGACGCTTGGCTGCAAGATTTGAACAATATTTTAGCTTCGGCCAGAAAATTGCTTGATAATGGCGGGCTTTTAGTGGTTTCCAGTGGCGATGTTGGTAGTCCGCCGATTGCAAATAAAGATTTCATAAGATATTTAGTAGAAGATATCGGCACCCCGGCTGCTGAGTATGATGGTGACGACGGCGCACGCATCGACATGGGGCTGGAGGGCGGTGATGTACCTTTCAGCTTTGCGCTTCTGGGTAGTCTCCATCGTGAGTGTATAACAAGAAATGAGCAAGACTTTCTGGGACTAAATTCGGCTAAGTCCATGGAGCTTTTTAAGGAAAAATACTCCGATGAATTTAACAAGTGCAAGCAATGATCAGATCCTGGAGGTGCAACAAAGCTTTCCAGATTTTTCATTCAATTTCTTTACTGCTGGAAACTCCGGTTTTGTGAGTTGCATCGCGTGCTGGGCGGAAACCTCTGAAAGTCTTGAGGTTAAATGGAATGCAATTCAGAATGTGCTGGCATTGCGCTACAAGGCGGAGAAGAAGGTAGCTAGGTGGAATGTTTATATAGCATTTTTTTGTAGGGAATCAGTAAGTCGGCCACTGAGGCTGTTGATTGAGAATAATAAATTTACAGCTAGAAAGCTAATTTTTGATTCCTGTACGGATGATCAGCTTTGGCTAAAAGAAGAGTTCGCGCTCCAGCGCTTGAATCATGAAATCTTTGAAGTAGATCTCTCAGCGGGCAAGAATTTTGGAGTTAAGTTTGTATATAAGCCATCATCTCTTGTGTCTTCCCTGACAGGCTATTTAGAGGCGACGTCTATCGAAAGGTTAGAGATGATCGAAAAGCTGATAGCGGAGCGTGATACTCATGAAAATAAAGAAAGTTGAGATTCAGGCTTTTCGAGCTTATCTTGAGAAAGCCAACGGCACGTTTGACTTTATGGTGCACGGCCAGGATGGAGTTGAAGTCCCGGCTAATTTTGTATCGCTGTATGCTCCAAATGGTTTTGGGAAGAGCTCATTTTATGACGCTGTAGAATGGGCTATGACTAATGGCTCAGAGCGCTTTACAGGTAGCATCTATGAAGCCGCTGCACGTGGTTCTAAGCTGGAGGATGAAGCCCTTCGTATTCTACGAAATACCGAAGCGCCTGATGATTTAGAAACGAAGGTTTCAGTATTAACCACTGTTAAGGAATTTGTCCGCAATCCGGGAGTTGTACGGAAAGACAGTATCGATGTCGATTTTAAGGACAAAAAACTCGCCGAGGGGGCTGATTTCTATCGAACAATCTTCCTATCCCAAGACGCGATCGATCGATTTATCCGCGGAGTTAACCCCGAGACTCGTTACCAAGAGTTTGCCGAGGAATATGGTGAGGAAACTGAGTCACTCCGTCGGGCGGTACAGGCGGCGTATCTGGGAGTGGGCGAACAAATTGAAAACTGCAAAGTCACTGAGAAAAAGTTATCAAATGAGCTGCAATCTCCAATTGATAATCGCCTAGTAGAGGCCTTCGTTGCTGTTGCTGAAGAACTTAGAGAAACAGGTATTCCTCTTGCTTCCTTGCCAGAGGCTGTTGGCGATACGGATCCAGATGAGCTTACCGAGGAAATTGTAACATCACTCTCGAAAACTCAGCATGAAATAGACCTTCTGACTACTAGAGAGTTGGCACTAAACGAGCTCGCAGAAGGTCTAGCTTACAATATTACTGACTCCGACGAACTGTCTGGGCTGATTGCTGCAGAGCAGAAGCTTATAGGTGCTCAAGGCACTCTAGGTAAAAAAGATTCTTTATTGCAAACGCAAGCAGAGTGCGCACGCAAATTAAATAGCATAACCGAAGCTCTTCGGCGACATGAGTCGATAGTAGCGATCAGTGAAAAATATCGTGGACTGCGTAAGGCAAAGTTGGAATTTGATAAGGCGGTGAACGCTGAGGGCTTACTCCTTAAAACATTTGAATTGAAGCTAGAGCAGTTAATCTCACAGAGAGGAGAGTTGCAGGGTAGACTTAAAGATCTTCAGGAGCGCAAGGCCACTTGGGATGTTTTGCGCTCTGGTTCTGACGGCATTTTTGAAAAAATAGCGAAATCGGAAGATGATCAGTTAGTTCTCGCCGGAGAGCTGAAAGATGCTTCGACAAAACTAGATTTCATTTCCTCTAGGCTGACCGAGCAGGCGAGGCTGCTATCAGTTGTAGATCAAATGCCCGGAGATGTTTTTGAATTGGTCGTTCAGGATTTTGCGATTCTGGATATCAAGGCTGATCGCTTCTCTGAGCTTCGAGCGGCAAGAGCAGAAACAGTCCTCATCGAAAGCAGGCTCGCTAATATCAATTTCCTTATTCAGGATCTTGAGACCCAATCTAATGCTTTTGGAAAGCTTGCGGCAATTGCTGGAGAGATTTTAGCGAAAGACCCTGGGCCTAACTGCCCACTATGCCAAAAGAATCATGGCTCATTCCGTGAACTCAAAGATGCAATAGATAGCAATGGACTGTTGCAAGGATTCCTCAAGGAAAAATCAGATCAACGTGCTCTTGAGATAGATAACCTGGCTAGGTCTAAAAGAGTATTGTCAGATATGATTTCTGAAATCAATACTCTAAAAGCAAGAAAGATTAAACAGCTTGCAACTGATGTCCGAAAAATAACTAATGATGAGGCGCTGGCTCAGCGTGACAAGGCTCTAATTGAATCGAAGACTGCTTCCGCAAAGCAAGATTTGATATCGAATAAAGCCATAGTTCTCAACTTGGATCGTGAGCAGCTTTCAGCAAAAATAATTCAAGAGCTACAGGGATTTACGACTAAAATTGAGATTGGTCAGGCTGATTTGGCTGCTATAAATAAAGAAATTGACTCAATCGGCCCGCTGCAGTCCTCATCCATTTCAATAGTTTCTGAAGCTAAGGCAGAACTGGCAAAAATTGAAGCGGATGTGGATTTTGTAAAAGTACATGTTTATCTTCTGGAGAATAATCTTGAGCTCTCTGGGGATGTTGGAGAGCTTGAGGATTTTGCAGAAAAATTCAATGGTGAGGCTAAAGAGCTTAGGGGGTTATTGGAGGCGACAGAAAAGTCTTTAGTTAACATTGCAGAAGAGTTGGAGAGTGCCGGGCTTCCTACAGAGATTGGGCTGATCAAAAGCGATGTTGAAATAGTCGCCTCTCGGATCTCTGAATTACGTGCGAGAATAGAGTTATATGGTTCAAGATTTGTCACGACTGTAGAGGTTTCATTTGCAGGTGACTCAGCTGATGAAGAGCGTTTGCGTATCGCAACTGAAGATACTATTAAACGTAAGAAATCGTTAGATGCAGTTCGTGAAAAGTTTGGCAAGCTACAAGCGTTGCTGGATTCCATAAGACCTGTTATCAGTAGAGAGCTTGCCAGGAAAGAGTTGGATGCCACCGTTAATCGACGTGCTGGGTATGAGTCGCTGAGAGAGAGGATTGCAGCTGAGCTCCAGGACATCAATGCGACGCTAGCGCGCCAGCTTGACAGTATGTTTCAAACAGACTTAATCAATGAAATTTACAGAAAAATTGATCCACATCCAAATTTTAGCGAGGTGAAGTTCGCTTGCGGTTTCCGGCTAAAAACTAAGCCAACGCTCAATGTGATGGTGAAGGATAAGGGGTCTGAAAAAGAAATCTCGCCTCTACTATATTTTAGCGCAGCTCAATTGAATATATTGAGCTTGAGCATCTTCTTGGCTAGAGCGCTGAACGCTAAGTCACCCTCAGGTCAGCCGCTTGACCTAATTCTGATTGACGACCCGATTCACTCGATGGATTCCATCAACGTGTTGTCAACAATTGATCTGCTCCGAGGCATCGCGCTCAATCATGATAAGCAAATTGTCATATCGACGCATGACGAAAACTTTTATGAGTTGTTAAAGCGAAAGGTTCCTGCAGGTCTGTGTGGGTCTAAATTCCTTAAGTTGAAGAGCTTTGGTCGAGTGGAGGTGGATGAGTAAATAACCTCATGATGCTAGGCTGCAGGCTCTGATGACATTCAGAGCTTGGAGCCTATCAATCAAATGCCAGCTCTTGCCGCACGTCTTTCTGGTTTCGATGAGGCAAGGGGTTACGTCTCTGACAGTAATCCTTCCGCGGTGCCATATGGCCGATTCCATCTGGGACTAATCACGGCAGATGGATGCAGGCCATGCATTGCGCGCATTCGGCAACGACTTGGGCCTTGAAAGACTTGGAGTAGGAACGGCGTTCTTGTGGCATAGGCGTCCGCTTAAAAAGGCTAAAAATGGTGTCCACTTAAATTTAGGTGGACACCATCGCCTCAAGCGACGGTGTCAGGAAGGTGTGTTGCCCGGACGGTTACCATAGACGCTCCCGATGTTACGACGTCTGATGCTCCGAGGCGAGTGGCCATCATGCATCAAACCGGTATCATGCGCTGGGCTTTCAGGAGGCAGTTGGTATAAGTTTGGCCGCTAAAGTCCACGACTAGCGACAGGATTTACTGGGTGGATTTTAGGATCCTCAAAACTTGACGAGTCGCTGTAGCTTGGCGCCGCCGCTCCCCCCACCGACATCTAGGACGTTTATGAATCGATCCATCGCACTGCGAACTTATTGGGGCGATTGGATGAAGATTTCGATGAACGAGACCCAGCTCGTCAAGCTCAAGGTACATCTCCAAGCGGACTCAACCGAACCCATTGCCTTGGGCGGATACGTCTTTCGGCCTCAGGGAGACGTTCTCTATTTTGCAAATAGCGGAATACCCTCCAAATACTATTTTGAGATGTCGCCGTTGCAAGTCATCGCTGTCATCGATGAGGCGTTGAATGCAAGGTATTAGCTATCCATGCGATGGATGCATGGGGAAGGTCAGCATCTTAAGCCCGATCCGAAAAGGAATTTAACGATGGCCATTCCTGTCGATTTCAATGCAGCACGATGGTTCACCCTGAATACCGTCGGAGGCTCGCGCCTATGATGTATAGATCTACGCCTTACGACTCATTCACTGCACACAATATCCATATCACACCCTATCGTTTCCTTGAGATAGGCCACCGCGGCGGCGAGCACCAAATTCTGGTCAGCGGTACGACCACGTACCGAGAGGCCTGGCTGGACGATCACAATCTCCGCCTCGATCGTTTTGAATCGTGCCATTTTGATCAACTCGTTGAGCATCAACCCATTGCCCGCGAGGTAACGGGTAGGACGCTGTAATGACGTCAGCCGATCTTCACGACCTTGAATGTGCTTCCCAAGCTCGGAGAAGCGCCACTTCCATTTCGCGGACCTTATCGCCTGCGAGCAGACCTCGACGACATCCTTCACGCGTTCGCCAGAAGTCCTTCCACCCGAATACTTGCAGTGTATGAGAGTAAGACGGATGCGATTATTTTCTTCCTTGAGGCATACCAGGTCAGCTGCCTCGCCGGCCCCGTCGTCATCGAATACAATCTCAAACCCACCTTGGATGAAATGTTGAGCGGCCTTCCACTGGACAGAGTCGACTCGGGCAAGATCATCCTTCCAATAAGATTCTTTGGTGAAGTCGACTCCTGTCCAATCCCAGGCCTCGAATCGTTCTTCTCCGATCTGCAGATGCCTTGGGTCTTGGGGCTGGATGAGCATGTTGCCGTCCAACTCGGTCAGGTCGACGAAACGTACCAGAGGAGGGTACTCGCTCAAATACTGGCTTAATGTCCCCGAGCTTCTACCTATAGTTAGTTCGACAGGGTCACCTGCAGTCTGCGTTACGGAGTAACCATTTTCGCCTCCGACCGTGAGTGTAAACTCGGCGAAGTCGCCCGTTTCGTCGCTGGCCAATGAAAACCGCATGTTGTTAGCCGCAACATCGATGTAGCGCAAGTCGACGAAGGTAATCGGGAGGCCGGTCGGAAAGGCTGGGGTGATCAGCACCACTCGGTCTTCAGCAATGCCAATAATCTCGGCTGGCCATTCGACTGTGAGCACGATCTTGTCATTCGGAAACCCAGCCACCTCCGTAGGAATCAGAACGTTCGCAATGATGTCATCAACTACGATGCTATCGTCCAGAAGCTTGGCGCCTACCCCTGCACACCACCGTACGAACTCTGGAATGGAGCCTTGCTCTCGAGACCAGACCCGGCCTTTGTACGAACACCCGACTGAGACTTTTTCGCCATTTTCCCATCCGGTACCGCTGACATTATTTTTAACAGAACCACTGCGCTCAGCCAGACCAAGCGCAACGGCGACATCTGCGCCGGTATACATTGCGTAGCTGAGATTTCTGCGCCCGTGTTTCTTTACGCCCATGTTCTGGAACACCAGGCGGTTGATTTGCCCCAGCATTCGGAACATCCGTTCGCCCTGCAGCAGATCGGCTTGGCCTGTAACGTGCTGTGCTAGCTCCGGAAACAGAGAGCTGTGATCCGTGGAAGAGAGGAACAGTAGACCAAGCTCTTCGTTGTGGTGTAGCACGAACAACGTCCATTCACGATCCAGTACGCCTTTGGCGTTTGTCCAGCGAACTCGTCCCTCGGACCGGGTAACGAAATAAAGCGTACGCATCTCCCTGTTAAGCCAAGCACCTTTGACCTGAAGTTTTGAGGATAGGCCATGATGGAAGCGGTTGGGGAAGAACTGTTGAGCTCTGTAGGTCGCTGTGCTGAAGACTGGTCGGAGTAGTTGAGGCGATAGCGCCACGTTTGCATCATCTTCCTCATCCAAGCGGTTAGAGGCTCGGAGGAAGGCTACAAGCTCGCTATGTTCCCGCACGGCATTCGAGCTGAGCTCGCTCAACACTTGGTTCCAGTCCGCGTCTTCGCTGTAGAGGCGCTCCAACGAATGGGCCACATCCTGGTCTCCGATATTGGCTACTACTGTAGCTTCACCAATGTCCTGCCCTGCAACGCGAGTAAATCTCCCAATGAATTGCAACAGAATCGCCAAGCTTCGATGGCTGTCATGAAGCGCCGCAATCTTCAATTGAGGCAGGTCGAACCCCTCACCAAGCATGTCGACACAAATCACTACCCGGGAAGCACCTGAACGCAGATTGGCGAGCCGAGTCTCGGTGTCATTGATTTTTGAGTGTATGAGTACAGGTCGAAGGTCAGGCGCAAGGCCTCTGTAGATATGTTCAATAACAGTCGCTCGTGCAATGCTGCTACAGCGAGCCATCAGCAGGTGATTGAGACCTGCCTCAAGATTCTGTCGGAGTTTGTGCACTGCTGCCACTGCTATCGCTTGGTCTGCCTGTCTGCCACCGCTTGGCTGGTAGATTGGTTCGAAATGGATAGGTTTGAAGTATTCGTCTCTTTGCGCGGCGGCGAGTGGGTAGTTGAAGACCACTTTACCGTCGACCAATTCTCCGTCCCGGCGAAAAGGTGTTGCCGTGAACTGGAGCGTTGGAATCGATCGAAAGGCTGATTTCAATCCGCTCCACGTCTTGGCGGGCACATGGTGTGCTTCGTCCAAGATCAGTGCTTTACAGCGCTGAGCGATAGCGGCGGGTAGGAGGCTGTCAAGTTCAAACGTCAGTGATCCGATCGTTGATACCACTACGTTACATTGCGTGAATATCTCTAAGTCTGCTTCCGTTTTTGGCCTAGAGGTGATAATTCCAACCACGGGGTTGATGATGTCGTTGGGCACTACGCCAAGTTTGCGCAGCAGCCCCAGGCCTTGGAATTTGTTTGCAGTCTGGAGACGCAGCAAGTCCCATGGCACAACCACCAAGATCGGCGATTTACCATGAGCTGTCAGTGTGGCCAGCATCGTTTCAGTTTTGCCCGTTCCCGTAGGCATGACGATTGTCGCGGGCTGAGCATCGAGGCTCCAATGAGCCCCGATAGCGAAGAGAGCTCCTAACTGCGGAGGTCGCAGCCCTTCTTGACCCTCAGGTATATGCCCCGAAGCATCCCGCCGCTCAGCACGGTACGAGACCTGATTCTGCCAGCTGTCTGCTGCTTCCTTCGCCAAGTCAGCCAAGGACAACTCTTCAAGCCTGATTTTTAGGTCATTTAAGAGGCGATGAGCTCTCCAGACATACTTGTTTTGTCGGAGCTGAATGATCCCATCCACCCCTTCAGGCAGCGCGACACTCGCGCGCTCTGTGATCAAAACACGACTGCCATTGTCCAGCGACCACAAACGCTCTCTGATTCTGGGAGAAATAGGTATGAGCGTCTCGTTGGTCACACGAGTGACGACCGCCGGATGCAATTGATGGCGAATCTTTCCAACGGAACAACTCTGCTCGTAAACCACTGGCGGTAGCTCAACCATCTGGTTCCTTCCTGATTAATACCGTGTGGGGTTGATGTGTAGCTGAAGATTATAAGATTGGTGGCAGATTAGTGGCTTTAATATTTCGATGAGCGTTGGTCAGCCATAGGCAACGTAGGGCTAGAGCAGAGCGCCAGATGTTCGAGACTCAATTGGATAGTGTTGATTTGTCCAATCCAGTAATCTCATGAGCTGCTGGCGATCGGCCATAACACGTTGATGAAGGAACGCAACGCATGCATGCCCCCCCCAAGAGTCCATGCCGGCAGCACTCGACCGGCAAATAGGCAGTGAACAGGATGTAGCTTTTGGGCATCGACACTTCGCCCAAGCGCTTACAGGGGCTGGAAGACGATACCTCGCCTCTCAGCATCGTACGGGGTGTATGCATTATTTCGGTTATCACTGCCCCGACACGCCACGTGTCTTCATGCTAGATAAGGAGCGACAATGGAAATGGAGAAACTGGTTTGGGTCGATGATAAAGCGACGGCAGTCCTTGGTGAATTGGGTACTGAGGCGGTAACTGTATATCGATTCTTATCTGAGCGCTTCAAGACTTACGATCCTGCTCAAGATGAACTGTTCCAGTTCGTTTTTCGGTCATTCTATCGGCTGGACAGTGCGGGGCTCACAGCGGCTTTCAAGAAGCGTTTTTTTGAACTGATGAGTTCTGCAAGGTTGGAGGGGAGGGCCGATGTCGGCGCGATTACCACGGAACTGAGGGACTATCCAAATCTGAAAGGGCAGCTGTCACTCCAATTTTCCTTCGCCACCAAACTCGCTGCGACCATATCGCCACACCTACCTATCTATGATTCAGAAGTGGCCTCGATTTTCGGTTTCCGGGCACCGCACCACAACAAAATGTTTGAAGCGCGCCTGGACGCGAACCTTAGCTTTTATTCAAAACTGCAGACCATCTATGGACGGATCATAGAGGACGATTCGCTCAGATCGGTGAGAACTCAGTTTCGATCAAAATTTGGCTGCGCTGAGAGTGAGGTTTCTGAGCATAAAGCTCTGGATTTCATACTCTGGGCAGCGGGGAAGCATAAGCGGCGTAAATCAAAAAATTTCCAGTAATACACCGGCACGCCACTTACGCAGTGTCGGACTTTAAATCGATTATCATTATAGAAGCAGGGAACTAAAGCTTATATGGACGAAATATATTTCAATGCTCACTTGACTCAGTCAATATTTTTCAAGCCTGAGCAGCTGTACGACAAAAACAGAAAAATTCTAAAAAATCTTGAGCACATTGAAAAAGGCAATATTTATTTTATAGCTGAAAGAGGAAAGATTCGTGTTGACCCCAAGAAAATAAAGTTATCAAGCAAAGGAAGATTGCGAATTGATTTTAGACTGTGCGATGGGGAAGTGATAAGGGAGACGATTGATGCGGCACCGCTATTCATTGATTTGGGAGAAATGTTCAAAAAGATTTATATCGATACAGGAAGGCTCCAAAAGCACATGAGGTCTGTCGAAGATATAGATGACTATAAGCGATTGCTAGCTGAACCTGGGGAGCTACCAATAATTGGTTTGTCGTTGATTCCAGAAAAGCAGACAACAAAGAATGTCGCATTAAGACTTTACACTCCTGACGGGCAAGCTAATGATGCTATAATTCCAATTCACAGCATCATATCCGCATATGGAATTATTGCAAGGGACCACCCTAGAATTGCTTATATAGGAAAATCATCATCACTCGTGGACAGAATATATAAGCATGAAAAAATACAACAGGCTCTAGCGGAGCTGGATGATGATTCCGATATTTACCTGTATGCATTTCAATTTGATAGTGACAAAATAATCAAAAAAAATCTGCCTGACGGAAGCATGCACTTAGAGCGTAATTACACTAGCGATGTATCTGCTGAGGACGCGATTTCTCTTGTGGAAATGAGCCTAATAAATTACTTTAAACCAACTCTCAATATTGACTATGTGGATGCCGAGATCCCTAGCAATGAAATATTTAAAAGAGCTCTAAGAAAAAACTATACTCATCTTGTTGTGGAGGCAATTCATGATGCTGGTAGCTTCTGGAAGTTTGGCACTGAACACATGTCAGCATCAACGAGCCATACTATAAAGTACAATGTATAAATGGCCAGGAAGTTATTGGGGCTAATTGTCGCGGTGCCGCGCGGCACGCACCGGCTAGCAGCATGATTGAAATCCCGCCAAGATTTTGGCCGAAAACACATTCGGAAATGTATTTTGAATTTTTCAAGTCAGGGGCAATCGTACAAATTTGCGGATAGTTCTCAAGTCCATGAAGAATTACCCCAAGAATGGCCCGATCATCTTCACGCAGAGGCAGCGGTCAAATCAGTCGAACGCGTACTTCATCGCGGTGAGTTTCTGCTCGACTTCGCCAGGATGCCGGCGGCTACTTTCGAACAGTTCTGTTGGTCGCTGCTGACCAAGGAGCAATCGCTGCATGGCTGTCAAAGGCTCGGTAAAAATGGAGCTGAGCAGGGCGGTATTGATCTTTTTGCTTATGATGAACGCTTTATCGACAAGCTTAATGTGTACGAGTGCAAGGCTTGGAAGAAATTCGATTCGACACGACTAACCGAGGCAATTGATCGATTTCTTCAAGGTCAATGGAAGAAAGATACTCGATCATTTACGCTTATTTTGGCACAAGAGGACCTTGGCGAGCCTCTGGCAAGACGTTGGGATATCGAAAGAAAACGCTTAAGGCAATGTGGAGTTGAAGGCGAACTTTGGACGGCTCACCACCTGACACAGAAAACCCAGTCTTATCCGGATCTGCTATCAAAGTTTTTTCCAGGGGCGCACGTCGAGACGTTCGGCAATTTGTGGATGGAACGTAGCGGGTTTCTCGATGCTGTCTCAAAAGCAGTCTTCGATCCCAGGGAGCGAGTCGCACAGAAGGCCAGAGAGTTCATTGAAAAATCGGGCTGGCTACTCGACAGCATTTCGGGTGGCAGTAACCTACCGGCTGGATCGACAATACCCTCCGCCCATCGAATGACAGGGGAGTTGTCTTTTTCCATAGACGCGTTCCGGAAAGTCAGTCATACCGGCCGGCATTGGTTTTATAGTGGGCCATGGTTCTCAGTTAGTGTGTTCCTGCCTGACCAAATATCTTCCAAAGCATCCGCCGCTTTTGACTTCCACCAAGAGGATTTAAAGGGAGTCACGATTACGGTGAGTCACGATTGGCTCCTGAAGTGCTTTCTTTTTGCAGCAGGGGCGCCCCTGTCGAGCAAAGCTCGTACCTTCATCATTGGAAAGATGCCAGGCGAGCCCAACCATTACCTGATCGACCTACCTAATTGCCGGCTGACTCTCCAAGAAGAGATTGTCCAAGAACTAGCCGATATATCTGATCTCTTAACCAATGTCATGCGCGATGCGCTAAAGGCCATCGAAAGCAATTGGTCAGCTGTAGATTTTCCATTTTTGGATTGGAGTGGGTCGCATAGAGTTGTCATTGCTTCCATACGTGAAGATGTCTGGAGAGAGATCGGACGATTCACCGAGGAGCACGATTATGCGAATGGCTCTACACCTTGGCACATATTCGACGGCCATGCGGAGTTTCTTAAATCGTGCCATCAGTCTGCTACTGCAGAATTCGACGCCGGTTATCACTGTTTAATTAGCGCTTCAAAAGAGGAGGAGTTTACGTCCGGTAACAGGGTTAAGCTGCTATGGGCGCCGGATGATCTCACGTACAGGTCCCCTTCGCCGAAAAGATGGTGGCCTTGTGAGTTCACTTTTCGCTGGTTGAATGAAACATTGCTTCCCGAGGTAAAGCAACGGGTGTTTAGGCGTGAATTTGGCTCCTGGTGGAAGCGATTTCTGCATTCCAAACAAGCAGAGGAGTTCTCAAGGCACCTAGATAATATCTTCGTCGCACGGGATGCTAGGGAGCCATCACTTCTAGATCATGGTCGTTGGAACACTGACATACTGCGTGGGGTAGAAGCCTTACAGTATTTCTTTACATCTGCTTCGATCGGGGCTGCAGGGCCCTACATTTGCCAGCAAGATGTGGAAAACCTATACAGGGCCATCGCCATAGTCGCGGTCCGAAAGCGTGGCTTTCCAGCATATGTGGCTTCGTCCTTAAGCTTAGACGATCGCCCAGACGATCATGCCCAGCTCATTGAAATGATTCATCATCACGTCGATTCTGGGCGTGTCGTTTCTAACTGCCATGTCGTCGATTATGCATTTCGCGCGATGCTCGAATTGCTCGATGAATCCGATTCCTGTGGTAGCACTAATGATCAAGAAACAATCATGAATTGGCTGCTGCCTTTCGCACGCTTGCGGGACGACGGCCTACTGGTCAGCCGCCACACTAAACGGACATGAACCTGCGCCGAGAACCAAAAGGGAGCGTGAGCATGTCAGTTGGCACGAGGGCTATAGGCAATAACTGCGGTAGATATGGTCATCAACGTTGGTAATCCACGGTACGGGGCTGACACCGACGATCGACACGGTAGCGCTGTTGTTCAAAGAGGCAGAAATCGTACTTTCGCCTATCGTGCGAACTCTGGTGGGGGAATGCGCTGACGGCGCGCTCCAGCAGGTTTCTTCATCACCTCTTTCAAACGCTGAGCAGATCCTTCTAGCTCGGACGGCGACGCAAGGCTAATAGCAAGCATTAACGCATCACGACGTTTGCGTTTACCTTCCAAAATTTCAGAGAGGCTATTTTCCGGCTGAACTGGGTGCTTCATCGCTGCTGACCTCGATCTTCGGATCAAATTGGATGCTAGCACAAGCCTTACAACCCGCAGTCTTCCGTTGATCCCCTTTGCTTATGGAACGTAATCCGTCAGATGTTCATTTCATATCGCTTGGCAGTTCCGTTCGAATTCGAGAAAACAGCTCGTCGAGGGACATCGGGTTGTCCTGAAGCAGATAACAGCCTACGAGTATGGTCAGCGGATGAACGTCCATTACAGTTGCCAGCTCGTCTACCTTCTCGATCGTAGGGCTCTTCAGACCGCGCTCTAGGGTGCTGAGATAGGTACGACTACTCACGTCGGAGAAATCTTCCTGGGAAAGCTTCCTCTCCGATCTCAGCTTTTTCAGGGCCGCGCCAAATGCCTGTTTCAGTTCCATATTGCCGACCTCGCAAAAGGAACGATGAAGCCTTCGAGAGCTCTATAGGGCTACAATCTATAGTGTTCACTTTTGGGATGGCGCTATGTTCATCACTCACAAACCAGCAGAGATTTTCCTCGGCGCTTATCTGGGTGATGACTCTACCCAGTACTGGCAGTACGTTGAGCAGACCACTCATTGTCCCTGGTTTTACGTCAAAGTAGGTCGACAACAAGGAAGTGAAACGTTGACTAGCATGGTTCTGATTCCCAGTATTTCAGCGCTTGAGCAGTTACTTAATGAACAAGGAGCAGACATCAGGCTGTCGGATGTGCAGTTGGTTTCCCCGGGTTATCTGAACGGAAGTGATGGGTGGAAGATGGAGAGGCTATTAGAGTTGCGCGAAACGGTGGATGACATCAGGGCGGGGGCGGCCTACGTGTATAGCCTGGAGGGAGGGCATATCTACACTGAGGACTTGGGATCCTGCAGCTCCGACTTGCAAAGTCCTCGTATCATTTTTTCGGCCACACCAGCATCTCGGCGAACGTGAGCGCAACACGCTCGAACGCTTAAGAACACCTTCCGATGCTCTAGCGGTTAGGCAAATTTACACGCCCGCTACGTCGGCCAGTGGCGATTGCAACCTTTCGGCCACTTACCGCTTTCGCAATGGGCACAGTATGTTCTCGACATCCAACCCTTTAAGCAGGCAGTTATGCGCAATCGTCGACAGTGCTTCATAGAGCTGATCTCGCTGCTTTATCAAGTCGGCATTCTCCGCCTGCAGATGAGCAATACGCTCTTCGAGACTTCTGCGGCGACGGGCACCGTCTGGATCCCTCCCGCTCTCCTTTAGCTGTGCGATGCGGGCGGACTCGATTCGCCGCCCACGATCACCTACTAGGGTAGCGCGGCTCGTCAGGCCCAATCGACGCTGCACTTCGGGGCGTGAAATAGGCGCGAGCTCCAGCCCTAAGCTAATCATTTGAGCGAGGAGGGCATCGATTGCTTCGTCCAAGGTGCCGCCCCTCAAGGTCTGTCGTTGCGCCATGGTCGCCTCTAATCATCTGAAACAGAGCTGTGTCGTTTGTCCGTGTCCGCAACCGTCATTGGATGCCCATTTGGAAACACGCGTTGCACACCTACATTGGTATCGCGTGCGAGGACGGATTTTAAATTGTTGAGCTTGTCTTCCTGGTCCGCCAGCCATACATCGCTGCCTGCCTCTCCAGCGCCGGCATCGCGCATGATGGTGATTGCCATCGTCAGATTCTCGGCTTGTTTCTCAAGGTTGGCCCGCTCCGATGGAGTGCCCATCAGATGGAGATGCGAGCAGCCATTCCAGCACTGAAGATGCTTAGGGCAGGGCGCTTGGGAGAAATCGTGAATGCAACCTCCAAAGGGTGTCACGTGCAGCGCCGTGGCATGCACGGTGAGGAATGCTTCTGCAGTGGTTGTGCCTTTATCTGATAGCAAAGCATGGTAACTGTCGGTCAAAGCGCCCTGAATGCGTTTATCTCTTATGCCTGTATGTAATAAATCGATGCGCTCGTGATGACTATTGAACGCCAAGAACTCCTGGTGGGCAGCGGTGTTTTCTTCAACGCTTGTGTGTTGGTAATAAGTATTTTGGTCGAGACGTTTTCGCCCCAAGGCCAGCGCTTGCTGAACATCGCTCATGCCCGTCAAATGGTAGATCGTGTTCCGCCAGTGTCGAGGTTGGTGGCTAGTCAGTCGAATAGGCGCGCCGTCGGATTCTGTTAATGATCGGCGTGAAAAAATGGACGCGTACTTTTCATCGTTACCTAGTGCATGATTGATATCCAAAAGGGTCACCCGACGCGGGATCGCACGAAACACATTTGCTTCCCGTCCACCCAGGCGGAATTGACCATCAAAAGCGATAGCAAGCGTCTCGCTGGTTTTAAGGACAATATGAAGCGTGCCCCCCACATTTTCTGTTAATACTGCATGGCTATGAAGCTTCGGAACGAGCATGTGCTCAATATCACCTGCCAAATATCTGCGGTTAATCTCCTTGGATCGATGAGGATGAATTCCGTGTCGAGCGAAATACACACGTAGATTCCTAGCTGTGTCTCGGTTCTGGCTAAACCCGAGCCAACGCAGAACTTCAACCTCTGACATTGCCGTCTGCGGAGAGTAATCCCAGAGACGGCCTGGATGGGCCTCTTGCCACTTAGCGATTTCTCGTTGCTCTTGCGTCAGCACCTTCAAACGTTCGACCGCACGCCTGGCTAAAGGAACGTCGCTTTCTGCGAACCAATGAACACGGGATTGAAATTGCTTTTCCGCAAAGTACCTGATCCCGCATTCGACCAGAGGCCTGCCATTGGCATCTACAACCACCTCACCTGTCGGCCCTTTTATTGGTCTCTCGACCCAACAGTCATAGGGTATTACTGCTACCTCATTGCCCCTTTGCCCGGTCGCGATCAGCAAATCGATCACGCGCAGCAAGATTTCTTCGCCCTCATTAAGTGGGTTGTTCGAACATAAGGCGTAGGCCTCCATCGCCTCGCGAGAAGGCAACCTGTCATCAGATTTACGTTGTTTTACCGCGCGATCAGGATCGTGCAATGAAATGTAATCGTGACGGCGCTTGTCTGGTTTTGCATCATGCTCAAAATGGATGGCGATCTCGGTTAATTGCTGACTATCAATCGTATCCGCTACTACTTGAAGATGAGAGGTCGCGTCGTAGAGATTCTTGTAACCACTCTCGCGGAGAAATCTTACGACGCGATCAAAATCGCCTCGCGTCAACTGTGTGGGATGGCCCGCTCGAGGTCATACCCACGCTTCTCGACCAGGTAAGCCAAAAACCGGTCGGCAAAGGTGTGGCGAAAGTCATGCGCGGAAAGTGTAGGCAATAACCCCGGATGAGCCAGTTCAATGGTCAGAAACAGCCGATCAAGGACGTTAGACAACGCGCGGATCGACAGCGGGCGACCTCGGTCAGAGATGAACAAATAGCGGTACAGCAATTTCATTGGTTTGCCATTACGCAGGGGGCGTCGCTCGCCCTGGATATAACGCTCGTAGACTTCATACAACTGCGCGGAGATACCTACTGTCCGTCCGTGTGTTTTCAGCGCAGGCTCTTCAGCGCGCGGGTCGCCGGGATCATGTTCGCGGTCATTGATGCTGACATAGGCATGCTGAGAACCCTCATTGACATCGGTGGTGTAGAGCTTGAGAAGCTCCCCTCGGCGCATACCGGTCTCCAGTAGTAATTCAATCATTAGCCAATTGCGCAGCTGCAGCCTTTCCGGGAACGGGTTCTCCGTAGCGCCGGGGCGAATCAATGTGCGAATGATCTGGAGTTGCGTATCCGTCAGGCTGCGGTAACGAGCGCGGTCCTGCCGAACGTTGATGATATGGCTCTCAAAGCGCCGCTCAATGACGTCGGCGACATCTGCAAATACAACCTCGATGTTAGCCAGGGTGGTTGAATTTTGACGAGCGCGCGGGATGTATCGGGTGACACACCAGGACAGGTATAGCTTCAGCAAACGCAGGTACTGGTCACGAGTACGCGGATCGATCTGCGGAAAAGGTGCTGTTTCAGCTTTGCCGATTCGGGCGACCAGGTTGTCGGCTTGACGGCCGCTTTGGAGCCAAATGGCGTAACCGTCCAATAAAGCCAAAATCGATTCGAATTGGCAGGCCAAGATGGCGTCATCAATATTGAGGTCACGGCTTTTGGCATAGCTATAGAAAGCCTGGATCGCGCGCAGATGTGCCGCCGCCGTATTGTAAGCCCGGTGCCTGAGTCTGAGTTGGACGTAGATGAACGGAACGAGTACGGGCAACGGCTCCGCGTTGCCAGCGTGCACGAGCAGCGGAACACGCTGACCTGAAGAGAAACGGCACTGAATCAGTTTCATCGGCAGCCACCTCATTCAATGACTCGCCATGAACACGAAGGACATGGCCCGTTGAGAGAATGGATGCCAGATGCAGATATGTCGAATCAGTGCCTTACGAGACTCATGAACATTTTTAACATAGCACCTCGTTTAACATAATATACATTATGCGTAACTATATGTGTCTGACTGCCAGGCGTAGGGCTGAAGAATTCACGCACCACTCCAGCCTTTTTCACCGGCCTGACGGCATTCCTTCAACTGTCATCTTTACTCGTCGCAACGGATGTCGATCAGTGCCTTGGAGATTTTGCATGAAGCTGCTTGCAGTCTTGGTGTTCTCGCTCGCATCGCTTGCTCAGTGGCTGCGATATCAGCTTCAACAACAATACGCCCAAGGTCACTGCAAACGATCCCGGCACGCCGCAACAGCAACGCCATCGGCTTTATCGATCAGATGCCGGGCGCACCCGCCGGAAATTACCCAGTGATCGAGTTCGCCTCGACGTTTGCCACGACCACTGTCCAAGAGAAAGTGATCGTGCGTGACGACGACAAACACTGGGGAATCGTCGGTTATTTCGTCCATATGCGCGTTGTTTTCGGTGAGGCCGCCAAGAAAACCCCCTAGCCGGACGCCGCCTCAACTATTCAATAATGATATAACTCAACTAAATATCTATTTAGTTGAGTTATATAAACAGCGTTCCGGCCCTGCCCACGTCAAAGCTGAAAACGGTCTACCGATTGCGACAATTTACCCGCCAGACTGGACAGTTCATCCGTGGTCGACGCCGTTTGCCCAATCACGCGGCTGTTGTTTTCCGACATGCCGGCGATCATTTCCACCTGATGCGAGATCTCATTACTGGCCAGGCTCTGCTCGCCAATAGTGCGCGAAATGTCATTCACCAACTCTGTAGTGTTCAACGTGGCCTGCAGAATCTCGCGGATTGCCCGTTCGACTTCCGCCGTCACTGCCATGCCTTTGTCCACTTGTGTGACGCCCTCCTCCATGCTGGTCACCGCCTCCCGGGTGTTTTGCTGGATACGTGCGACCATGCTGGCAATTTCCTGGGTCGAGGCACTGGTGCGGCCCGCCAGGCTGCGCACTTCATCGGCGACCACGGCAAAACCCCGGCCTTGTTCACCTGCACGCGCCGCTTCAATCGCGGCGTTGAGGGCCAACAGGTTGGTCTGGTCGGCGATGCCTTTGATGACTTGGATAATGCTGAAAATCGCCTCGGACTCCTTGTCCAGCGTACGGATCACTTGGGCCGATTGCTGCGCCGAACGGGCAATCCCATCCATGTCCTTGACCACCTGGTGAATGACTCGGCCACCATCCTTGGCCAAGGCTTCAGCCTGGTTGGCCATGTCCAGGGCGCGGCCGGCGTGGCGGGTGATTTCTTCGATGCTCGCCGTCATTTCACTGGCTGCTGCCGCCATGGTGCTGGCGGCCGCGCTTTGTTGCTGGCTGCTGCCGGCGACTTCATGGCAGCCGTGGCTCAATTGTTCGCTCATGCCATTGACGCCGTGGGCGTTGCTGCGCACCACTTCGATCATGCCGCGCAAGTCTCGCTGCATAGTGGCGAGGCTCAGAATCAGCGTGCCGGCTTCATCCTTGCGCTTGGGTTCGACAATCGGTTCGCTCAAGTTGCCCCTGGCGATACTCGCCGCGATGCGACTAGCCGTTTGCAGCGGCCCCATGATGCTCAGGATGACCCAGCGGCCTTGAGCCAACAACAGCAACAGGCTGGCAATCAACACCGTGCCCAGGGTGAAGTTGGCAGTGCTGATGGTTTGACGCGTGCCCTCGCCGGTCTGCTGGGTCTCGGTTTCGATCAGTTCACTCAGGGCCGCCATTTGGTCTTCCAAGTGGCTGAACGCGGTGTTGAAACTGTCCAGTTCTGCGCGAGCGGCTTCGGGATTTTCCAAGGCCAGCGCGACGATGCGCTCACCGGCACTGACGTAGGTATCCAGGCTGGGTTTGATTTTTCCCAGGCTGGCTTTGAGGGCTTCATCCAACGGCAGCTTGAGGTTGTCGCCCAGCACCTGGCGAAAGTGCTCGGCATGCTCCTTGAGCGAACTGGTGACCTCGGCCTTGGTGCTGGTGCTTTTCCCCAAGCCCACCAGCATGGCCGACAGCACGTCGGCGCGCAGGGCGTCGTGCATCATGTCGGCTTCCATATGGTTGCGCAGCACCGTCATGCTCACTTCGTTGGCCTGCACCGCCTCGCCCATGCGCGCGTTGCCCAGGTAACTGGCCAGGCTCATGACCAGGGCAGTGAGCATTCCGGTCGCTATCAACAGCATCAAGCGTAATTTGATCGTCATGCGGGTATCCCCATACCTGGACCGCCGGTTGGGAGCCCAACCGCTATGAACGTTATCGGCAACAGTTGCTGGTTAGTGAAGCCTAAGTTTGCGGATCTGCACGGATCCCTTAAGCTGGCCGTCCCTTGCTCCGCCCGGAACTGCCCATGTCTCGAAGTATTGCCCATTTGGCCCTGCTGCTGGGCCTGATCACCGCCGTCGGCCCGTTCGCCATCGACATCTACCTGCCCGCGTTGCCAACCCTGGGTGCCAGCCTGCACGCTTCGCCCGCCGCCGTGCAGATGAGCCTCACTGTGTTCTTCGTGATTGTAGGTGTGTGCCAACTGTTTTACGGGCCGATCAGCGATGTCTTCGGCCGTAAACCACCGATATATGCCGGCCTGCTGATTTTTGCCATTGGCAGTATCGGTTGCGCCCTGGCGCCGACCATCGAAGTGCTGATTGGTTTTCGGGCGCTGCAAGCGTTTGGTGCCTGCGCCGGCATGGTGATCCCACGGGCCATCGTGCGCGACCTGTACACCGGTCATGAAGCAGCGCGCCTCATGTCGTTGCTGATGCTGGTGATGAGTGTCTCGCCAATCCTCGCGCCGCTGGCCGGCAGCGTGGTGATTGCGCTCTGGAGTTGGCGCGAAGTGTTTGCCGTGCTGGCGGTGGTGTCCTTGTTGTGCATGGTCATGACGGCGGTGCAATTGCCCGAAACCCACCCGCCCGAGCGTCGCCTGGGCAAGACCCTGGGCAACGCCTTCAGCAGTTACGGGACACTGCTGCGCGATCCAGTGTTTATCGGTTTGTCGGTGGTCAGCGGCTTCGGGTTGGCTACCTTCTTTGTATTTATCGGCAGCGCACCCTTTGTGTACATCGAGTATTTCGGCCTGACGCCCACGCAATTCAGCCTGTGTTTTGCCCTGAATGCAGCGTCATTTTTCGCCATGAGCCAACTGACCGCGCGCCTGAGTGCCCGCTTCGGCCTGGTGCCGTTGATTCGCGGGTCGGTCACCGCGGTGGCGGCTGTCATGCTCCTGCTGGCGCTCACCACGTTGTGGGTGGATAGCCTGGCCTTGATGATGACCCTGTTGTTTATCGGCTTCGGCTTCCTTGGCTTGCTGTTGCCGGCGGCCGGCGTTCTGGCGCTGGAAGATCACGGCGCGGTGGCGGGTTCGGCCTCTGCCTTGCTGGGCGCGATTCAGATGATCACGGGCGCTGTGTCCATGACGCTGGTCGGTGTCTTTGCCGACCACACGCCGGCGCCAATGATCATCGGCATTGCGCTCTGCGCGGTCGCGGCGATGCTCACGGTTATCTGGACATTGCGCCGTTTGCCCGCCCACCTGGCGAGCGCCCCGCCCTCCCCCTGATGGCCTGCGGCAGGGGGAGGCGCCAACCATTCGTCGGGCTTGGGCGGGATCCGGCACAACTATCGCCGGCCACGGAATTACTAACTCCATAGCACCCTTGGAACCTATGGAGATTGAAATGACTGACTATCCACGTCCGCCCTTCGCCCCCCAAGCCCAATCGGTCCCCGGCTCTCAGAAGAAAATGGACCCGTACCCCGACTGTGGTGAGCAAAGCTATAAAGGCTCCGGCCGTCTGGCCAACAAGATCGCGCTGATTACGGGGGCCGACAGCGGCATCGGTCGCGCAGTTGCCATTGCGTTTGCCCGCGAAGGTGCCGATGTCGCCATCGCCTATCTGGATGAACACGAAGACGCCAAGGAAACCGCCCGCTGGGTGGAAGAAGCCGGTCGACAGTGCCTGTTGCTGCCCGGCGACCTTGCGCAGAAAACCCAGTGCCAGGCAGTGGTCGACAACACCGTCAAACAGTTCGGCCGCATCGATGTGCTGGTCAATAACGCCGCGTTCCAGATGACCCACGAAACCCTCGAAGAGATCGAGGACGAGGAATGGGTGAAGACCTTCGATATCAACATCACGGCGATGTTTCGCATCTGCAAGGCCGCCCTGCCCCATATGAAGGCTGGCAGTTCGATCATCAACACCAGCTCGGTCAACTCCGACATGCCCAAACCGACGCTGCTGGCCTACGCCGCCACCAAGGGCGCGATTGCCAACTTCACGGGTGGCCTGGCTCAGCTTCTGGGCAGCAAAGGCATTCGTGTCAACAGCGTCGCGCCAGGGCCAATCTGGACGCCGTTGATCGTGGCGACCATGACCGATGACGATGTGAAGCACTTCGGCGAGGAAACCCCGCTGGGCCGTCCGGGCCAACCGGTGGAAGTGGCGCCGATATATGTGCTGCTTGCTTCGGATGAAGCCAGCTACATCTCCGGTTCACGCTACGCGGTGACTGGGGGCAAACCCATCCTCTAAGGCTGAACATGATCCTTGTGGTGAGGGAGAGCTTGCTGTGGTGAGCGGGCTTGCTGTGGTGAGCGGGCTTGCCCCGCGCCGGGCTGCGAAGCAGCCCCACTAAAGCTGCCGAGATTGTTCAGTGGAACCGCGTCGGTAGGTTTTGGGGCCGCTTCGCGGCCCGGCGCGGTGCAAGCCCGCTCACTACAGGTCGAACCGGTCTACGGCTCGACGGCGTTCGTTGTCGTCACGCACGTCGTAGCTGGCGGTGGTCTGGATATTGGTGTGATGCGCCAGTTTCTGCGCAATCGACAGGTCATGTTCCTCGATCACCCGCGTGATGAACGAACGGCGAAAATCGTGGGGCATGATCTTGACCCCCACCTGCTCCCCGCGTTGCCGGGCAATGTAGTAAATCGCATGTTTGGTGATGCGTTCCCGAGTGATATGGCTGCCCCGACGGATGCGATTGAACAGGAAACTGTCGTCCTGCTCACCCTCTTTCAGTTGCTCGCGCCGAAACGCCAACCACGCCTGCAGCTTGGCAAAAGCCCAGTCCGGCGCGTACTTGATCAGTTCTTTGTTGCCTTTGCCGGTTACCCGCAAACTGCGTTCGTCGAAATTGATCTGTGACAGGTCAAGGTTGACCGATTCCGACTTGCGCATCCCAGAGCCGTAGAGAATGCCGATCACCGCCGCATCACGCAGCCCCTGTGGTCGAGGGTCAGCGGCGCAGACTTCCATCATTTCGCGGATCAGCGTGCGCCGCAGGTTGCGGCCTTGGCCCAGCCGTGTACCGGGCGCGGGTTTGACCGTGCGCATTTTCAACAAATGTTCCTGGCTGATCAGGCTCATGCGCCAGGCTTCATTCATCACCCCGCGCACCGCGTTGACATACAACGATGAGGTATTCGGCGCGTAGCCGTCTTCGCGCAAGGCCGCCACCAGGGCGATGACATGTTCAGGTTGCAGCAGGTGCCAGTCGATGTCTTCAAGGTTGATGTCCTCGAAGCCCAGGCGGTCGGCAGCGTCCTGCAGCACATAGCGCATGGTCAGTTGGCTGGAAGGTGCCAAACGGGTGAGGTAGAGGGTCAGCGGATTGCGGATAGACTCAGACAAAATAGATCAGCCTTTGGATTAAATACCTCGAACAAGCCATTGTTTAATCGAGGTATTTAGTGAATTGGCGAGGGCCGAGTCTAGCGCAGGGCGGCCCCTCTTACCAAATCACGGGGCGGTTTCTTCATCCTCGGTGGGTTCCTGGGGCTGGGTCTGGGCCTGGCTCCACTCGGCGTCCTGCTTCTGCATCAGTGCGAACCAATGCTGGCGCATGAACGTGAGATACGCCTCGGGCGCCTTGGCGAAATCCTTCTCATCGCCATAGCAACCCGGCAATGGCAATTCGGTGCCCTGCTCCTTGTACTGGCTGACCAGCGCCTGTTGCCCGGCGATGCTGCAATCCTTGGGCAGCGGCATACCGCGCAGTGCCCCGGCCTCTTCATCCCACCACGCGGCGCCGTAGCGGTCGACACCGCGCAAACGGTACTTCTGCGACTTGCCCACGTGCATGATCAGCTTGAACTCATTGGGGCTGACGTCGCTGGTGCAGGTGCGCGAATAGCCCACAGTGGCCTGGGTGATGCCATCGCCGGCCAGGTCGGTGACCTTGGTTGCGCCCTGATCGAAGCGCAGGGAGGCGTCGAACTCACAATGCTGTACATCGTCGTAGAGCATCCACACGCGCTTGGGGCGGTTGCCGTCAATCAGGTACTGGGCGGCATACACAAAGGCCGACTGGGTGCCGTCGTCATCCCGCTCGCTGACCTGTTCAGCCAGCACCAGCAGGTTCTTGCCCTGGCGGTCGTCCCAGGTATAGGCGGCGATCTGCTTGCCACGCACTTCCACGCCATCCGGCACTTGATCGATGCTGGTCAGCGCTACGCCTTCATCGGCGCGTACGGTCGCGACACACGCCACGCTCATCAACAACCCCATCAATACCGGCCGCAACTGGCCGCGTAAAAGCTGCACGCTATTCATCCGATCACCCTGGCAAGAGAGCGCTTACTTTACCGGCACTTGGCGGGTATTGCAGAGAAGATTGTTGAATAAAACGCCACGCCGGGATGGGCGTGTCACACCGGAACCAAACGCCTTACAGACAGTTCCTATATCGCCCCAGCCCGCCTTAGTTGACTAGCTGAACCCTAGCTGTCTGCCTGTCAAATAAACGAGTTTTTCATCTGCCTTTCATATCTGTTCCACATTTTTACGCTTAATCTTAAACCCAGTACTTCATAGCGTTCCGCGCTTTAGCGACTAACCTATTGATTATGCTCCACCTTTAGCGACGCTTTTTAATCTGCGAGCCACCCGTTCGCCCAATGATTGCTGCTGTTTTCACGCGCCAAGTTGCTCTAACCCGAGGTCATGATTCTTTGAAACCCTACCCTATTCATTGCGTGTCGATCGTTATCCCGGTCTACAACGAAGAAGAAAGCCTGCCCGAATTGCTGCGTCGCACCACCGCAGCCTGCAAGCAACTGGCCTACGAATACGAAATCATCCTGGTGGATGACGGTAGCCGTGACAATTCTGCCCAACTGCTCGAAGACGCTGCAGCTGAAGACGGCAGCCACGTAGTGGCCGTGATCCTCAACCGCAACTACGGCCAGCATGCGGCGATCATGGCTGGTTTCGAACAATGCCGGGGCGAAGTGGTGATTACCCTCGACGCCGACCTGCAGAACCCGCCCGAAGAAATCCCGCGCCTGGTGGAACAAGCCGCCCTCGGCTACGACGTGGTGGCCACCGTGCGCAACAATCGCCAGGACTCGGCCTTTCGCCGCTGGCCGTCACGCCTGATCAACCTTGCCGTGCAGCGCTCCACCGGCGTGGCCATGACGGACTACGGCTGCATGCTGCGCGCCTACCGCCGCACCATCGTCGATGCCATGCTCGCCTGCCGCGAGCGCAGTACGTTTATCCCGATCCTGGCCAACGGTTTCGCGCGCCACACTACCGAAATCCTGGTGCACCACGCCGAGCGTGAACACGGCGAGTCCAAATACAGCGCCATGCGCCTGATCAGCCTGATGTTCGACCTGCTGACCTGCATGACCACCACCCCTTTGCGCCTGCTGTCCATTGTCGGCTTCAGCCTGGCGGCCCTGGGCATGCTGTTCGCCTTCGCGCTGATCGTCCTGCGCCTGGCCTTCGGTGCCGACTGGGCGGGCGACGGCCTGTTCGTGCTGTTCGCAGTGCTGTTCGTGTTCACCGGCGGCCAGTTCATTGGCATGGGCCTCTTGGGTGAATACCTGGGCCGCATGTACAGCGATGTGCGCGCCCGCCCCCGTTTCTTTATCGAAAAAGTGCTGCGCAACCAACCGGCAGCACCGGCTCCCGTGGTCGTCGTTGACGGCCTGGCGTCTTCCCATACTTCCACTTCTGCCGATCAGGTCCAGTCATGAGTTCAAAAGCTGTTGTATTCGCGTACCACGATATTGGGTGTGCAGGCATTGAAGCGCTGCTCAATACCGGCTACGAAATTGCTGCCGTGTTTACCCATGCCGACGACCCCAAGGAAAACAACTTCTACGGCTCCGTCGCCCAACTCTGCGCACGCAATGGCATCCCGGTACATGCCCCGGAAGACGCCAACCATCCCTTGTGGATTGAGCGCATCGCCAAGCTGAACCCGGACTACATCTTCTCCTTCTACTACCGCAACCTGCTGAGCGAGCCTTTGCTTGCCACCGCCAGCAAAGGCGCGTTCAACCTGCACGGCTCGCTGCTGCCCAAATACCGTGGTCGCGCGCCGGCCAACTGGGTACTGGTCAACGGCGAGACCGAAACCGGCGTGACCCTGCACCGCATGGTCAAGCGTGCCGATGCCGGCGCGATCCTCGCCCAACAGAAAGTCACCATTGACCGCAGCGACACCGGCCTCACTCTGCACGCCAAGCTGCGTGAAGCGGCCAGCAACCTGCTGCGCGATGCTTTGCCGCAACTGGCCCAAGGCAAGCTGAGCGAAACCGCACAGGATGAAAGCCAAGCCACTTACTTCGGACGCCGCACCGCGGCAGACGGCAAGCTGGATTGGAAACAACCGGCCGAAACCCTGTTCAACCTGGTTCGCGCCGTGACCCAACCGTATCCGGGCGCCTTCTGCGCTGTGGGCGAGCACAAGCTGATCGTGTGGCAAGCCGATGTGGTCAAGGGCAACGAAGGCCTGGCGCCGGGCCGTGTGATCAGCGTCAACCCGCTGCGCATCGCCTGCGGTGAAGACTCCCTGGTGGTCAAGTTCGGCCAGCGCAACGACAACGGCCTGTACCTGGCCGGTCCTTCCCTGGCCAATGAACTGGGCCTGGTGGACGGCTCCGTGCTGCGCGGCGCCGAGTCCGGCCGCACGCCGCGCCGCACCCGCGTACTGATCCTGGGCGTCAACGGCTTTATCGGTAATCACCTGTCCGAGCGCCTGCTGCGTGACGACCGTTACGAAGTCTACGGCCTGGACATCGGCTCCGACGCCATCGAGCGCCTGCGCAGCCACCCCAACTTCCACTACGTGGAAGGCGACATCAGCATCCACACCGAGTGGATCGAGTACCACATCAAGAAGTGCGACGTGGTCCTGCCGCTGGTGGCCATCGCCACGCCGATCGAATACACCCGCAACCCGCTGCGCGTGTTCGAGCTGGATTTCGAAGAAAACCTCAAGCTGGTGCGCTACTGCGTCAAGTACAACAAGCGCGTGATCTTCCCGTCGACCTCCGAAGTCTATGGCATGTGCCAGGACCAGTACTTCGATGAAGACACCTCCAACCTGGTGGTCGGTCCGGTCAACAAACAGCGCTGGATCTACTCGGTCTCCAAGCAACTGCTGGACCGCGTGATCTGGGCCTACGGCGCCAAGGGCCTGAACTTCACGCTGTTCCGTCCGTTCAACTGGATGGGCCCGCGCCTCGACCGCCTGGATTCGGCGCGTATCGGCAGCTCCCGTGCAATCACCCAGCTGATCCTGAACCTGGTGGAAGGCACGCCGATCCGTCTGTTCGACGGCGGCGAGCAGAAGCGCTGCTTCACTGACATCGCCGACGGCATCGAAGCCCTGGCCCGCATCATTGATAACGACAACGATGCGTGCAACGGCCAGATCATCAACATCGGCAACCCGGAAAACGAAGCCAGCATCCGCCAGTTGGGCGAAGAGCTGCTGCGTCAGTTCGAAGCGCATCCGCTGCGCGGCAACTTCCCGCCGTTCGCCGGTTTCCGCGACGTCGAGAGCAAGGCGTTCTACGGCACCGGTTACCAGGACGTGGCACACCGCAAGCCAAGCATCGAAAACGCCAAGCGCCTGCTGAACTGGGAGCCGACCGTGGAAATGAGCGAAACCATCGGCAACACCCTGGATTTCTTCCTGCGTGAAGCCATGCTCGAAATCGCGGACAAAAAGTAATGAAGGCTGGCTTGCGCATTGACGTCGACACCTACCGTGGCACCCGTGAAGGTGTGCCGCAGCTGCTCGAAACCCTGGCTGAAGCCGGGGTCAAGGCGACGTTCTTCTTCAGTGTCGGGCCGGACAACATGGGGCGCCATTTGTGGCGCCTGATCCGCCCGCAATTCCTGTGGAAGATGCTGCGTTCCAACGCCGTTGGCCTGTATGGCCTGGATATTCTGCTGGCCGGCACCGCCTGGCCAGGCAAGCCGATTGGCCGTGACCTGGGGCACCTGATGCGCCAGGCCAAGGCCGCCGGGCATGAAGTCGGCCTGCACGCCTGGGATCACCACGGCTGGCAGGCCAATACCGGGCGTTGGAGCGAGGCACAGTTGGTCGAGCAGGTCCGGCGTGGTGTCGACACCCTGAGCGACATCCTGGGTGAGCGCGTCGATTGCTCGGCGGCCGCCGGTTGGCGTGCCGATGAGCGCGTGGTGCAAGCCAAGCAAGGTTTCAACTTTCGCTATAACAGCGATTGCCGGGGTACCAGCCTGTTTCGACCGACCTTGGCCGATGGCAGCGCGGGCACCCCACAAATTCCGGTGGACCTGCCGACCTTCGACGAAGTCGTCGGGCCGGTGGTGGCTGCCAAAGACTTCAATGGCTTCATCCTCGACCGGTTTGCCGAGTCGAAGCTCAACGTCTACACAATCCACGCAGAAGTAGAAGGGATTCTGATGGCCCATGACTTTCGCCAGTTGCTTGCCCAGGCTGGGCAGCGCGGCATCCACTTCACCCCCCTGGGCGATTTGTTGCCTGCGGACGTGACCACCCTGCCCCAGCAACAGTTGGTACGCGGCGCCTTGAGCGGCCGCGAGGGTTGGCTGGGAGTACAGCAGGCATGATCCGCCGCTGGGCCTTGCCCCTGCTCCTGTTGGCATTCGGCGTGTTTTACCTGCTGCCGCTGGCCACCCATGGCTTGTGGATTCCAGATGAAACCCGCTACGCGCAGATCAGCCAGGAAATGCTGCTGACCGGCAAGTGGGCGTCGCCGCACTTCATGGGCATTCGTTACTTCGAAAAACCCGCCGCCGGGTATTGGATGATCGCGCTGGGCCAGGCGATCTTCGGGCAGAACCTGTTTGGCGTTCGCTTCGCCTCGGCCCTGAGTACCGGCCTGAGCATCCTGCTGGTGTACCTGGTGTCGCGTCGGCTGTGGAATGACCCGCACAAGAGCCTGGTCAGCAGCGTGCTGTACATGAGTTTTGTCAGCATCGCGGCGTTGGGCGGCTATGCCAACCTCGACCCGCAGTTCACCTTCTGGGTCAACCTGACCGGCGTGGCCTTGTGGTTCTGCTTCGACAGCACCACCCGTAATGGCCGCCTGGGCGCCTGGGCGTTGCTGGGCTTTGCCTGTGGCATGGGCTTTATGACCAAGGGTTTCCTGGCGTGGCTGCTGCCGGTGTTGATCGCCCTGCCCTACGCGATCTGGCAGAAACGCTTTGGCGAGTTACTCAAGTTCGGCGTGGTTGCCGTGGTGGTGGCAATTGTGGTCAGCCTGCCTTGGGCGCTGGCTGTGCACCTGCAAGAGCCGGACTACTGGAATTTCTTCTTCTGGCACGAGCATATCCAGCGCTTTGCCGGCGACGATGCCCAGCACGCCGAGCCGTTCTGGTATTACCTGCCGCTGCTGGTCGCGTTTTGCCTGCCTTGGGTGGCCCTGCTGCCGTCAACGCTCAAACAGGCGTGGCAGGACAAGCGCAGTGCAAAAATCGGCTTCGTGCTGCTGTGGCTGCTGATGCCTTTGGCGTTCTTCAGCCTGGCCAAAGGCAAGCTGCCGTCCTACATCATGCCGTGCCTGCTGCCCCTGGCCCTGCTGATGGGCTCGACCCTGGCGGACAAACTCGCTGCCGGCCGTGGCCGTGTGCTGCGGATCAACGGTTGGCTGAACCTGGTGATTGGCGTCGCGGTATTACTGGCGCTGGCGTGGTTTCAACTGAAAAAGCCGGTGTACGCACACGGCGACGAAACCCTCAGCCTGGTGCTGGTGTTTGCCTTTCTGTTCAGCTGGATCATCGTCAACCTGTTGCAGGCCGCACGGCCGCTGCACCTGTGGGCGGCACCGGCGCTGGGCAGTTGGCTGATGGTTGCCCTGCTGCCGGCCGCACTGCCGCACTCGGTGGTCTACAACAAGACGCCGGATCAATTCATCATCGATCACCTGCAGGAGCTACAGCCGGCCACCGCGTTGCTGAGCAATGACCTGGGTGCGGCCTCGGCGCTGTCGTGGCGCTTGCAGCGGCCGGACGTGACGCTCTACAACACAATCGGCGAAGTGAAGTACGGCCTCGCTTATCCGGATGCAGCCCATCACAAGGTGGATACCCGGCAAGTCCAGCAGTGGATGAGCGACGCCCGCAAAAAAGGTGCGGTGGGTGTGGTGATGCGCGTTAAAGGTGACGATGAAATTGCCGAAGTTGCATTGCTGCCCACTGACGGTCAGCGCTATGAGCAAGGCAATCTGATGATTCTGATCTTCCCGCAGGTGGCGCCGTGATCACCCTGCTGTTGTTACTGGTGGCCTGCCTGCTCACCTGTATGGGCCAGGTTTCACAGAAATTTGCTGTAGAAGGCTGGCGCGACCAGCCCGACGGCTGGGCACTGAAACTGCGCTCACCGTGGCTGTGGGCGGCGCTGGTGTGCCTCGGCCTGGGGCTGCTGGTGTGGCTGCTGGTGTTGCAGCGCCTGGAAGTCGGTATCGCCTACCCCATGCTCAGCCTGAATTTCGTGCTGGTCACCCTGGTGGCGCGGTTTGTGTTCCATGAAACCATCGACCGTCGTCACTGGCTGGGTGTGCTGCTGGTGATTGCCGGCGTCGTGCTGCTGGGGCGCCAGGTATGAGCCGGGCTCAAGGCTTCGCCCTGGCCCTGGGCAGCGTCGGCCTGGTCAGCGCCGCCCAGTTGGGCATGCGCTGGAGCATGACGCGCTTGCCGCTGCCCAACGAATGGCTCACGGCCCGCATTGATCCGGGCGCCCTCGGCGTGGTGAGCCTGGCGATCTGCGCCTATGCGTTGTCGATGCTCTGCTGGCTCGGCGCACTCAAGCATCTGCCACTGGGTCGCGCCTATTCGCTGCTGAGCATCAGCTACGCGCTGGTGTACCTGCTGGCGGCCAGCCTGCCGGTGTTCAACGAACATTTTTCCGTTTCAAAAACCCTGGGGGTGGCGCTTGTCATCCTCGGTGTGCTGATCATCAACTCTCGTCGTGCCAGTGCTACAAGCCCCAGGAATGCCCCATGAAAATCAGTGTATTTGGTAGTGGTTACGTCGGCCTGGTACAGGCCACCGTATTAGCCGAAGTCGGTCATGATGTGATCTGCATGGACGTCGATCAAAACAAGGTCAAGCTGCTGCAGCAAGGCCATGTGAGCATCTTCGAGCCGGGGCTGGCCGCGATGGTCAAGGAGAACCTGGAAAGCGGGCGCCTGCATTTCACCTTTGATGAAAAGCTCGCCGTCGAACACGGTGAAGTGCTGTTTATCGCCGTCGGCACGCCGTCGGATGAAGACGGCTCGGCCGACTTGAAATACGTGCTTTCGGTGGGTGATGCCGTGGCTCGTCATCGGGTGGCCCCGGTCATTCTGGTGGAAAAATCCACCGTCCCCGTGGGCACCGGCGACACCTTGCGCGCCCACATCGAAAAAGCCCTGCACGTCGCGGGTCGCCACTTGGAGTTCGATATCGTCTCCAATCCGGAATTCCTCAAGGAAGGCTCGGCGGTTGCTGACTGCCGCCGCCCGGACCGCATCATCATCGGCTGCGAGCGCGAAGAAGTCCGCGAGGTCATGCGCGATCTGTACGCGCCGTTCAACCGCAACCATGACCGCATTATCTTCATGGACCTGCGCAGCGCCGAACTCACCAAGTACGCCGCCAACTGCATGCTGGCCACCAAGATCAGCTTTATCAACCAGATCGCCGAGCTGGCCGAGCACCTGGGGGCGGACATCGAAGCCGTGCGCCTGGGCATTGGTGCCGACTCGCGCATCGGCTATCACTTTATCTACCCCGGTTGCGGCTACGGCGGTTCGTGCTTTCCCAAGGACATGCGCGCCTTGATCCACAGCGCCAAACAGGCCAACTGCTCCAGCGACCTGCTGGAAGCCGTGGAAGCCATCAATCAACGCCAGAAGAGCAAGCTGTTCGAGCGCATCAATGCGTTCTTCCAGGGCAACCTGCGCGGCAAGACCTTCGCCCTGTGGGGCCTGGCCTTCAAGCCCAACACCGACGACATGCGCGATGCCCCCAGCCGCGTGCTGATGGAAGCGCTGTGGGCGGCGGGCGCCAACGTACGCGCCTTCGACCCGGAAGCCATGCAGGAAACCCAGCGCCTCTACGGCGACGAAGAGCGGCTGATGCTGATGGGTACGCCGGAGTCCACCCTGGTGGGCGCCGATGCGTTGATCGTGTGCACCGAATGGCAGCAGTTCAAGGCCCCTGATTTCGACCTGATCCACCAGCGCCTGAAAACCCCGGTGATCTTCGACGGCCGCAACCTTTACGACGGCGAACGCCTGTCGCGCAAGGGCTTCCAGTATTTCCCGATTGGCCGGGGCGACTCGTGCCAGTTGCCGATTCCGCAGCAGCAGTGGGTGCCGCAGGTCGTGGAAGCCTGATACGTGAACACAGCCCAACTGCCGTTGCTGAGTACCACGATCCGCCGCCAATCCCTCGGTTTGGGATTGCTGGCGTTATTGCTGTTTATCGCCGGCAGTTGGCACCAGGCGATTATCGGGTTCGACTCACGCTTCGTGCTGTTCGCCCAGGAAATGCTGCGCCATGGGCCGGGCTTCTTTCCCACCACTTACGGCCAGCCGTATGCCGATTATCTGGCCACCTCGACGCTGATGACCTGGCTGTTGTCGCTGCCCTTGGGCCAGGTCACCAGCCTCACCGCCTGGCTGCCCACTTCGCTGGCCTCGGCAGTGATCGTCATTCTGGTGTATCGCCTGACGGCGCCCTACTCCCAGCGCTGGGGCCTGTTGAGCATTGCGGTGTTGCTGTTGAGCACCACGTTTATCAGCGAAACCCGCGCCGTTTCCCTGGACCAGATGCTCGCCGCCATCACCTTGACGGTGTTCTACCTCGGTTACGCCCACGACCACTTCGCTGCCGACAAGCGCCTGCACTGGCTGTTCCTGCTCTTGATCGTGGGGTTTGCGATACGCGGCCCAATTGGCCTGGTGGTGCCTACCGGTGTGCTGTGCAGCTATTACCTGATCAACCGGCAATGGCGCCAACTGGTGAGCTTCGGCCTGGTGGCACTGGCGCTGTTGGTGGCGTGTGTCGGCCTGCTGTTGCTGATGGCCAAGCTCAGTGGCGGTGAGGGCTTCATGCAGGACGTGATCCGCATGCAGTTCCTCGGGCGCATGGATGGCAGCGAAGGTTCCAGCGGCGTGCTGTATTACTTCACCAGCTCTTTGGGCAATTACGCGTTGGCCTACCCGTTGGCATTATTGGTACTGCTGGCTGTAGCAATCAGCGGGCGGCGCACACCTGACCCGGCCGTGCAGTTGGTGCTGTACTGCGCCGCAGCGGCCTTGCTGGTGTTGCTTGGCCTGTCGATTCCCCAGGCGAAGAAGGCGCGCTATGTACTGCCGATGCTGCCCATGGCGGCGATTATTGCGGCGTATCCCTTCTCTACCGCGCACGGGCGGCTGTTTGCCTGGTTGCGCGGGCTGATGCTGGTTATATGGACGCTATTGCCCGCGCTGTTGATCGCCGGCCTGCTGTTCGCCCGCCCACGCTACCCGGAACAGCTGAGCCAGCTGGGGCTGATGTTAGGTGTGCTGGGCGTCCTGCAGGCAGTGGCACTGTCGGCGTGGTGCGCGCCTCGCCTGCGGCCGGTGGGTCCGGCCATTGCGGCGGTGTTGGCAGTGTGGTCCACGTACATTCTGGTGGTCGAACCGCTGGAGCGCAGTGTCTATGACACTCGCACATTTACCTTGCGGGTTCACCAACAGGTGATGCAACAGCGCGCCCCCGTGGTCTTGCACGGCTTGGGCAAAGACGCCAAGGCCATTAAATACATGGTCAACCTTGACTGCGACCAGGTGCCGTTGTTCACCCAACAGGCGGCCGATCTGACGCCCCTGCAAGGCCCGGCCTGGCTGGTGATGAGTCAGGTGGACTTTGAAGGTCTCAAAGATCCGCGCTTTGCCACTCTCACGCCGACCTTGACCGGTGAGTTCGACCGCAATCCCTATGTGCTGCTGCACCTGGTCAAACCCACGCAGCCTTGAGTTGCCACGCGGAAACCTCCTACGCACCTATACGTAAAGGCTGGTGTCATATCACTTTCCTACGTCCGAACCCCAACGTTAAACTCGATCGCCAGGTGCGTTAAGTATCTACCGCCACTGGCCATGAATAACTACAAGGACGCTAGAAGGCGCAGCGCCTGCTGCGGCTCGCTTCGTGAGAGGACAATGCCGTGCCAAATCATCATTTACTGAATACCCCTGCCTCATTGGTCCGCGATGAAGTGCATATCGGCTACCTGCCGATTCCGCCGCTGGATCGACTGATGGCGCTGCGCAATGCCCTCGTCGCTCTAAAAGGCCCCCTGGCCGGTGAACCTGGCATGCAGGAAAACCTGCAGAAGCAGCTGTTCAATGAAGACACCGATAACCGCGTTCTGGGCAAGCCCAATACCCAGTGCATTCGCATCTAGTTCATTATTTTTGTATTAAAACCTCACTAATATGCATTGGCGCTGCGCTATAGGGCACGGCACACTG
The DNA here is from genome assembly GCF_002742485.1 of Pseudomonas sp. 2822-17. Lineage (NCBI taxonomy): Bacteria > Pseudomonadati > Pseudomonadota > Gammaproteobacteria > Pseudomonadales > Pseudomonadaceae > Pseudomonas > Pseudomonas sp. 2822-17. The sequence continues at coordinate 135,827 of NZ_LJRZ01000247.1, forward strand.
CGCAGGTTCCTCCCCCAAATGCAGGAACTTTCAGAGGGCTTTTCCGGGCAACCAGACAAGCCTTTTTTTTGCCCGCCGTTTATGGATTCCTGTTCAATGCTCGCTCGCTGGTTCCCCGCTGCAATCAATACCCGTCCCACCGAATGGAGCCGTGCTGCCATTGGCATGGCCCTGGGCACACTGTTCAGTGTCTGGCTCTGTGCCCAGGTGTTTGGCATGGAGGTCGCGTTGCACCTGCTTGGCCCGCTGGGGGCCTCGGCAGTCCTGTTGTTTGCCGTCTCGTCCGGTGCGCTGGCGCAGCCCTGGTCGATCATCGGCAGCTACCTGTGCGCCGCCGTTGTGGCATTGCTGGTTGCGCGCGTGCTCGGGCGCACATTGGGCGGCGCTTGCCTGGCGGCGGGCATGTCGGTGGTATTGATGTGCTGGCTGCGATGCCTGCCCCCACCCGCCGGTGGCCTGGCCATGACGCTGGTGCTGGCCGACCCGGCCTCTGCGGCGCTGGGCTGGCATGAGTTGGGCGCCGTGCTGCTCGGCGCCGGCGCGCTGTTGGCCTGTGCCCTGGCCTATAACAATGCCACGCGCACGCGCTATCCCAAGGGCGCTGTCGAGTCACCGTCAATCGTTTTGAATAACGCCAATGCGGCTCCGGACCCTGCCGTGACCGCCGTCGACTTGAAGCTGGCCCTCGCCGAAATGGAACAGTTCTACGATGTGGCACCTGCAGAGCTTGAGCAACTGATTCACGCGGCCGAAACCCACGCGCGCCGTCGCAGCATCGGCGAAGTGCTGGCCAATCGCACGCCCTGACCGAGGCCACAGCCACCCTGCATAAATGCAACAACCACCTGCATGATTCCGGGTTGTACTGCGCAAATTTGCGCTGGTAGGATCGCGAGAAGGTTCGTCCGCGAACATCTTGATAAAGAACAATAAAAGCAGGGAGTTAGAGATGACTGCTCAGGTTTCATCCGAAGCAAACCGTGCCGATACACCTCAGGAAGAGGTACTCGCCGACGTCCGCAACCATATCGGCCACCTCACCCTCAACCGCCCCGCCGGTTTAAACGCCATAACCCTGGACATGGTTCGCAGCCTGACCCGGCAACTGCAGGCCTGGTCAGACGACCCTTCGGTGTACGCCGTGGTCCTGCGCGGCGCTGGCGACAAGGCCTTCTGTGCGGGTGGCGATATTCGCTCGCTGTACGACAGCTTCAAGAACGGCCACACCCTGCACGAAGAGTTCTTCGTCGAGGAATACGCCCTCGACCTCGCGATCCACCATTACCGCAAGCCCGTACTCGCCCTGATGGACGGCTTTGTCCTGGGCGGCGGCATGGGCCTGGTGCAAGGTGCGGATTTGCGTGTGGTCACCGAGCGCAGCCGGCTGGGCATGCCGGAAGTGGCCATCGGTTATTTTCCCGACGTGGGCGGCAGCTATTTTCTGCCGCGCATTCCGGGCGAGTTGGGGATCTACCTCGGCGTTACCGGCGTGCAGATCCGTGCTGCCGATGCGCTGTATTGCGGGTTGGCCGACTGGTACCTCGACAGCGCGAAGCTGGACGAACTGGACCAGAAACTCGACCACCTGCGCTGGCACGACTCCCCCCTCAAAGACTTGCAAGGCCTGCTGGCAAAGCTTGCGGTGCAGCAACTGCCCGATGCGCCGCTGGCGGCCTTGCGCCCGGCGATAGACCATTTCTTCGGCTTGCCGGATGTACCCAGCATGGTCGAGCAATTACAAGCCGTCACTGTTGCCGACAGCCATGCGTGGGCGCTCAACACCGCCCACCTGATGCAGACCCGTTCCCCCCTGGCCATGGCCGTCACCTTGCAAATGCTGCGCAAGGGCCGCCGGCTGACGCTGGAACAATGTTTTGCCCTTGAGCTGCACCTGGACCGTCAATGGTTCGAGCGCGGAGACCTGATCGAAGGCGTGCGTGCCCTGATCATCGACAAGGACAAGACCCCACGCTGGAACCCGCCCACCCTGCATGGGTTGGCGGCGGCCCATGTCGAAAGCTTCTTCCAACAGTTCGAGCAGGTTGCGAGATAAATCATGCAAGACATTGAATACACGGAAGAACAAGTGATGATTCGCGACATGGCGCGCGACTTTGCGCGGGGTGAAATCGCGCCGTATGCCCAAGCCTGGGAAAAAGCCGGTTGGATCGACGACAACCTGGTCGCCAAGATGGGCGAACTGGGTCTGTTGGGCATGGTGGTCCCGGAAGAATGGGGCGGCACCTACGTCGACTACGTGGCCTATGCCTTGGCAGTCGAAGAGATTTCCGCCGGCGATGGCGCCACCGGCGCGCTGATGAGTATCCACAATTCAGTAGGTTGCGGGCCGATCCTCAACTACGGCACAACTGCGCAGAAGGAAACCTGGCTGGCCCAGCTTGCCAGTGGCCAGGCGATTGGTTGCTTCTGCCTGACCGAACCCCAGGCCGGTTCCGAAGCCCATAACCTGCGCACCCGCGCTGAGCTGCGTGACGGCCAGTGGGTGATCAACGGCGCCAAGCAATTCGTCAGCAACGGCAAACGCGCCAAGCTGGCCATCGTCTTTGCCGTGACCGACCCGAGCCTGGGCAAGAAAGGCATCTCCGCCTTCCTGGTGCCCACCGACACCCAGGGTTTTGTGGTGGACCGTACCGAACACAAGATGGGTATTCGTGCGTCTGACACCTGCGCGGTGACCCTCAACCAGTGCACGATCCCGGAAGCCAACCTGCTGGGCGAACGCGGTAAAGGCCTGGCGATAGCGCTGTCGAATCTGGAAGGTGGACGCATCGGCATCGCCGCCCAGGCCCTGGGTATCGCCCGCGCGGCGTTTGAAGCGGCGCTGGCCTACGCCCGTGACCGGGTGCAGTTCGACAAGCCGATCATTGAACATCAGAGCGTGGCCAACCTGCTGGCGGACATGCAAACCCGCCTCAACGCCGCCCGCCTGCTGATCCTGCACGCCGCCCGCCTGCGCAGTGCCGGCAAGCCGTGCCTGTCGGAAGCGTCACAAGCCAAGCTGTTTGCCTCGGAAATGGCGGAGAAGGTCTGCTCGTCAGCCATGCAGATACATGGCGGGTACGGTTACCTGGAGGATTACCCGGTGGAGCGTTACTACCGGGATGCGCGGATCACGCAGATTTACGAAGGGACCAGCGAGATTCAGCGGATGGTGATTGCCAGGGAGCTCAAGCACTACCAGCTCTGACCGACTCACGCACCCTCACCGGCATAGGTATCTACATAACTTCCCGTGGATGCTGAGCCTATGGCAACTGGGCTGTTGTGGTGAGCGGGCTTGTCCCGCGCTGGGCTGCGAAGCAGCCCCATCAAAGCCACCGCGTTTTTTCAGAAAAACCAAGTTGCCTGGTTTTGGGGCGGCTGCGCAGCCCAGCGCGGGACAAGCCCGCTCACCACAGAGTTATGTATAAGCCGATACCTCTGCTCTCACCGGGCAAGCCGTAGCTGTCGAGCGCAAGCGAGGCTGCGTTGGCGCCCCCGCAGATCGCAGGGTGTCAATACGTCCGCCCCCACACGCTATTTGTCTTTGAACTCCGGCGCACGCTTGGCCACAAACGCCGCCATGCCTTCCTTCTGATCCAGCGTCGCGAAGGCCGCATGGAACACCCGGCGCTCAAAGCGCACGCCTTCGGACAGGCTCACTTCAAACGCACGGTTGACGCTTTCCTTGACCATCATGCTGATCGGCACTGACTTGCCGGCGATCAGGGTGGCGACTTTCAGGGCTTCATCCAACAGCTCATCGGCCGGCACGATGCGTGCAACAATGCCGCAACGTTCTGCTTCCACCGCATCGATAAAGCGCCCGGTCAGGCACATCTCCATAGCCTTGGCCTTGCCCACGGCCCGGGTCAGGCGTTGGGTGCCGCCCATGCCCGGCAGGACGCCGAGGTTGATTTCCGGCTGACCGAACTTGGCGCCGTCGCCCGCCAGGATGAAGTCACACATCAGCGCCAGTTCGCAACCGCCGCCCAAGGCAAAGCCGTTCACGGCGGCAATGATCGGTTTGCGGCGGTTGGCCACGCGGTCGCTGTCGCTGAACAGGTCATCGAGGTAGATCTGCGGGTAGGTCAGCTCGGCCATTTCCTTGATGTCGGCGCCGGCCGCAAAGGCTTTCTTGGAACCGGTCAGCACGATGCAGCCGATTTGCGGATCGGCTTCCAGGCTGTCCAACGCCTGGTTCAACTCACTGACCAGTTGCGCATTCAGCGCGTTAAGGGCTTGCGGACGGTTCAAGGTAATCAGTCCGACGCGGCCCTGGACGTCGAGCAAAATGGTTTCGTAACTCATGTATCGGCTCCTTAGAGATTGCGTGAGATGACCATGCGTTGGATATCGCTGGTGCCTTCGTAAATCTGGCAGACCCGCACATCGCGGTAGATCCGCTCCAGGGGAAAGTCGCTCAGGTAACCGTAACCGCCCAGGGTTTGCAAGGCAGCCGAACAGACTTTCTCGGCCATTTCCGAGGCGAACAGCTTGGCCATGGACGCTTCCACCAGCGCTGGCTTGCCGCTGTCGCGCAGGGCAGCGGCGTAATGCACCATTTGCCGGGCCACGGCAATTTGCGTGGCCATGTCGGCCAGGCGGAAGGCAACGGCCTGGTGTTCGATCAGTGGTTTGCCGAAACTTTCGCGCTCGCGGGCGTAGTCCCGGGCCGCTTCAAATGCGGCGCGGGCCATGCCCACCGATTGCGAGGCGATGCCCACGCGGCCGCCTTCAAGGTTGGCCAGGGCGATCTTGTAGCCTTCGCCCTCCTCGCCCAAACGGTTGGCCACCGGAACCTTCAGGTCTTCAAACAGGATCTGGCAGGTGTCCGACGCATGCTGCCCCAGCTTGTCCTCGACCCGCGCCACGCTGTAGCCCGGCGAATCGGTGGGCACGATGAACGCGCTGATCCCGCGTTTGCCCGCTGCGGGGTCAGTGACGGCAAACACAATCACCACCCCGGCGTTTTGCCCGGAGGTGATGAACTGTTTACAGCCATTCAACACGTAGTGGTCGCCGTCCAGGCGGGCGCGGGTTTTCAGGCTGCTGGCATCAGAGCCGGCCTGGGGTTCGGTCAGGGCAAAGGCTCCCAGCATGGCGCCGCTGGCCAGGGGCGTGAGGAACTGGGCTTTTTGCTGGTCGTTGCCGAACTTGAGGATCGGCACGCAACCCACCGAGTTATGCACGCTCATGATGGTGGAACAGGCACCGTCACCGGCGGCGATTTCTTCCAGCGCCATGGCGTAGGCCAGGTAGCCAGTGTCGCAACCGCCCCACTGTTCCGGCACCAGCATGCCGAAAAAGCCCAGTTCGGCCATTTCGCCGATGGCCTCCTTGGGAAAACGGTGCTCGCGGTCCCACTCGGCGGCGAAGGGTTTGAGGCGTTCCTGGGCAAATTGCCGGGCCGCGTCGCTGATTTGCAGTTGTTCGTCATTGGGCAGCATGGGGGGCAGTCCTTAATACAGGCATTCAACGGCCATGGCCGTGGCTTCCCCACCGCCGATGCAGATTGCGGCAACGCCTCGCTTGAGGCCTTTTTGGCGCAGGGCCGAGAGCAAGGTCACCAGGATGCGCGCGCCGGAGGCGCCGATCGGATGGCCCAGCGCGCACGCGCCACCGTGGATATTGACCTTGGCGTGGGGGATTTGCAGCTTGCTCATGGTCACCAGGCTCACCACCGCGAAGGCTTCGTTGATCTCGAACAGATCCACCTCATCCAGGCTCCAGCCGGTCTTGCTCATCAGCTTGCGAATCGCGCCCACCGGCGCTACCGGAAACAGCCCCGGCTCGTCGGCAAAGGCGGCATGCCCGTGGATGATCGCCAACGGCTTGAGCCCACGCTGGTGCGCTTGGGACTTGCGCATCAGTAACAGCGCCGCGGCGCCGTCGGAAATCGAGCTGGAGTTCGCCGCTGTCACCGTGCCGCCTTCACGAAAGGCGGGTTTGAGGCTGGCGATCTTGTCCAGCCTGGCCTTGGGCGGTTGTTCGTCGTGCAGGATGGTTTTTTGTTCTTTGCCGACAGTGACCTGCACCGGCACGATCTCGGCCGCGAAGTTGCCGTGGGTGATCGCTTCCTGGGCGCGGGCCAGGGACGCAATGGCGAAAGCGTCCTGCGCTTCGCGGGTAAAGCCGTTATGCAGCGCGCAATCTTCGGCGAAGGTACCCATCAGGCGGCCCTTGTCGTAGGCGTCTTCCAGGCCATCGAGAAACATATGGTCCAGGACGCGGCCGTGGCCCATGCGGTAGCCGCTGCGGGCGCGGTCGAGCAGATACGGCGCGTTCGACATGCTCTCCATACCGCCGGCAATCACCACATCGACGCTGCCGGCCAGCAGTGAATCATGGGCCAGGATCGTCGCTTCCATGCCCGAGCCGCACATCTTGTTAAGGGTGGTGCAGCGGGTGGACTTATCCAACCCGGCGCCCAACGCCGCTTGCCGTGCCGGCGCCTGGCCCAGGCCAGCGGGGAGTACGCAGCCAAACAGCACTTCATCCACGGCGTCGGTGGCGATACCGGCACGCTCGACCGCCGCACGAATCGCGGCCGCGCCGAGCTGAGGTGCGGTCAAGCCCTTGAGGTCGCCCTGGAACCCGCCCATGGGCGTGCGTACGGCGCTGACAATCACGATGGGATCAGTCATGAAGCACTCCTTACTTGGCAGCCATGCGCAAGGCACCGTCGAGGCGGATCACCTCGCCATTGAGCATGCTGTTTTCAATGATGTGCCGCACCAGTGCGGCGTATTCGGCAGGCTTGCCCAGGCGTGGCGGGAATGGCACGCCGGCGGCGAGGGAGTCGCGTACTTCGGGGGTCATGCCGGCCATCATCGGGGTTTCGAAGATGCCGGGGGCGATGGTCATTACGCGAATGCCGAAACGCGCCAACTCACGTGCGGCGGGCAGTGTGAGGCTGGCGATTGCGCCCTTGGACGCCGCATACGCGGCTTGACCGATTTGCCCGTCAAACGCAGCGACGGAAGCGGTGTTGATGATGACGCCGCGTTCACCGTCGGCATTCGCTTCGGTCTCGGCAATGGCGGCGGCGGCCAGGCGCAACAGGTTGAAGCTGCCGATCAGGTTGACGTTGATCACCTGGGCGAAGCTCGCCAGACCGTGAGGGCCGTTCTTGCCGAGGATTTTTTCGCCGCGCACCACACCGGCGCAGTTAACCAGCCCGTGCAAACCGCCAAACGCCGCGACGGTGGCCTGCACGGCAGCTTCGGCAGCCGCTTCCTGGCTGATATCGGCCACGCTGCTGCGAGCGTTATCACCCAACTGCAGGGCCTTGGCCGCCACAGCCTCGGCGTTCAGGTCCACCAGCATCACCTTGGCGCCAGCGGCGACGAGCATCTCAGCGGTGGCCGCGCCAAGGCCTGAGGCGCCGCCGCTGACCAGAAAAACCTTGTTTTCAATCTGCATCATTGTTTCCTTGAACGATGGACCAAGTAACGAGCGTATTGACCAAATAGTCCCTTGCGCGCTGCACAGCGGCAATGGTCAAAGCCTTCAACATGGCTGACTGGTTTGGCCAAGAGTGCATTGATCATAGACCGCACCATTCAGCTCGTTGGCCCAGGCGATTGGACGCCCTCCCCGCCAGCTTCTAACTTGATGGCCTGCGCCACCCAACTGACCTGAAGCCGGTTTGACACCTGCCCTGGTCTGACCGAAGCTGACGGCCTTTGTAATAGCTGCTCAAGCTTTCGGACGCCTGCATGTCAAAGTCACGCCGTTACGCCATCGTCGGCCTGTGCGCCCTGTTGTTCATTGTGCTGATCACTTGGTATTTCTCGCGCTCCGCCCCAGTGGCGGTGGCGCCTGCCATTGCCCATGGTTATTCCAAGGCCCTGAAGCAGGCGCGTAACGGCGAACCGGGCGCCGCCCGCGTGCTGTATCAGCAATTGGGCCGCCCGGACCTGACTGATGAGCGCCGCGCTGCGCTGCATGCCGAACTGCACAACTACCCGAGCCCCCAGGCCCTGAAGCTGGCGGATAAGGACCTGGGCAATGACTCGCCCGTGGTCCGCGAAGCGGCGATCCACAGCATTGTCGGCCTGGTTCCCACAGGCCAGCGCACCCTGTTGCTCGGCCCGGCGCTGGATGACCCCGAACAGAGCGTGCGCTTTGCCGCCGCCAATGCCTTGCTCGGCCTGTCGCCGGACACCCTTGGCCTGTACTTCGGGCCGTTGCAACAGGTACTGGATGAATTCGTAAAGCACCTCAAGACCCAGCCCGAAACCGCCGAGGGCTGGATTCAGCTGGCACGCCTGTACATCCACAGCGCCCTGCTGCCTGAGGCGCAACATGCCCTGGAGCAGGCGATGCGTTTGCAGCCGGACAACCTTCAGGCAGTGGTTGCGCAGATCGAGCTGCTGGATAAACAAGGCAAGACTGACGAATCCCGCCAATTACTGGCCCGACAGTTGGCGGCGCACCCCGAATCCGCCTACCTGCAACACGCCCTCGGCATGTGGCTGCTGCACCACGGCGAGCGGCCTTATGCGCTGCTCGGCCTGTCCAAGGCAGTGGAACTGGAGCCGGACAATCAGGATTACCGCTACGATCTGGCCACCACCCTGCACGACCAGCAGGAACTGGAAGCTGCGCAACGCCAATTGGAGGAAATCGTCCAGCGTCACCCTTCCAATCGCAAGGCGCGAGTGTTGCTGGTCAACTACTGGAAAGAGAGCGGGCAGTTGCAGAATGTCCAGGTGCTGTTGGCTCAGCTTGAGCAACAAAACCCGGACGATCCAGCGTTGCAACAAGGTCTGTAGAGCCGTCCTGCGCTTACAAATTGAAGCAAATGTGGAACGGTTGCAAAGTGCCACGGTCAAGTAAACATGGCGTGTCGCAACGGACATGCCCTTCTACTTGTACGTGACCCGAGGGCACTTCTTGTCTACATCCAAAGAGCTGTTCAGTGAAAAGGCGGCCATCGGCATCGAAGGTCTTGATGACATTCTTTCCGGAGGTCTATCGCGCAGCCACTTGTTCCTGCTGGAAGGCGAACCCGGCACTGGTAAAACTACCGTGGCGCTGCATTTCCTCCAGGCCGGGGCGAAAAACGGCGAGCGATCCTTGTACATCACCTTGTCGGAGACGGAGCACGAACTGCGCCAGGGCGCCGAGTCCCACGGCTGGGACCTGGACGACAACATCCATATCTTCGAGCTGACCCCACCGGAAAGCCTGCTCAATGCAGAGCACCAGCAGAGCCTGCTGTATTCCTCTGACCTTGAACTGGGCGAAGCCACTCGGCAGATTTTCGAGGTGGTGGAGCGGGTCAAGCCCACCCGTGTGGTCGTCGACAGCCTCTCCGAGATCCGCCTGCTGGCGCAGAGCTCTTTGCGTTACCGCCGGCAGATCCTCGCGATCAAGCACTACTTCGTACGTTACGACGCCACCGTATTACTGCTGGACGACCTGACCACCGAATCCCTGGATAAAACCGTGCACAGCGTGGCCCACGGCGTGATCCGCCTGGAAGAATTGACGCCAAACTACGGCGCCGAACGCCGCCGAGTGCGGGTAGTGAAATACCGTGGTCAGAAGTATCGCGGCGGTTTCCACGACTTCACCATCATGCAGGACGGCGTGCACGTGTTCCCTCGCCTGGTGGCGGCCGAACACCGCGGTGGCTACAACCGCCAGACGCTCACCAGTGGCATCAGCGAGATGGACTCATTGTTGGGTGGTGGCATCGAAACCGGCTCCAGCAGCCTGATCCTCGGCCCAGCCGGTACCGGCAAATCGTTGATCTCGATGATCTTCGCCGCCGCCGCCGTGTCACGGGGTGAGAAGGCTGCGCTGTTTATATTCGACGAAGAGCTGGGGCTGCTGTTCGAGCGCATGAAAAACATGGGCATCGACCTCGAAGCGCTGCAGGCCACCGGCAACCTGATGATCGAACAAGTGGACGCTGCCGAGCTGTCCCCCGGCGAGTTCTCCCACCGGGTGCGCCGCGCCGTCGATGAAGCGGGCATCAAGACCGTGGTGATCGACAGCATCAACGGGTACCAGGCAGCAATGCCGGAGGAAAACGCGCTGATCCTGCACATGCACGAACTGCTGCTGTACCTCAACCGTAGAGGCGCGGCCACCTTCATGACCGTCGCCCAACACGGGCTGGTCGGCGATATGCAAGCGCCGGTCGACATCACCTACCTGGCCGACACGGTGATTCTGCTGCGTTACTTCGAAGCCCTGGGCAAAGTCCGCCGCGCAATTTCGATCATCAAGAAGCGTACCGGCGCCCACGAATCAACCATTCGTGAATACCGCATCGGCAGCCGTGGCCTTACCGTTGGCGAGCCTCTGGACAACTTCCAGGGCGTACTGCGCGGCATCCCGACCTACATGGGTGCCGGCTCCCCTCTGCTCAAGGATGAGGGATAGTGCCCACTCTACCTGGCGTCTCCGAGCGCGCGATTATCCTGGCGCCCGTAGGGCGCGATAGCTCGCTGGCGCTGATGATGCTCAACGAGGCCGGTTACACCGGCATCGTTGCGACCCACCTGCCAATGCTGTGCGACGCGCTGGAACAGGGTGCAGGCCTGCTGATCATCGCCGCTGAAGCATTGCGCGGTGTCGACCTTGAGCCCCTGCTGGAGTACTTGCACCAGCAGCCGGCCTGGTCGGACATGCCCATCGTGCTGATGACCCACCATGGCGGCAGCGAGCAGAATGGCTCCTCCCAGTTCAGCGGCTTGCTCGGCAACGTCACCTTCCTGGAGCGGCCCTTCCACCCCGTGACGCTGATCAGCCTGGTCAGCACCGCCCTGCGCGGCCGTCGCCGGCAGTATGAGGCGCGTGACCGCCTGATCGACTTGAGCAAAAGCGAGCTGCGCCTGCAACGCACCCTGGAAACCCTCGAACAGCAAGTCGAGGAGCGCACGGCCCAACTGCGTCACAACGAAGAGGCCCTGCGCCAATCACAGAAAATGGAAGCCGTCGGCCAATTGACCGGCGGTATCGCCCATGACTTCAACAATATGCTCACCGGGATCATCGGCAGCCTGGAGCTGCTGCGAAGGCGCGTGTCCCGTGGCAAATTGGACGACCTCGACAGCCTGATCGACCTGGGCGTCACCTCGGCCAACCGCGCAGCCGGGTTGACCCACCGGTTGCTGGCGTTTTCCCGCCGCCAGTCGCTGGATTCCAAGCCGGTCAATATCAACGAGCTGGTCAGCTCAATGGGCGAACTGCTGCAACGCAGCATCAATGAAAGCATCACCCTTGAGATGCACCTCACGGACCAGCTGTGGACGGCCGAAGCCGACCCCAATCAACTGGAAAGCGCCCTGCTCAACCTGGTACTCAACGCCCGCGATGCCATGCCCAACGGCGGCAAATTGGTGGTGGAAACCACCAACCGACACCTGGACAGCGTGTTTACCGCCGCCTTTGGCACCCTGCCCCCAGGCGACTACGTTGAGTTGAGCATCAGCGACAACGGCTGCGGCATTCCCGAAAGCGTGATTGGCCGTGTATTCGACCCGTTCTTTACCACCAAGCCGATCGGCCAGGGCACGGGCCTTGGTTTGTCGATGATCTACGGGTTCGCCCGTCAGTCCCGCGGCCACGTGACCCTGCACAGCGAAGTGGGCCTGGGGACGACCGTCAGCTTGTTCCTGCCGCGTTTTCTGGGTGAAACCGTGCTGGCGGCCCCGCTCAACCCTGCGCTGCTGCCATTGGCCAATTCGGGGGAGACCGTGCTGATCGTCGAAGACGACCCCGCCGTACGCGTGCTGGTCTGCGCAGTACTCAAGGAGTTGGGTTATGGCTTTGTTGAGGCCGGGGATGCCAATACGGCATTACCGATCATTGAGTCGGACCAACGCATCGATCTTCTGATCAGTGACGTCGGCCTGCCGGGTATGAATGGCCGGCAGATGGCCGAAATCGGCCGGCAGCTTCGACCGGATCTCAAGGTGTTGTTCATCACGGGGTATGCTGAACATGCGGCGGTACGCGGCGGGTTCCTGGACCCTGGCATGCAGTTGATCACCAAGCCGTTCACGTTCGATCTATTGACGGCGAAGGTCAGGGAGATGATTCGAGCATAACCCCTCCCAACATAATGGGGGGGGCGCAAGTTATGCAGGGTAACTTGTTAGTGGCTCTTCTAATGCTTTGTAATACTTCAAAAATACGCACAGGGACCTTAACTACATCTCTCGCCACAGAACAAGTTGCCGTCTATCTAATCAGACGACTCACTTACATTCGTCGAGAGTTTTCATGACAACCCTGCCGATTATTCAAAGCACGTCCTTGCCCACACAGCGCCCGAAACATACGGGTGAAACCATTTCCAGACGCAATGTAATGGCGAGCACGGACGGTGACGGCTCGACACATGTCTTAAATTGGGCGAGCACTAACAGCACTGAAGAGGCTGACAAACGGCTGGCCCAGCTTTATCGTACAGTTTTATTGCGCTACGCAAATAGTGAGTCCGGCATTGAACCCTTTAACGAGGTGATTCGCGATATCCCGGAACACTCAGCATTCGGCAAGTGGCGTTCTTTAATAGGAAAAATATTAAATACTCCTGATGTCATCCAGTGGGCCGCAAAAAACAAAGTCGACCTCTCGAACAAGATAACCATTTCTCCAGAAGATAAATGCATTATCGCCATGGTCTCAGGGAAGGCGGTTCACTTCCCTTTTGCCAACTTTCAAGCCTTCCCGCTTCTCCTGAAGGTCGCTGAAGCCTTAAGTCCCACGTCCGACACCACCTACAATCCAAAATCCGCGTCTTTGAGCGATATCGCGAAATTTTATGGCATCACGGTGCCTCAACAGGACGCGACCAACATCCTTAAAGACAGAGTTCGGACGCAGGCGGCCAACTTGGAGGACGGCACTGCCTTCAGCAGCTTCAGTCAAAGTGGCTCACGTTCTGACGCCGAACTTAAGTTAAACCTGAATCAACTCGCCGACCTGAATAATAAACAGGAAGTGACTCGGCTCTTGAACACATTCCCGAAAGACGGCTCGCAAGCAGTGGGCGACTTTCTGGAAACGACAACTTTCAGCAGACATTCAGCATCGGAGCATGGTCAGGTCGAATCAACGAGCTCAGCGAGGACTGTGAGCCTTAAACACTACATCAGCGATCAGAACTGGCAATTACCCAGCACTGCTGAAGAGCTGGAAGACCTGTTGATCGCGCTGTCGACTCCTAAGCCAAGCTCACCCTCGCACGGCGATTTTGGCGGTGCCTTGAGCTGGCCGACGCCTCTAGACAGTGATGCAGCGCGCAATCCCTACATCGTTGTGCTAGGCCGCGTAAAGCCAGGGCCCGGTGGGCTGTTGGGTTATTTGAGCGGCAATCAACGCTGGGAGCCCAGTCAATTGCGTAATCCACGATTCATCATTGGGCAGATACTCGGTTCCTCTAAAGCGAAAGAACTGGGCGAAGGGTTACAGATAACCTGTTGGGGAGCATCGACGCCTACCAGTGCCAACGATTACCTGTTGGCTGCTATCCATGCAGCCTTTGAAGTAAAACTTGTACCCTCAAGAACGTCAGTGTCGGGGTTTGAGCTAGCCCAACCAGGCAACTCGGGCCTTACGGCCTCCGCTATCGTTAAACGACTTGCGGACCATTTGCTTGGGGCAACCAGTGGCACCGGCCATTCGAGAGTCACGCGCGAAATGGCCCCGGTCGCTGCGTACCTGCTTCTGTCAAAGCGGGCGCCGGAGTTTTTGATCAAGGACATTCCCGATAGCGTAACGTACGGCTCACAGGCGTGGCTGACGTTAAGCACTGCCGTGGGGCGCATAGAGGCTGAAACGCCTGGCGCCACTTCTATGATGAGCTACGCGGATATCTTGCGTCGGGGCGATGTTGTCCCCCTTACCACTGAGCAACGACAGATAGAGCAGACGACTAAGTTTAAGGCACTCATGGACTGGGGGGTTGCCAATAGCCTCATCACGTTAAGCCCTTCAGATGATTACAGCGCGGCTCAAAGGACGTTGGTGCTGGAGGCGTTTCAGAAACAAATGAAGGAGCTCCTTCAGGCGCTGGAGGCAAAACAATCCCCCCTGCCTATGCGCAAGGACGTCGGAGCAGAGCAGCTCTTTGAGGCGCTTGGTTTTAGCGAGAATCGGCCCTACTTTGAGGCACTTATGGGCAAGCTTGGAATTCCCGGGGCAAGCACGGAGCAATATCGCAAGGAGCATGGAGATAAGGCTGATTTTTATGATTTCATCAATACCAAATTCATAGAGCTCGCCATCCCCCATAAAGATTTTCCGGGGCCGTACTCGCTATTGGATTTACATATTTCAAAGCGATTGTTCAACGCACCCTCTGTGAGGCGCGGGAGGGTGGTGCAACAGACCTATAAGAACGAATGGTTCTCAAGTGTGCGCGCCCTGAAGTTCACGGAAATTTTCTCCAAGTCTGCTGGTTTTGCTGACGTCTCGACAGAATATTCAAATAAAATAGAATCGCACATCGAGAACTTAAAGGCCGGCACTAGAACAACCGTAAAATACCTTGTTTCTCGCCTTCCAGCAGATGACTTAAAGTTTGTTGATCGAGGAGAAATTGACTTTTACCGTGAGGAACTCATCTACGACCCGAACCCGGGCGGTAGGTATTTGTCTCGACGCCAGCCAACCAACAACAAACCGTTGGTCGCACGCTGCAAAATCGGATCAGAGGTGAGGTTCTATGAAATAAATCCGCAGAAAGGCTATATAGAGAGGCGAAACGACCTGGAAAATAACTTTTTAGTGGGGCATTCCCAAAGAAAAGATGTTGTTTCAGGCGACGACGCAGACCCTATTGAGGTGGCCCACTATTGCAGGCTGTCAAGCAATCTTAGATATACGACAAAAGTAGCTAACTTCCCCCCTTCTCGCGGTCAAAATGCTCATGACACCTATAATTGCGCACGCACTCGCGCCATCGCCAACGTTGTAACGGACAACGTGTATTCCGGTGTTTCAGAGAAACTCAGGGCTTACTCAAAAGGTGCTACGACATTCGAGAGCGAAGTTCCAGAATATGTCCTATACCGCGAGTTCCTGCTGAATTTAATCCCTTTGCGCTCAGCAATTGTGAGTTTTTCAAAAGGCGACTTTGCATCCGGTATAGGTGACCTAACCCTGGATATTCTAGGGTTCGTAACCGCGGGCGCCTCCGTTGCAGCAAAAGTTGCAAAGAATGGAGCAATCGCTGCCAGGGCCCTGTCCCTGGTTAAAATTGTAGGGCGGGCAGCCGTGAGTATGCTCAACCCTTTGGATGGCATTGGCGACCTGGTCAAAGGCGGGGCGAAGCTGGCGGGTACAGGCATCAACAAAGTGACCAAAGGCGTAAGGCGGCTCAGGGGGGCCGCAGCCAGTTATGACCTTACATCAGCCAGCGCGCGTTTTGGTGAGGCCTCGTCAGGCACCTTCAAGTCAAATGGGAAAATCTTGGAATCGGCCGCCGTTACGCAAAACGGAAAATGGTATCGCTATGACTCCATTGCGCGGCAACCCTATGGAGCGCCTCTGAATGATTTTCTCCCTGCCGTCAGCGCCAATCCCCGTGGGTTGGAGAAATGGAAGACCCTGTCTGCTCCGCAGTCAGCGGAATCCATAGCCAACAAGAGAAAATGGCAGCAGTTGCTTGAGGATACAAAAAGTGGGCCGGACAAGGCGGCGTTTGAAAACGGGTACAACACCGGCAGCCCTTCCGATATTGCGGGCTATTCGTCGAAAATGATGTCCGATCAGGTCATATCGCTGGCTATCAACAAAACCACGCTGACGCCACAAGAGCTGGGCACACTTGCTCGACAGAGCGAACGGCTGGCTGTCCAACATGGCTTGAACAGCGCCAGCCGGTTTTCCGAAAACGTCAGTTCCGTCGGCGCGACGCTGATTCCCTGTCCGCAGGTGGTGTACCTCAGCCAGGTCAGTCCCCTTAGCCAAGGCCAGTGCGCAGCGCTTTCACATGCCATGGCTGAAGCCATCAAGGATGGCAAGGAAATGAAGCTGATCGGCAACCTGTTCGAGGCAGCTGCCAATCCGGCGACGCCGGCATCACGCAAATTTGTGGATGCATTGAACGATACCCAAAAGCAAGTCACGAGTCAGACCTTGTTTCACGGAACGGCAAATCCTCGAATAATCTCTTATTTGGATATTGTTCCAGAGTTGACCGACGCGACCAAAACCAAATTCCTGATGCTAAGCACACCCGATCACGCAATTACGGCCGGCGTACGGGTCACTGGCGCCAAGAAAGAATTTTTTCTGTTTGATGCCAACTACGGTCTGGTGCCCTTCCCAGATGCCGATACGATGAAGCGTGGTTTGACCAAAATATTCACCGATAAAAAACTGCCGGTTCAATACGCCACCCATAGCACCAACCCGAACAAACTCGAATTCAAGGTGTCGGTGCAAGACCCTTCATGGGCTACCAAAGCAAGCGTCAACAAGCAGTCGGTGACCGACTTGTACGCAGACTCTCTATTTCCCACACCCAAGCCGCGCCCTAACGTTCA
The DNA here is from genome assembly GCF_002742485.1 of Pseudomonas sp. 2822-17. Lineage (NCBI taxonomy): Bacteria > Pseudomonadati > Pseudomonadota > Gammaproteobacteria > Pseudomonadales > Pseudomonadaceae > Pseudomonas > Pseudomonas sp. 2822-17. The sequence continues at coordinate 152,347 of NZ_LJRZ01000247.1, forward strand.
GCCTGCGGCCCCCGTCGCGGCACCGACAGCCAGCAAACCCGAATCCATGTTCGTCCCCGAGTTCGATTCGGCAACGGTTCGAGACACCACCACGCTGCTCAACACCCGCGGTATCAGTGACTGTTCGGCGATCGTGATCCTTTCGGATCTCAAGGAAGGCATCTACCAGAAACGGACCCTGATGCACCTGCGCGGCAGCGCGCTGAACGATCTGCAAGCCAACGCATTGAAAGACGCACAAACTGCGTTTGGGGACGGCGGCGCCAAACTCATCCTCGTTGGCGGCGACAACACCAGAAGCGCCTATGGGCTCTCATCGGTACTCAGTCAGGAGCACAAGGGCCAAACGTTGCTGCGGGACCTTGCGACCCGGCATCCGGACTCGATCTCCATCACTACTGCCAGTGGCATTGATGTGCACCCTGACGGGACATTCAAGCTGATTGAGGGCAACCATCCGGTGAAGCAATTTACTGCAGGCGAGAAGCGTGAGGTATTTGATTTGATCGACTGAAGGTGGTCTTGCCGGCCAGAGATATCTCTGCGCCGGCCCTTTCGTTTCAGGCCAGCAGGCGTTGGATATGTTCCTGCAGCGTATCCAGATCAAACGGCTTGGCCAGGATCGGTGCATTGCGCGTGATCGGGCTGTTGCAATCGAGGATTTCCTGAGGGTAACCGCTGATAAAGATGACCTTCAGCTCCGGCCGCAGCTTGATCGCAGGTTCAGCGATCTGCACCCCGGAAATCCCGCCCGGCAGGCGGTAGTCAGTCACCATGAGGTCCAGGTGCGGCTTGGAGGCCAGGATTTCGAATGCCTGCTCCCCATTGATCGCCTTCAACACCCGATAGCCGAGGCCTGCCAGGTATTCGCCCAGCACAAACATAATGGATTCGTCGTCTTCGACAATCAGTACGACATCTTGTGCATCTTCACTCATGGGAAGCCTTTGTCCGGTCAGTTGCTGCATGTACGACCATAGGGTCACGCAGAAGGTTGCGTCGAAGTGACGATTGATTTCACGCCGACGTATCGAGGGGCAGGCACACCCGAAACAGCGCGCCCTCGCCTATCTGGCTTTCGACCTCGATGGTGCCACCATGGGCCGCAACGATCTGCTCGGAAATAAACAGTCCCAGGCCAAGACCCGCTGCTACCTGGCTGGCGGACACGCGCTCGAACTGCTGGAAGATACGCTTCTGGTTCTCTTCGCTGATGCCGATACCGTGATCACGCACCTCTACCCGTGCTTCGCCGTGCTCACTGTAGACCCGCACTTCAACCGGGCTCTTGGCCCCGTAGCGCAGGGCGTTGGTCAGCAGGTTGGTGACCACCTGTTCAATGCGGAACTCGTCCCAGCTGCCTTCGACGGGCTCGTCTGCAACCAGTTGCATCGACGAATCGGCGGCCGCCACTTGCGGCGCAAAGTTTTCCACCAGGTTGCTGACCAGTTGTGCGAGGTCAAACCGCGCCGGGCGTATCGATAACTTGCCGGTACGGATACGCGACACGTCGAGCATGTCTTCGATCAAGCGAATCAGGCTTTTGATCTGTCGCTCATCGCGGTCGACCATCGCGTGCATCTTGTCCAGGGTGAAGGCGGCGGCGTTGTCCCGGGCCAGGTGCATCTTGCGCAGTTGGGTTTCCAGGATCAGCCCGTTGAGGGGCGTACGCACTTCGTGAGCGACGATTGACATGAAGTCGTCACGCATGCGCACGGCCTGCTCCAGCTCGGCTTGGGTGGCCTGCAGGCGGTTCAGCAGCAACTCCTGCTCGCGGCGGCTGCGCTCCAGGGCTTCGACCTGTTGCTTCATGGCCTTGCTCTGGCGATAGAGGTCGACAAACACATTGACCTTGCTCTTCACCGCGTGGATATCCAACGGTTTGTGCAGGAAATCCACGGCGCCGCTTTCGTAGCCCTTGAAGGCGTAGTTGAGTTCGCGGCCAGCAGCGCTGACGAACACAATCGGGATGTTCTTGGTTTTTTCGGTGCCGCGCATAAGCTCGGCCAGTTCGAAACCGTTCATGCCGGGCATCTGCACGTCGAGAATCGCCATGGCGAATTCGTGCTCCAGCAACAGGGACAAGGCTTCATCGGCGCTCAATGCCTTGAAGACCTGGCGATCCTCACGCTTGATCAGCGCTTCGAGGGCCAGCAGGTTCTCCGGCAGATCGTCAACGATCAGCAGTTTGGCCTGGACAGTACTTAACATGGGGAAGATTCCAGCGAAGCCAGTAACGAGCCGATTTGGCTCAGCGTAAGAATATGGTCGGGGGTATGCAGGGCCAGGGCCGCCCGGGGCATTACGGAGATGCGCGCCTCGGCCGGGTCTTGCACGACGGTGATGCCACCGGAGCGCTTGACGTGGGCCAGACCACGCGCGCCGTCCTGGTTGGCGCCGGTCAGCAGAATCGCCAGCAGATTTTTGCCGTAGGCATCGGCGGCCGACGCGAACAGGTAATCGATGGCGGGTCGGGAATGATGCACGCGGTCCTCCTGGCTCAGGGACAGGCTGTAATCAAGCTCCACCGAGAGGTGATAACCAGGGCCAGCGAAATAGAGAGCGCCTGCCTTGATCTGCTCTTTGTCACGCGCCTCATGCACCGGGATACGCAGGCGACGGGCAAACACTTCGGCCAACTGGCTGCGACGCTCATCCGGCAGGTGCAGCACCGCAATGATGGGCAAGCCAAAGCCCTCAGGCAGCTCGCCAAAAATACTCAGCAATGCCTCCACACCGCCGGCAGACGCGCCGACGACAATGGCTTCAATCCCGCGAATCGGGCTGGCTGGCGCTTCGTTCATGATTTGCGGTAGATCCGTTCCTGCTTGACCAAGGGTTCGAATTGCTTGCTGTAGGCCGAAAAATCCAGGGTTTCCTTGCTGCCCAGCACCAGAAAGCCGCGATGGCACAGCGACTCGTGAAACAATCCAAACGCCCTGTCTTGCAACTTTTTATTGAAATAAATCAGTACGTTACGGCACGAAATTAATTGAGTTTCTGAGAATACACTATCGGTCGCCAAGCTGTGATCGGCAAAGGTCACGTTCTCGCGTAGCGTCTTGTCGAAGATGGCGTAATCGTAAGCCGCCGTGTAGTAGTCGGCAAATGAACGTTGCCCACCGGCCTGCTGATAATTGGCGGTGTAGGCGCGCACGTTCTCCAGGGAGAAGATGCCTTGCTTGGCTTTATCGAGCGAGGCCGGGTTGATGTCCGTGGCGTAGATGATCGTGCGTTCCAGCAGGCCCTCTTCGCGCAGCAGGATCGCCATGGAGTAGACCTCCTCCCCCGTGCTGCAACCGGCGATCCAGATCTTGATCGACGGATACGTCTTCAGCAGCGGCACCACTTCCTGGCGGATGGCCAGAAAGTGCGACGGGTCGCGAAACATCTCGCTCACCGGAATCGTCAGAAACTGCAGCAGTTGCATGAACGCCGCCGGATCGTGCAGCACACGCTCCTGCAAGGCCGAGATGGTTGCGCAGTCGAACTGGCGCAGCGCGTGCGCCACGCGGCGTTTGACCGACGCACCGGAGTAGTCGCGAAAGTCATAGCTGTACTTGAGGTAGATCGCCTCAATCAGCAGGCGCAGCTCGATGTCGCTGCTCTTGTCCAAAAAAACGTGCTCCACTTAAATGCGTTCCATCTTCGGTAGCCATACGCGAATCAGTGAGAACAGACGGTCCAGATCGATCGGCTTGGCCAGGTAATCGTTGGAGCCCGCCGCGAGGCAACGCTCCTGATCGTCCTTCATGGCCTTGGCCGTCACCGCGATGATCGGCAGCTTCTTCCAGCGCGGGTCCTGGCGGATCAAGGCGGTGGCCTCGTATCCGTCCATCTCCGGCATCATCACGTCCATCAGCACCAGGTCGATATCGTCGACTTCATTGAGTTTGTCGATGGCTTCGCGGCCGTTACGCCCGATCACCACCACAGCGCCTTTGTGCTCAAGCGCACTGGTGAGGGCGAAAATGTTGCGCACATCGTCGTCCACCAACAGGATTTTGCGCCCCTCGAACACTTTGTCGCGGCTGCGGGCGGTCTTGAGCATCTTCTGACGGTCATGGGACAGCTGGGATTCGACTTTGTGCAGAAAGAGTGTGACTTCGTCCAGCAGGCGCTCCGGCGAGCGTGCGCCCTTGATGATGATCGAGCGCGAGTACTTGCGCAGCTCGGCCTCTTCATCGCGGGTGAGGTTACGCCCGGTGTAGACGATTACCGGCGGGAACGAGCAGATGTCCTCGGTGGCCATGCGCTTGAGCAGCTCATTGCCGAGCATGTCCGGCAGCTTGAGGTCGATGATCATGCAGTCGTAGACGTTGGTGCGCAGCAGGTCCAACGCGGCCTGGGCAAAGCCGACATCGGTGATCTCGATGTCATCGTCGCCGATCAGGCGGGCAATGCTGTCGCGTTGCAGGTCGTCGTCCTCTACCAGGAGGACGCGCTTGACCTTCTGGGTCAGCTTGGCTTCCAGACGTGCAAACACGTCCTTGAGCTCTTCGCGGGTGGTGGGTTTTACCGCATAGCCGATGGCGCCCATGTGCATGGCGGCTTCGACGCGGTCTTCCACGGAGATCACATGCACCGGGATATGACGGGTACTGGCGTGCTCCTTGAGGCGTTGCAGCACGGTCAGCCCGGAATGGTCCGGCAGGCGCATGTCCAGCAGGATCGCGTCCGGGATGTACTCCTCGGCCAGGCTGTAGCCTTCATCTGCCCCGTGGGCAACCAGGCAGTGGTAGCCCAGTTCGTGGGCCAGATCGAACAGGATCCGGGCGAAGTTGGGCTCGTCTTCCACCACCAGGATGCAGCGGGTGGTGAACGGTGCCTTGTCGCGGTCATCGGCAAAGCGCGGGATCAAGTCAGCCTCGGCGACCGGTAGCGGCGACACCTTGATCGGTGTCGGGGCAGGCACTACCACGGCGTGGCGCGGTTGCTCGATCGGCGGCGCGTCGTCGGCACGCTCCAGGTACTGCTCGGGCAATATCAGGGTGAACACGCTGCCCTTGCCCGGTTCGCTGGTCACGCTGATGTAGCCACCGAGCAAGGTTGCCAGGTCGCGGGAAATCGACAGGCCCAGGCCGGTGCCGCCGTAACGGCGGTTGGTGGTGCCGTCGGCCTGGCGGAAGGCTTCGAAGATGCTTTCCTGCTGGTCCGGCGCAATACCGATCCCGGAATCGCGCACGGTAAAGGCAATGCCCTCCTCCGATGCGCGGGACACCGACAGGCTGACCTGACCCTGTTCGGTGAACTTGATCGCGTTGGACAGCAGGTTCTTGAGGATCTGCTCCAGACGCTGGCGGTCGGTAAACAGCATCGCCGGCGCGTCGGCCTGGACCTCCACCTGGAAGCCCAGTTTGCGGTCCGCAGCCAGGGGTTCGAACATCCCGCGCAGACCGTCGACCAGACGCGCCACGCTGGAGTTTTCCGGGCGCACTTCCAGCTTGCCGGCTTCGACCTTGGAAATATCCAGGATGTCGTTGATCAGGTTGAGCAGGTCATTGCCGGCCGAATAGATCGACTCGGCAAACTTGACCTGTTCGGCACTGAGGTTGTCCTGGGGGTTTTCCGCCAGCAACTTGGCCAGGATCAACGAGCTGTTGAGCGGCGTGCGCAGTTCGTGGGACATGTTGGCGAGGAATTCGGACTTGTACTTGCTGGAACGCTGCAACTCTTCGGCGCGATCTTCCAGTTCCACCTGGGCCTGATTGAGTTCGATGTTCTTGCGGTCCATCGCGTCGCGCTGGTCGGCCAGGGTCTGGGTCTGCTCGGCCAATTGTTCGTTGGTCTGTTCCAGCTCTGCCTGTTGGGTCTCCAGGTGGGCCTGGGATTCCTTGAGGATGCGTGACTGCTCCTCCAGCTCTTCGTTGGCGGTCTTGAGTTCTTCCTGCTGCACTTGCAGCTCTTCGTTGAGCTGCTGGGTCTCGGCCAGCACTTCTTGCAGGCGCTGGCGATAACGCGCGGCCTCGATGGAGGTGCCGATGTTGCCGGCGATCAGCTCCAGCAATTCAATGTCGCGGTCATCCAGCGGGCGCAGGAAGCCGAGTTCGATCACGCCGTTGACGCGGTCGTCATCGCTGGTCGGCATCACCAGCACGCTGCGTGTAGGGCCTTCGCCGAGGCCGGAGCTGACTTTGAAGTAATCCACCGGCACATCATCCAGGCGGATCAGACGCTCCAGTTGCGCGGCCTGCCCAACGATACCTTCGTCGCTGTAGATTGATTGCTCCAGTTGCTCCTGCTCGCGGGAGAAGCCATAAGTGGCCACCCGTTTCAGGCCGCCGTGTTCCTCGCGCACATACAGCGCCGCAACGGCCGAGCCCATGTATTGGGCAAAAAACTGCAGGATATTGCGCCCGAGCATGTTCAGGGTCAGTTGGCCCAGCACTTGTTCGGCCAGTTCAGTCTGCCCGTTGCGCAGCCAGGCCTGCTGTTCGAGGCGGCGTGCAATCTTCTGTTGTGACGCGAGGGTTGTGGCGTAGCTCTCTGACAGAGAAAGCAGATTTTTCCTGCCGATATACGCCAGAAAACCACTCAAGCCGAGTACGAACGCCAGGTACAGGGTGACACTGATTATCGTGGTACGTGTGACATCCTCATTGCGGGAAAGACGGAACTGTTGCTCCATCGCCACCGCGTCTTCGTATTCCTTGCGGATCTCATCGGTCAGGCGCTTGCCTCGGCCAGCCTTCACAGCGCTGCGGTAATCGCCGCTCTGGCGCTGCATATCAATCATCGACTGGGCGTACTTGTTCCACTCACCCTGCATGGCCTCCAAGCGCTTGAGGCGGTCGACCTGCTGCGGGTTATCCGCCACCAACTCCTGCAAGTTACGCAGGTCGGCAATGATGCGCGGCTTGGCCACTTCGTACGGGTCGAGGAAATGCTCGTCACCGGTGATCAGGAACCCGCGCATGCCGGTTTCCAGGTCAACGGTGAGCTTGGAAGACTCGTTAAGGTTATTGATCACCCGATCGGTGTGCTCCACCCACTTGATCACCGTCAGCAAATAAGTGATCAGGCACACAAAAAACACGGCGCTGAGCACACCCACACCCAGCGGTAATGCCACGTTTCGGCTCAGGAGGGTACGAAAGCTCTTTTCATCGACTGACGACGCGGGAGTCATGGGCATGCCTTGGCCAAGTACGGAAAAACCGGGAGTTTGCCCCAAAGTTGCGGTTGAACGCTATTTTTCTAAGGCCGGGAGTGCGAAGAACTGCTGCCACTTGGTACAAAAGTGCCTCTATCAACGGCGTGTCACATCATGTCAACGAATTAACTCCTCACACTGTTGTGCACGTGCAATCGGAACGTGGGCGCGTCGGTTTTCCACCCAATGCGGCGTCTCCGAAACAGGGAGTTTCCATCAGGAGGGCGCTTAATTCCTATCCGTAAAGGTATTTGCAGCATGTTGAATATCTCGACACATGTGTCTACCGCCACGCCCCTTTCCGTCGTTACAGCCACGCCCAGGCCGAGCCTTGCTGAGTCAGCCCCTTCGGCTATAGGCCCCTCGGACACCCCATCGTCACCCGGGAAAACCGACCTCCGCGGCCAACTGGCCGATAAGGCGAACTTGAAGACGCTCGGCCAGGCGCTCAGGGACCTAGCGACAAGAATGGGCAAGGACGCAACGCCAGAGGCCATTCTTGAGGGGGTAAAAAACACATCCATGGCTATCGATCCGGCCTCTTCGTACCTCGCGCCGGGCAATGGCAGCGTGAGCCTGGAGGCTTTCATCGAGCACCTGGGAGTCAAGGTGCCCGCCGCCCACTTCCACCTCAATGCACTCGCTGATGCGGTGATCGACAGAGCGTTGGAGCACCCTCTGGGCAATCTGGGAGGCGCGCTGTCCTGGCCAACGCCCTTGGCGTCAGACGACCAGCGACGCCTGCGGGCCTTTACGCTCAATCACGTCCACCATCTGGGTGACAAACCGTTGGTGATGCAAACCCAAGACGGTGTACTGGAGTTCCTGCGTTATCGTCAGCCGTTACCGGCGGATGCGCAGAATGATCCCGCGAAGATACTGAATGCGCTGATCAGCTCACCGCGGGCCCAACTGATGGGCAAAGACATACAAGAGAAAATGCAAGGCATTGACACCGACAGCAGCGTGACGGATTACCTGCTGGCGGGGATTGCGCTGCAGATGGACCCTGAGTCCATCACCGCGCCTCGTCGCAACAGCATTGCCGGTTTCGATCTGGCAAGCGAGCAACATTGGGGTAAGCCCGCCTCCGCCGTAGTTGAAGGCCTGGCCGCTCATTTGAGCGCGACAAAGCGCACAAGCCCCGCCTTGGCACACGTCGGTGCCCACCTGCTGTTGGCCAGCCGCGCCCCGATGTTCCTGATCAAGGACATACCTGCCTCGGTGACCTATGGCAGTACGGCGTGGATGAACCTGGCGGTGGCTGCGGCCACAATCGAGGCCCGTACGCCGGGCAAAGTCCCGAACATGACGTTTGCCGATGTCATGCGAGAAGCCGAAAGTGCATCCCTGGCAGACCGTTCGATTACCCAGCACGCCCAGGCTGCGGCCCTGGTGGATTGGGGAGTGGCCAACGGTGTTATCGGCAAAAACCTCAACGACGACTACTCCGACGCACAACTCGATACGGTCAGAACCGCCTTCAACGAACAACTTGACGCTCGGCTCACGGCGACCAAAGCGCTGGACGAGTCAATACCCACCCGAAAAGAAATTGCACTGGCCAGACTCCAAGAGCGTTTTGGCGACCTGGGGCCGCTTTTCGAAGAGAAAGTGCTGAGTACAGACACTTATCGCGGGACCGATAAGCAAATCAGGCTGGTAGGCGAGCATTCGATGTTGGATATCGCCATGATGGATTTGCCGGATCCGGCGCCCTTCAAGTCGGATGACCCCCGTATTCCGTTGGAAGCATTGAACGCCAACTTGAGTTTTGGCGTGCGAGGCGCCTTCGAACAAGAGTTCAGCCAAAGCATCAAGGACAAAAAATCCGCTGTAAACACCACGATCCGGCACTTGATTTCACAGCTGCCGTTGGCGGATCGAAAAAAATTCGAATTCGGTAAAGTCACCTTGTTCCAAGAAGGTTCGCACGAGTTAGGCCTGGGGTTTACCGATAAAACCTACGGTCCAAACAAGCCAGGCCTGCTGATCAGGACTGAACTGAACGGCGTATCAGCAGCTTACGAAATCAACTTCAACAAAGGCACGATTGAACCCACGCATCTGTGGCGGGCGGAGGAACAGAGTTCAAGTCGATCACGGTGGGTATCCACGACTAAACCCTTCAAGCCTGAGGAGGGAGCCGACCTGCTCAGTGTTGAACGACCGGTGAATGAATCACAGTTGAACACCTTCAGCGGCGATCGATCCCATGCCATTGCCAACGCGTTTGTGCAGCACCTTGAACTCGACGACCCGTCTATAAAAGCCAATGCGCTGGGCCAGACCACCCTGGACGAATTGCAAGGCGGCCCCAAGCCACTCACCGAATTTCTGTTAAACCTGATCCCGTTTCGATCGGCCATCGTCAATTTCCAGAAAGGGAACTATGGCGAGGGCGCGTTCGATCTGGCGCTGGATGTATTCGGCTTTCTCACCGCTGGCGCCGCAGCCGCAGGCAAACTGATGAAGATAAGCAGCTCCGCGCTCTCCAGCGGCGCCAAGGCGCTACGCGCCGCCAAAGTGATCGGTGCAGCGACCATAGGGGCGCTGAACCCCTTGAGCGGTTTGGGTGATCTAGCGGCGGGAGGCGCGAGGGTATTGGGCCAGGGCGCCAGTTTCCTCGCGACCAGAGGGGCTGAGGCCATTCATAAACTAAGGGGTGCCAGCGGTAGCTATGACCTGCTGAACGCCGTCAGCAAAGAACACGGCACGGCCTTGATCGGTACGTTTACCGCCGGGAACCGCAGCATTGAAACGGTCTCAGTGCTCAAGAACGATCAGTGGTACCACTACAACCCCGACAAAAACGAGCTGTATGGGTTGCCGATCAAGGATTTCAAGCCCAAGGGCGCAAGTGAGCCCCCCACGTTTAACGCCCAGGGAGAGCGCGAATTCCATCATATGGACCTCAAGAACAACATTCTCGCTGCGCAAACGCCGCCCAATCTGCCGCGGTACAACTTAGGGCATTCACGCGGCCTACTGGAGAATGTCAAGGGGTACCACAAAGGCATGGACAGCGCGGAACTCAGGCAGTTGGCATCAAAAACCGATCGAACCCCGGAAGAAATGGGGGTGCTGACAAGGGAAATCAAAAAGAAAGACCTTGAGAATGCTCAGTACGCATCTCGTCTCTTGACCCACGATGTCAGCGCGCCCGGCGTTCGCGTCGTCCCGGTGTCACAAGTTCATTACCTGGCGAATGTTGATATTACGTCGCGTGGCGAGTGCGCGGGTCTATCCAATGCAATGGCCTTGGCGGTCCACCAAGGGAAAGAAGATAAGCTGATGCAAAACCTCTACAGGGCAGCCGATAACCCAAGCGATCCCAAAGCTGCTTTGTTCATTCAACAGCTAAAAGATCTTCAAGACTCGGCCAGCAGGAAAACTACTTTCCATATGGGCAAACCGCATACGAAGAAACCTTACCAAGACATCATCGAGGACTTGACCAACTCCCCCCAATCAAAAACCCTGCGGATAACGACCAAGGACCATGCAATGCTCGCCGGGATAAGAGTTGAAGCCGGCAAGACTGATTGGTTTTTCTACGAACCCAACTCCGGGATGGCCACATTCACCACCTTGCAATCGATGCAGGAGGGCATGGAGAAAGCACTGAACAGCGGGAACATTGCCGCTACCCTGCTCCCCTACGGCAAAAAGCGCGGTACACGGGAATACTCTGTCAGCACATTTGACCCAACTGACATGAATGTCGATTTCGTGAACAAGCCGGCTCTACAGCAACTCATCGATGCCCAATTGTAATGCCTTGATTTGCGCTGTTGAACACCCCAGCCTTGCAGCAAACCCTGCGGGGCTGGGCCTAAGAATTCAATTTGTACGCCCCTGGAAAGAGACAACGCCGTCCAGTGTCGTCACAATGCGCGCTTCTGGGGAACTTGCCTGGATCGGGAAGACTCACTAGTGAAGTGTCTTTTTGACTTTTTTATCACCGCCCCCCCCCTCTTTTCAGGAACTCCCACTATGTCGTCCGCGCCAACCTCCACAATCCTTGTCGTCGAAGACGATGCCATTGTGCGCATGCTGATCGTCGATGTGCTTGAGGAGCTGGAGTTCACGGTGCTTGAAGCGGCCGATGCCGAAGAGGCGCTCAACACGGTTCAAGACGGCGACAAGGTGATTGACCTGATGATGACCGACGTTGGCCTGCCGGACATGGACGGCAAGCAACTGGCAACGAAAGTCCGTGAGCTGCGACCCTCGCTGCCGATCCTGTTTGCCAGCGGCTATGCCGAGAACATTGACGTGCCCGCAGGCATGCAGGTGATTGCCAAACCGTTCTCGATCGACCAACTGCGCGACAAAGTCAAATCAATGCTGCCCAAAGCCTGATTCCGTCGCCAGCGGGATAACGTGACCTGCGTCATTTTTGCAGGGATTAACGTGACGTTCGGGAAATAAAACCGGAAACTCGCAGCCTTCACTCCCCGTCACTCAAAGCCCCTGTAAGGACGCAACAACATGATTGGAAAACCGACGCGCCTGCTGTTGGCGAGCCTCTCGATACTCTTGAGTACCGGCGCCTGGGCCGATTTCACCGCGACCCCGAGCGAAGCGCGGGCCATCGCCAAGGAAGCCTACCTGTATGGCTACCCGGTGGTGCAGATGTACAAGACGCTCTACACCCAGGCCGTTGATAAAGGCGGCGCCAACTTCAAGGCACCGTTCAACCGGATCGGCAACACCGCCCAGGTGTTTACGCCCAAGGACACGGCGATCTTGACCCCGAACGCCGACACGCCCTACTCCTTTGTATGGATGGACCTGCGCAGCGAGCCGTTGGTGCTCACGTTGCCGAAGATCGAAGATAACCGTTACTACTCGGTGCAGTTGATCGACCTCTATACGCAGAACATCGCCTACCTGGGCACCCGCAGCACCGGCAACAATGGCGGCCACTACATGATTGCCGGCCCGGACTGGAAAGGTCAGCAACCGGTCGACGTGGACCGCGTGGTGTACAGCGAAAGCAACATCGCCTATGCCCTGTATCGCACGCAGTTGTTCGATGAAAAAGACCTGAACAAGGTCAAGCAGATCCAGAACGGCTACAAAGTGCAGCCACTGAGCAGCTACGTGAAACAAGCCGCGCCGGCCAAGGCGCCGAAGGTCGAGTGGCCCAAGCCCACCGCGACCATGGCCGAAGGCCCGCAACTGTTTCGCTACCTGAACTTCATGTTGGCCTTCGCCGCGCCCCAGGACAGTGAAAAAGACCTGCTGGCGCGCTTTGCCACAATCGGCATCGCCCCCGGTGCGCCCTTCAAGTTCAACCAGTTGACGACCGAGCAGCGCAAGGCCCTGGAAGATGGCATCAGCGATGCCCGCGCCGAGTTTGCAACGTTCAAGAAGGACAAGCTCGACACCCACCAAGTGCCCAGCGGTGAGCTGTTCGGCAGCCGCGACCACCTGCAGAACAACTACCTGTACCGCTACGCCGGTGCGGACATGGGCATCTTCGGCAACTCCAGCGACGAGGCCGCGTACCTCAGTTATTTCGTCGACAGCGAGGGCAAGCCGGCCAACGGTGCGCGGCACAGTTACACCGTGCATTTTGCCAAGGACCAGTTGCCTCCGGCCGATGCGTTCTGGTCCCTGACCCTGTACGACGCCAAGACCAAGCTGCTGGTGCCCAATCACAAGAAACGCTACCTGATCAACTCGCGCATGCTGGGTGACCTCAAGCGCGACGCCGACGGCGGTGTGACCCTGGCGTTGCAGCACCATGAGCCACCGAAAGCCGAACAGAGCAACTGGTTGCCGGCGCCGCCCGGCCCGTTTTTCGCTGTCCTGCGGATTTACCTGCCCAAGCCTGAGGTGGGTAGCGGTCAATGGAAGCTGCCGCCACTGACACCGCTCAAGTAACACCACGCGCCCGGTCGCAACAGGGTCAGACCGGGCGCGATTGTTTAGGGAGTTGCACCGCACATGACTTGCTGGAATGTCCTCGGCCTGACGCCAGGTGCCGATAGCCGCACGATCAAGCGTCAATACGCCACCTTGTTGAAAAAGACCCGCCCGGACGATGACCCTGAGGGCTATCAGCGTCTGCGCGAGGCCTACGAGGCGGCACTGGCGTGGAACCCAGGCGAGCAGGTCGCGGATGACGTGCTTATCGAGACCTCCGACCTCAGCCTCGCCCAGCATTACCAAGCGGCCATGGCCGATGGCACCGCGCTGTTGCTCGAAGTCCACCTGTTGCAGCGCTGTATCGACGGCGACCTCAATGCCGAAGACACGCGATGGGCCTTCGAGACCTTCAACTGGCTGACCGCCTGGCAGCGGTTGGAATTGCCCAGCGAATTGATCAGCACCCTGGAGTTCCAGCACCGGACCCGGTTGCAGCAACCCTTGCACCAAGCCCTTGGCCAGCAAGACGACGCTGCGTTCCTGGCCGCCTACGCCGCTACACCCGGCGCGCATGCCTGGGTCAACAATCATCCCCATGCCGAGTGGTTCAACGAATGGTTGGCCAGGCTGCTTGCCAACCATCCTTACTGGTCGAGCACGGTGTTCGACGCCGTGTGCGCCGGACAAAACTGGCACGGCGGCGCAGACCATGGCTGCCCGGCCGGCGACTGGGCGCTGTTGTTGAAGCGCCAGCAAGGGCCAGCCTTTATGGCGCGCCAACGTGCGTTGGCAGCAGAACCGCCCCACAGCCCGCAACAGCGCGCCGCACGTTTACTGCTCGCACCGATGAGCCTGGGCCAGCGCCGTGCCTTCGCCCAACGCTTCGACGAAGACGACTGGAAGGCCTGCAAGACCCTGAGCGCCGATATTTATGCCGATCACGTCAGCGTTGCCGAAGGCATGCCCGGTGGCACGGTGTATTTCTGGCAGGGCTGGGAGTCGGCGATGGACACCTGGCCGTGGCTCGTGGCGCTGGTGCTCAGTTGCCTGGTGGGCGTGCTGGTAAAGGCCGACGCCCTGGCCGGCAACGTGGTACCGACCGTGGGCCAGGGGATCCTATGGTCGATCGGTGCCGTGGTCGGTGCGGGCATCGCCTGGCAGGCCTGGCGTCCGTTGGCTCATCAATACCGCGTGCTGGATGAACAGCTGAGCCAACGCTTGCCCCGCTGGCTCAGCCCGACCCACTTGCCGCTGCTGCCGATACGCGATCTGGTCCCCGGCCTGGTCCTGGCGGTAGCGTTGGGTTTTATGTTCAGCCCGTTCGCCAGCTTGACCCTGGTGGTCGCACTGGCGCTGGTGGGGTTGGTCAAGCGGCCTTTCATGAATCACCACACACCGTGGACCGCCCGCCATCCGCGCTGGGGCGTCCTCGGCACGGCGCTTTGCCTCGTCACTGCGGTCGCGCTCTACGCTGGCTTGAAGGTGCTCGACAACCAGCATCGGGTCACCCGCAACCAAGGCCTGCAACAGTGGACCGAACGCCTGTGCAGCCGCATGCCGCGCAGCGTGGTTGAGTGCCAGACGCCCGCCACGCAGGCGCAGTGGTACGGTCAGGAGGCCAAGCCATGAATCCAAAATGGTTGTTACCCATCAGTCTGGCATTGGGCCTGGGCCTGCTCGGCGTGGCCGGTGCCACCAGGCCTTTGCAAAAGGTGCAACTGTGGCTGGACCAGCGCGACAGCCCCCACACCGCCAGGGCGAGTGCCCTGGCGCCGATCATTGATTGCGTGAACCGCGTCGACCGGGATACGCGCCTAACTTATTACCCCGAGCCCGACAAGCCGACCCTCGACAACTATGGCGACCGCAACGAGCCGGCGCCGTACCTTATCCAGCGGTCGGTGTGTTCGCAGCAGTACACGGTGAAACTGGAGCGCCAGGCACCCGCCAGCGATTTGCTCGCGGCCGCCGGAGCCTACGCGCAATCGCTGTACGACCTCACGGCCCTGGCGGATGGGAGCGCTCGCGTGCAGGCGCGCAGTCTGGCGCCTACGGGCCAGGAAATAGCCGCAGAGGCCAAACACAAGCAATTAATGCTGGCCTACGACCAGGTCGTCGAAACCTATCTGACGGCGTCCACTTCTCTGCGCCAACAGCTGGAGGATGAAGATCTACGCGTGCGTCCCGCGCAACTGGCGCTGCTGGAGGCGCGGTTTGGCCGGGACATGCAGTGGCATCTGCTCAACTACATGATCACGGCGCGCCAGGCGGTCAACCAGATCGAGCGAGGTGTGCGCGACGCCAACCTGACCCCGCAGCAGGTGGCCGACTTGACCGAAGCGCTGCGCAAGACTGCCGAAGACGGCCGAATCTTTCTGAACGCCATGCCCAGCAGAAGGCTCGACGATGAGGCGATTCACCTCTGGTACAACATCAAGGCGCCTGCCGATGAATACCTCAAGGCCTTGGTTACCCTGCACCAGCACTGGCAGGACCACGCCGCGCCGCAGCAGTTGAGTGACGACTATTATCTCGTCACCCGCCGCTACGACGCCCTGCTCAGCTACTACAACCGGCTGGCCAGGAATGCGTTTTAGGGTTTTCTAAGTTTCATGTAGGACTGATGCAGGTCGGACGCCCATCCGTCGATCACGCCTTTCACGTCATCGGCCTTCATCACCTGTGAATCGTTTGCCAGTGGCTTGCCGGTACCTTTGCGCACCACTTGGGCGATGACCTTGCCACTGGCGCCGTCCAGAAACTGCGCTTCGGTGCCCAAGGTGGTTTCCTGGTCACGGATGCCGGTGCCGGTACTCACCGCCGCCGCCACCAGGGCCACCGGGATGAACTCATAGGGTTTCAGGCCTTCGGTCTTGCTGCTGACAGCAGTAATTGCCGCACGCACCACGATCACACCTGGGCCGGGCGCGTTGGCCAGGGGCAGTGACTTGGCCAACTCACGCTTGAGCGCCTGGTTGTAGTAGGCGTTGATGCCGTTGAGGGTGCTGTCGGGGATTTTCGCGGTGCCGTGGGGCTTGGGGTAAAACTGCGTGGGTTCGATGTAAGCCGCGTTGTAGCGGCTCAGGTCCAGCTTGGGATCGACCCAGCGCATCACCTCGGCGCCCGACGGTGACTGGGCCTGCTTGAGGTGGCTGTAGTCGGACAGAAAGCCCGAATACTCATCCGGTTGCGTCACCTTACTGGCGCAGCCCGTCATCCCCATCGTGGCAATGCATAGCGTGCTGATCATTAGCCTTAGCTTCATCATCGAACTCCCTGGCGGTTTTCATCGAAACAATGAGCTGTAGGTATAGCCAATCCTGGGGAATACACCTTATTTGCCCCCAGGCATTTGGCAGACCAGCGGGTGTGGCGACAAGACGACTCAGCTGCGCTCGCGAGGGATCAGGCTTTGCAACTGCGAGGCCAGGAAGTTGGCGTCGAAACCGAAGGTATCCGGGTCTTTCAGGCCATTGGTTTTCTTCCACAGCCAGTCGTTTTTATCGGCCGCCAGCACCAGCGAAACGCTGCCGTGGCGGGCAGCGGTCAAGCCCATCACTGCTACGGAAATCGAACCGCCCGCGCCCATCACATCCGGCACGAACTCCACGGTTTTGCCGGTGATCTGCACAATGAGCTTCTCGGTTTTGAAGGTGGACGTCTCCACCGGCACGCTGGGCCCACTGGCCACATAGGCTTGACGATGGACCTCCAGCAGCCCGACGGTTTTCACCGGCTCCAGCCACTGTTCGATCTGCTCGAACAACTCACCGAGTTTTTGTGCCCAGCGGGCTGATTGCACGTCGAATTGCTGCTTCTTGTGCGCTTCGCTGTCGGCGTAATGACGAAGCATCTCGCCCAGTTGCTGTACATCGTCCATTGCCAGATTCCTTGGGTGAGCCAGGTTGCGAGGGCTGATCATGGCAGATGCGGCGGTACGGCGTACGGCTTAAAACTGCACCGGTCATTTGGCTGGCAACTGCGTATGACTATTGGCTGGCCAGTGGGTAAGGTGAAGCCACATCCCTTGTCAGGAATATCACATGCGCACCATCGGCCTTATCGGCGGCATGAGCTGGGAGTCCAGCGCCGAGTATTACCGGATCATCAACCAGCGCGTACGCGACCAACTCGGGCCGCTGCGCTCGGCGCAACTGTTGATGTACAGCGTGGATTTCGGCCCTGTGCAGCAGGCCCAGCATGCAGGGCGCTGGGATGACGCCGCGTTGATCCTGGAAGAGGCTGCGCGTCGCCTGCAAGCGGGCGGCGCCGAGTGTGTGGTGCTGTGTACCAACACCATGCACAAGGTGGCACCACGTGTTGAGAAGGCGGTGTCGATTCCTTTCCTGCACATCGCCGATGCCGCCGGTTTGGCCGCTGTGGAAGCCGGCACGCTGACGGTCGGTCTGTTGGGGACTGCCTTTACCATGGAGCAGGACTTTCTCATGTCGCGCCTGGCCGAGCATGGCCTGACGGTATTGGTGCCGGACGCGAATGAGCGCCGGGACGTGCACCGCATCATCTATGAAGAGTTGTGCGTGGGCGTGATCAGCGACACGTCACGCCAGATCTACCAACGGGTGATCGAATCCCTGGCCGCCCGTGGCGCCCAGGCAATCATCCTCGGTTGTACGGAAATCGGGATGCTGATCAAGCCGGAACACAGCGACCTGCCACTGCTGGACACCACCGAGCTGCATGCGCAGGCTGCGGTGGCGTTTGCCTTGCAGGATTAAGCCGACCGGCGCAGGCGCGCCATGCTCAAGGTGTCGACAAACACACCGTCACGCAGGGCGTAATCGCGCAACACCCCTTCCACCTCGAAACCGAATTTACGGTACAGGTGTTGCGCGGCTTCGTTGTCGGCGTACACCGTGAGTTCCACGCGGTGCAGGTTCATCCAGTTGTCGGCCACGTCCAGCGCGGCCGTCAGCAGGCGCGAACCCACGCCCTTGCCCTGCCAGGCCGGTGCGACGCCCATGCCGAACGAACCCACATGGGCCCGGCGCACGCGCAGGTACTGTTCCAGGCCGAGCTGGCCGATCACCTCGCCCCCGTGCACCGCCACCAGTTGTAGCCGGCGCTCGTTGTCCAGCACCAGTCTGTTGCGCCAGGTCTCCACGGATTGAAAAGGCATTTGCAGCACCTGTCGACACACGGCCGGTTCGTTGTAGAGCGCTGCGACGCCCTCAAGATGGGCCTCGGTAAAGCGCTGGATCACGATATGGGGTTCAGGCGTGTGCATGGTGTTTCATCCTTTGAAAGACACGTGGCCAGCCAGTGTAGAGGCCCTGCCAGTCCGATGGCTAGGGTGCCGGCGCTGTCGACCACAACGCCGGCCAATCGCCGTAACCGACCCCGGTGCAGCGCGGCATGGCGTGCAGCTCGCTGAGCTGGAACCCCTGGCCATCAAACACCCAGACGGCGCCCTCGCCACAATCGCCGAGCCCGCGCAGCTTGTAGAAATAACTCAAGGTGCCGCTGGCCGGGTCGTACCCCACCGAGCCTTGCAGCGGCTCGATCCCCAATGGCAAGGGCTCAAGGTGCATCGGGGTTTGTGCGTACGGCGCCTGGCGCTGGCGGCTGACCACATCGTATTCACAGTTGTAGGCTGCGCAGTCATAACGCACCACCGTCATCGCCTGCTGTGCGGTCAGGGCGCCAGCGTTGGCCTCGGGCGCGCTGCCGGTGCCGTTATCCTCGGGCGTGATGGTATGCAACACAGCCGCGACAAGGCCAGCCTGCTCCTGCGCAGTCAACCCCGGCGCTCCTGGGAATCTGCGCAACACTGGTGCCTGCAAGCGCGCGGGCACGCCGCTGGCCGCGCCTTTACCCGGCCGGGCCAGGGCGCTGACGTTATCCACCCGGCCCTGCACGGAATCCATCAACAACAGCGAAGCACTCAACCCACTCAGCGACACATGGGCTTGCTCATCCCCCGGCAATTGCACACGCTGGCAATTGCGCAAACGCTGTAGCCACCGCCGCGCTGCAGCGTCCTCGATTACGCCGTAGGATTGCACCTCGGGATCACCGCCCTGATCGTCGAGTTCTACGTGCAGGTCCCGGGTCAGCTCCAGCTCCAGCGGCTGGCCGTCCAACAGCAGAGTCGACAGGTCCAGCGCCTCGCCGCGATGGTCGAACCGCAAACGCAGGAACCCTTCAGGCCCGGCCTGATGCCAGATGTGCAAGGTCAGCGAGCTGTAGTCCTCTTCGTCAACGCCACTGGGTGCGCTGAGGGCATGGCAATTGCGCAGGTTGTCGCAACCCGTGACCCAGTTCTTGATTTCCCGGAGCAAGGGGACGGTTTCGGCGTCGGCTTGAGCGAAAGTGGCAGTGCCGGTCAACAGCAGGGCCAGGAATGCGGGGCGCAGCATGGGGACTCTCCGTGTCAAAAAAGGCGCGGATTGTCCCATGTTCGGGAGGCGACGTCAGTGCTTGGCCGCCGCCCGCCACAACCGCGCAATATCCGCCGCCCGCTCACGCAGCAAATGCGGTGCCTCACCGCACGCCTGCTCCAGGCTCATCGGGCCGCAAGGCAGGGCGAAGGCAGCGTCGACGCCGTGGGCGTACATCTGTTCATAACCGTCGCCCAGGGTGCCGGCGATGACGATCACGGGTACGCCGTGCTGTTGGGCGATGCGGGCGACGCCGAAGGGGGTTTTGCCGCGCAGGGTCTGGGCGTCGAAGCGGCCTTCGCCGGTGATGACCAGGTCGGCGCCGCGTACGGCCGCGTCCAGGCCAACCAGTTCGGCGACGACGTCTACACCGGCTCGAAACTGTGCGCCGAGAAAGGCTTTGGCGGCGAAGCCCAGGCCGCCGGCGGCGCCGCTGCCGGGTTCATCGCGCACGTCCTTGGGCAGCACCTTGGCGCAGTGATCGGCGAAGTGGCTGAGGGCGGCGTCCAGCTTCTGGACTTGCTCGGGACTGGCGCCTTTCTGCGGGCCAAAAATCGCTGAGGCACCGTGGGCACCGCACAGGGGATTGTTGACGTCGGCGGCGATTTCAAAGCGCACCTCGGACAGGCGTGGATCAAGCCGCTCCAGGCTGATATGGGCCAGCTGGGATAAGGCCAGGCCGCCCGGCGCCAGCACCTGGGATTGGGCGTCAGACAGTTGCACGCCCAGCGCCTGCATCGCCCCGGCCCCGCCATCATTGGTGGCACTGCCGCCAATCGCCAGGATGATGCGCTGTGCGCCAGCATCCAACGCGGCGCGGATCAGTTCGCCAGTGCCGTAGGTGCTGCTGATGCAGGCATCGCGCTGCCCTGGCGGAACCAATTGCAGGCCGCTGGCTTCGGCCATTTCAATGATCGCCGTGTGGCTGTCGGCCAACCAGCCCCAGCGCGCATCAACCGTGGCGCCCAACGGCCCGCGTACGGCTTGGCGGCGCAATTCGCCATTGCAGGCCGCGAGTACCGAATCCACCGTTCCTTCACCGCCGTCCGCCATCGGGCACTGGATCAACTGCGCATCCGGCCAGACCTGCGCCAAGCCTTGGGCAATGGCCTGGGCGACGCCTTCGGCACTCAGGCTGTCCTTGAACGAGTCGGGGGCGATGATGATTTTCATGGGCTTTCTCCGGTTTTTATGACGCCCATGCTGCCAGTTGGCACCGGGAATGACGCCGGTCCGATGCACAAGTGCGGGTGGGGTTTGTTGTTCATTCCGACAAAGGCTGGGGCAACAGCTGTACGCCCAGGTACAGGGCAAGCATGCCATCCAGGGTCAGTGGGTCGACGCCGCTGAGTTCGGCGATGCGCTCCATGCGGTAGCGCAGACTGTTGCGGTGGATGCCCAACGCATCGGCGCAGGCCTGGCTTTGCCCATCGTGGTCGCACCAACTGCGCAGGGTGGCCAGCAGTTGGCCGTTGTTGTCCTTGGCCAGCACCTTGCGCAGGGGGTCGAGCAGTTCGTCGAGCGCGTCGTCGTTGCGATGGCGCCAGAGCATCACCGGCAAGCGATAACGGTTGAGGGTCAGCAACCGCGAATGCGGCAGAACATCGCGGCCGTAGGCCAGCAAGTCACCGACGCGCCGGTAGCAACGGCGCAACCCGGCCAGCCCCTCTGCCTGCCCGCCGACGGCCACCCGCAGGACATTCCAGCCTTGGCCTGCGAGTTTTTCGAGCAACCGTGGATTATCCACCTGCACCGCCGCAGGCCGGCACCATAACAGCGAGAACTGCGCCGAGCTGACGCACCAACTGTCCGGATAGCGCGACGTCAGCCAGGCACTCAACGCCTCCGCCGACTGGCCGTCACCCAGTTCGAACAGGTACGGCGTGCGCGCCAGTTGGGGCTTGAGTCCCAACTGTTGAGCTTCATCGACCAGACGCGGCGAGTCTCCGGTTTCGGCCAGAAGTAAGGCCAACAGATCATCGCAACGCTGGCGTCGCCATTGTTGCTCGGCTTGCTGATGACGGTGGCTGACCAGCATTTCAGCGGTCATGCGTACCAGTTCGGCGTAGGTGCGCAGCAGCTCAGGTTCGCCGGTGATGCCCAGCACACCGATCAAGCGCTGATCGTGCAGCAGCGGCAGGTTGATACCGGGTTGCACGCCCTTGAGGTGCTTGGCGGTCTGGCCGTCGATTTCCACCACGCGACCATTGGCCAGCACCAGTTGCGCGCCTTCGTGGCGAGTGTTGATCCGCTCGGACTCGCCACTGCCCAGAATCAGGCCCTGGCTGTCCATGACATTGACGTTGTAGGGCAAAATCGCCATGGTCCGATCGACGATGTCCTGCGCCAAGTCATGATCCAACTCGAACATGAGTCTAAATTCCTGAAAAAACATGATTGTTCATCGGCACAGCGCAAAGTATCCGTCACTGTGCGCGAGCACAAAGACAGCACCCCGCTCCGTGGCCGAGACTCGTTGGGCGATCAACGTTACCCTCGCATCGCGAAAAATCATAATAAAGAGAGAACGCCATGTCACAGAGCGCCGCTGCCACACTGGCCACCGATGACGATAAAAACGCCATCTACAAGCGCATTACCCTGCGCCTGATCCCCTTCATTTTCATCTGCTATCTGTTCAACTACCTCGACCGGGTCAACGTTGGCTTTGCCAAGTTGCAGATGCTTGATGCGCTGAAATTCAGTGAAACCGTGTACGGCCTGGGTGCCGGGATTTTCTTCATCGGCTACGTGCTGTGCGGCGTACCGAGCAATCTGGCGCTGACCAGGTTCGGTCCACGGCGCTGGATTGCGTTGATGATGATCGTGTGGGGCACCTTGTCCACGTGCCTGTTGTTTGTCACCACGCCGACGCATTTCTACACCCTGCGCCTGTTCACGGGCGCTGCCGAAGCCGGCTTCTTCCCTGGCGTGGTGCTTTACCTGTCGCAGTGGTTCCCGACCTTCCGCCGTGGCCGGATCATGGCGCTGTTCATGTCGGCGATCCCGGTGTCCGGCTTGCTCGGCAGCCCGTTCTCTGGCTGGATTCTCAACCACTTCGCCGCCGGCCAAGGCGGCTTGGCGGGCTGGCAGTGGATGTTCCTGCTGCAAGGCATCCCCACCGTGATTCTCGGCGCCCTCGCCTTCTTCCTGCTCAGTGACACGTTTGCCCACGCCAAGTGGCTCAAACCCCACGAGCGCGCAGTGCTGGAAGCCGATCAGGCGACGGACCTGGCCAACAAGCCGAAGACCACCACCGACTCCCTCGCCGAAGTGTTCAAGAACCCGGCGATCTGGGCGTTCGGCCTGATCTACTTCTGTATCCAGAGCGGTGTGTACGCGATCAACTTCTGGCTGCCGTCGATCATCAAGAACCTGGGGTTCAGCGATAACCTGGTGATCGGCTGGCTCAGTGCGATTCCGTATTTGCTGGCGGCGGTGTTTATGCTGCTGGTGGGCCGCTCTGCGGACTTGCGCAAGGAGCGTCGCTGGCACTTGGTGGTGCCGATGCTGATGGGTGCGATTGGCCTGCTGATTGCTGTGAATTTCGCCACCACGCCGGCGATTGCCATCCTTGGCTTGACCATCGCCACCATGGGCGCCCTCACCGGCCTGCCGATGTTCTGGCCAGTGCCGACGGCGATGCTCAGCGCGGGCGCGGCGGCGGGTGGCTTGGCGTTAATCAATTCCATGGGGCAGATGGCGGGGTTTCTCAGCCCGTATATCGTTGGCTTTGTGAAGGACGCTACAGGCTCGACCGATATTGCGCTGTACCTGCTGGCGGCGGTGATTGTGGCGGGTAGCTTTCTGGCTCTGCGGATGACACGCACCTTGAAGGCATAACGCTGCGCTTGTGGGAGGGGTCAAGCCCCTCCCACATTGAGTCCTCTGGGTTCTCGCGGTTTTTGTCTACAGCAATCCGCCGCCGTCGATGTCGATCACGCTGCCGGTCATATAGCCATTTTCCATGGCCAGTACATACCCCGCCGCCACCTCCTCGGCCTGCCCTACCCGCCCAACCGGCAACGCACCGCCCGCCTTGGCGAACATCGCCAACCGCTGCTCTTCAGCCAACCCGGCATACGCCGGTGTATCAATCACCCCAGGGCTGACCACGTTGACCCGACGCGGTGCCAACTCTTTGGCCAATTGCTTGCCCAGTGCCTCGGTCGCGGCATTGATGCCGACCTTGATAAATTGCCCCGGCACCCACTTACGCCCCAGTTGCCCCGAGGTCAGGCTGATGCTGCCGCGCTCGTCGAGAAACGGCAGCGCCAGTTGGATCGCGCGCAACGCGCCCCAGAGTTTCACGTTGAAATTATCCTGGGCCTCGTCCAGATCGGTGTCGATCAAGAGCTTGGCGCGCACCGAGGGGCCTGAGGTATAGACCAGATGGTCAAAGCGCCCGACGCCTTCGAACAGACGTTGCAGGGATGTCGCGTCCGTCACGTCGACCGGTTCGCTGCGCACGCCGTTGTCGCTGCCGGCGGACAAGCGCCGGCCCGCCAGCACCACGTGGGCGCCCCGCGCAACCGCCGCCTTGGCCACCGCCGCGCCAATGCCGCTGCTGCCGCCGATCACGATGACGGTTTTACCGCTGAGGGGAGAAGTCATGGGGAGATATCCTGGGTGAGAAAGTGAGCGTTCATCTTCCCAGCTTGGCAATCGACGAAAAATCCCGGTAAAACGACAAGATCTTTAAAGGATTTTTACAAATGAGCTCAATCCTCGACCTTGAAGTCTTTGTGCGCACCGCCGATACGGGCAGCCTGTCCGCGGCCGCACGCGGCCTGGGTTTGACGCCAGCGGCGGCCAGCATCGCCCTCAAACGCCTGGAAACCCGGCTGGGCATTCGCCTGCTGGCACGCTCCACCCGCAGCATGCGCCTGACCGAGGAAGGCAAGCGCTACCTCGACAGCGTGCGCGAAGCGTTGGCCGCACTGGCCGACGGTGAACAGGCGCTGAGGCAGCACAGCCAAGGGCTGACGGGATTACTGCAATTAGCCGCACCCTCGGATTTCGGGCGCAATGTGGTGCTGGGCTGGCTGGACGCATTCAAGGTGGAGCACCCGAACATCCGCCTGCAACTGCTGCTCAACGACAGCAATGCCGACCTGTTCCGCGACACCGTCGACATCGCCCTGCGCTTCGGCGTACCTCGCGATTCCAGCCTGGTGGCGCTGCCGGTGGTGCCCGATCACCAGCGTATTGCCTGCGCCAGCCCCGCGTATCTCGCGCGCCATGGCACCCCCACGACACCCACGCAATTGGCGCAACACAGCACGCTGCGGTACATGCGACAGGGGCGCGCCAACAGTACGTGGTTCTTTCGCCAGGGCAGCGAGCTGCAGGAAGTCGACGTGACCGGCGATTACCTGAGCGACGACGGTGAAATTGTGCGGCGCTGGGCCTTGGCTGGCCACGGCATCGCCTATAAAGCCAACCTGGATATCGCCCGGGATCTCAAGGCAGGTCGCCTGGTGCACCTGTTGCCGGATTGGCAAGGCGAACCCACCCCGTTCAACTTGATGTGCCCCCACCGTCTGCAAGTGTCGGAGCGGGTGAAAGTGCTGCATCGGTTTCTCCAAGTGCGTTGTCAGGCGTTGCTGAGCGAATGAAGAAACATGCCCAGGGCTTGTTCCAGAGCCTCTGAGTCTGGTATTGCATGGGCACCGTCTCACAGCCGCAAGGAGCTATGCATGATTTACCGCACATTGGGCCAGTCCGGTTTGAAGGTCAGCGCGTTGACCCTGGGCACCATGATGTTTGGCGAGCAGACCCCTACCGAGGACTCGCTGCGCATCATCGACAAGGCCTGGGACCAGGGCATCAACTTTATCGACACGGCGGACGTGTACACCGGCGGACGCTCCGAAGAACTGGTCGGCGAAGCCATTGCCCGGCATCGCCAGGATTGGGTGGTGGCGACCAAAGTCGGTTTCGGCCCGCCGGACGGCTTGCCTAACCGCAGTGGCTTGAGCCGCAAACGCATCTTCAATGCGCTCGACGCCAGCCTGACCCGACTCGACACCGATTACCTCGACATCTACTACTTGCACCGCGAAGACCACGACACCCCGTTGGACGTGACGATCTCTGCGATCGGCGACTTGATCCGCCAGGGCAAGGTCCGCTACTGGGGCTTATCCAACTATCGCGGCTGGCGCATTGCCGAGGTGATCCGCGTGGCCGAACGTCTGGGCGTCGACAAACCGGTGATCAGCCAGCCGCTGTACAACATCGTCAACCGGCAGGCCGAGGTCGAGCAGATCACCGCCGCTGCTGCCTATGGCCTGGGCGTAGTGCCGTACAGCCCGCTGGCACGCGGCGTGCTCAGCGGTAAATACGCGCCGGACGTCACGCCAGAACCGGGCAGCCGGGCGGCACGCCAGGACAAGCGCATCCTGGAAACCGAATGGCGCGTGGAGTCGCTGCGCATTGCCCAGCAGATTCAGCAATACACCCAAGGGCGTGGCGTGGGGATTGTGGAGTTTGCCATCGCCTGGGTACTGAACAACTCAGCGGTGAGTTCGGCGATTGTCGGGCCACGTACCGAGGCGCAGTGGGACGCCTACACCGGCGCACTGGACGTGAAAATCACCGCAGAGGATGAGGCTTTTATCGATTCGTTGGTGACACCGGGGCACTCGTCTACGCCAGGCTTCAACGATGTGAGCCACTTTGTCTCGGGGCGCATTGCCCGATCGTAGGTGGTGGATGGCCTCAGGAGTCAAGGCCGATTCCGTGGTGTGAGAAAATTTCCCAGCATTTGCCCCAAAACAGAGCAGCCGTTTCACGCCGTAAGCACCATAATGCACGCCTCTCTTGTACAAATCGGCTTTCGCGAGGACAGCGTGTCTAAAGGTGTTGTGTTATCGGTCTCGGCCTCGGTGTTGTTTGCCGTGATGTATTACTTCACATCATTGCTCACACCGTTGAGCGGCCTGGAGATTTTCGGCTGGCGCATGCTGCTGACCGTGCCGTGCATGACGGTGTTCATGCTCGTCAGCGGCGAATGGCGGCGCGTATTGGAATTGCTGCGGGTACTGGCGGCCAAGCCACGATTGATCGCGGGCGTCGTGCTGTCTTCGGCACTGCTGGGCGTTCAGCTGTGGTTGTTCATGTGGGCACCGCTGAACGGGCGCAGCCTGGATGTGTCGGTGGGTTACTTCCTGCTGCCACTGACCATGGTGCTGACCGGGCGCCTGGTCTGGGGTGAGCAGCTCTCCTACCTGCAAAAAATCGCGGTGTTTTTTGCCGGCCTCGGGGTGCTCAACGAGCTATACCAGGCCGGTGGTTTTTCCTGGGCGACGCTGGTGGTGATCATTGGTTACCCGCTGTACTTCATCGTACGCAAGTACCTCAAGACCGATAACCTGGGCGGGCTCTGGCTGGATATGGCGCTGATGCTGCCGGTGGCCTGGTGGTTCGTGCAAAGCGGCGAGCAGGGGTTTGCGGTGATGGATGTGCACCCGAAACTGTACGCATTGATCCCAATATTGGGCCTGATCAGCGCGTCGGCATTGGTGAGCTACATCATCGCCAGCCGCTTGCTGGCGTTCAGCCTGTTCGGGCTGCTCAGTTATGTCGAGCCGGTGCTGTTGCTGGTGGTGGCACTGCTGTTGGGTGAAGGGATCAAGCCGGGTGAATGGCTGACCTACATTCCGATCTGGATTGCAGTGATGGTGCTCGTGTTCGAAGGCTTCAAACATCTGGTGCGTCAGCGCCGCGCCTGATTCACAGGCGATAAAAAGCCCGGCCGGGGAAACCTCGGCCGGGCTTTTTTACGCTTAATCGGTGGTCAATACACCACGACGCACCTGGTCACGCTCGATGGACTCGAACAGCGCCTTGAAATTACCTTCGCCAAATCCATCATCACCTTTGCGCTGGATGAACTCGAAGAACACCGGGCCCATCAGGGTTTCCGAGAAGATCTGCAGCAGCAGGCGCTTGTCGCCTTCGATGGATGAGCCGTCGAGCAGGATCCCGCGTGCTTGCAACTGGTCCACCGGCTCGCCGTGGTTCGGCAGGCGACCTTCGAGCATTTCGTAGTAGGTGTCCGGCGGCGCGGTCATGAAGCGCATGCCGATCTTCTTCAACGCGTCCCAGGTCTTGACCAGGTCGTCGGTGAGGAATGCCACGTGCTGGATGCCTTCGCCGTTGAACTGCATCAGGAACTCTTCAATCTGACCGGCACCCTTGGACGATTCCTCGTTGAGCGGGATGCGGATCATACCGTCCGGTGCGCTCATGGCCTTGGAAGTCAGCCCGGTGTATTCGCCCTTGATATCGAAGTAGCGCGCCTCGCGGAAGTTGAACAACTTCTCGTAGAAGTTGGCCCAGTAGGCCATGCGCCCGCGATAGACGTTATGGGTCAGGTGGTCGATGACCTTGAGGCCTGCGCCTTGTGGATTGCGTTCCACACCTTCCAGGTAGACGAAATCGATGTCGTAGATCGAGCTGCCTTCACCAAAGCGGTCGATCAGGTACAACGGCGCGCCGCCAATGCCTTTGATTGCCGGCAGGTTCAGCTCCATCGGCCCGGTTTCAATGTGGATTGGCTGGGCGCCCAGCTCCAGTGCGCGGGTATAGGCTTGTTGCGAATCCTTGACCCGGAACGCCATGCCGCACACCGACGGGCCATGCTCCGCCGCGAAATACGAGGCGATGCTGTTGGGTTCGTTGTTGAGGATCAGGTTGATCTCGCCCTGGCGGTACAGGTGCACATTCTTGGAACGGTGGGTCGCGACTTTGCTGAAGCCCATGATCTCGAAGATCGGCTCCAGAGTGCCTGGGGTCGGCGATGCGAATTCGATAAATTCAAAGCCCATCAGGCCCATTGGGTTTTCGTATTGGTCGGCCATGTTCGGCGCCTCATTCTTGTGATTAACGAAGGTCAATTAGCAGCAAGGATGAGGCAGCAAGGTGGCGCACAGGAAAGGCCTCGCACGCTGCGGGCGAGGAAGTCACCAAAGATGAGGGGGGAGCCGAGTCGCTTCATGGTTACATCAGTCTCTGACGGCTGAGGCTTGCGTGAGCGCAAGTCCTTATTCTTGTATGCGTAAATCGATTCTACACAGCGTAACAGTGTTTGTCCGTAGTCTTCATCAAATCCCTATTGCCCCGACCCGTGCAAGGGGTTTGTTGCACAGGTAAATGCCGGACAGAATCACGGCGCCACCGATCAGCATGGGCAAGGTCAACTGCTCACCGAGCAATAGGGCGCCGCACAGCACGGCTGTCAGTGGGTTGAGGGCGATAAATACGCCGGAACGCGTCGGGCCGATCCGGCGGATGCCGTCGTAATAACCGATATAGGCCAGCGCCGAGCCGAGCACGCCCAGGTACAGCAGGCTCAACAACTGTGACAGCCCCAGGCTGGTGAGTGCTTCAACCGTGAAGCTTCCTGATACCGCGGTAGTCGCGGTCAACATCACCGTCCCCAGCAACACCGACCAGGTAACGGTCTGCAGCGGTCCCAGGCTTGCGTTCAGGCCACGGGAAGCCAATGAATATATGCCCCACGCCGCTACACATCCAAGGATCAGCAAGTCACCCCGCCAACTGTCGACGCCTGCCTGCATCAGCCCAGGGTTGCGACTGACAATCACAGCGGCCGCGCCTGCCAGGCACAACGCGATCCCAGCAACCTTGGTGCAACTCAGGTGCTCTTTGAACAGCAACCACGACGCGAGGCCAATCACCGCCGGATTCAAGGCCACGATCAACGACGCCCGTGACGCATTGATGTACTGCAGCCCATAAAAGAAACACAGGTTGTAGAAAAAAATTCCGAAGAAGCCCAGCACCGTCAATTGCGCAAATTGCCGTGGGCTCGGGCGAGCCAGGCGGACGCGCGCGAAGGCCATGAACAGCAGCAATGCCAGGCTCGCCAGGATAAACCGCAGGCTGGCGGCCAGCAGCGGATTGACCTGATCGGCCAGGTAACGCCCGGCGACAAAGGTGCCACCCCAGATCATGGTGACGGCGGCGAGTTTGCAATAGGTCAGGCGATCCGAAGTAGGGCTCATTGGGTGGGCTCAAGTGGCAGGCGATCTGGGGTATTCTTCTGCTAATGATCAATCATCGTAAAATGAGTGTTCGCTCATGACCCTGACCCAACTTGAAATCTTTTCGCTGGTAGCCGAGCTGCAAGGCTTCACCAGCGCCGCACACCGGCTGGGCATCAGCCAGTCGGCGGTGTCCCACGCCATCAAGGCCTTGGAGCAAGAGCTGGGCGTCGAGCTGTTACGGCGCCATCAAAGCCTGGTGGAACCGAGCGAGATCGGCCTGCAATTGCTCGGCCGCGCCCGCGCCATGCTGGGTCTGGCCAATACATTGCAACAGGAAGCTGCCGATGCCCGAGGCATGAAGCGCGGCACCCTGCGCATCGGCTCGTTCGGGCCCACGGCGTCGATTCGCCTGCTGCCCGGCATCCTCAGCCAGTTTCGTGCTGCCCATCCGGGGATTGAGGTTCATGTGGACGAAGGCCCCGACCGCCAGGTGCTGCAGTGGCTGGATGAGCGGCGGATCGATGTGGGCTTTGTGGTGCTGGAGCAGGAACGCTTTGACACCTTCGCGTTGTTCGAGGACCAGATGGTTGCGTTGCTGCCCGCCGAGCATCCATTGGCCGCACGCAACGCCCTGACCTTGCAGGACCTGTGCGACGATCCGTTCATTCTCACCGAAGCAGGCTCCTCGGAGCTGGTCTCCAGACTCTTCGGTGCGGCCCAATTACGGCCCAGGGTGCGCTATCGCTGCGCCCAACTGCTGAGCACCCTGGAAGCCGTCAGTCGCGGCGACGGGCTGAGCATCGTGGCCGAGGCATCGTTGCCGCAACGGGACGACCCGCGCTATGTAAAACGGCCGTTATCTCCCCGAGTACCGCGCCAGATTGGCCTGGCGGTGCTTGACCGTCGCCAGTCGTCACCCGCCGCCCTGGCGTTTATCGAGATTGCTCAACGCGCTGGCAAGACAAGCAATTGTCCACCGAGCCATCTATTATCGAAATAATACTGACCGGCCTGCCGGCGCACTTCCTACTCCGCAACAGGCTGCAGAACTCATGCCTCTCACCGTCAAAGGCCCGCGAAAGCCATTCGTCCGCTACTCGATCAGCGCCTTGTGTGGGCTCGCGCCGATCCTGCTCGGCGTGGTCATCCTGTATTGGCAAGCCGAACGCACCCTTGAGCAGAGCACGGCGCAAACGGCTGAAGAAGCCGTGCGCCAATTCGACCTGATGCTCGACAACACCGCCCTCGCCGCCCAGGCCTTGCTGCCGTTGGCCGGCCAGCCCTGTGACAACGGCGCGCAATTGGCCCTGCGTGAGCAGGTCACACGGCGGCCGTTTGTACGGGCCACGACGTTGTCCTGGCAGAAGAACATCTATTGCAGCTCACTGTTCGGCAGCGACTACGAATCCCCCGTGAACCCCGACGACTATGTGGAGGGTCGACTCTGGCTGATGAATGGCAACCCGGTGACGCCGGATACGGCTTTACTGGTGTACCGACTGGTCGACGGTGACCAAGGTGCGTTTGCGTCGGTTGACGGCTACCACCTGACTAACGCTTTGCGCCTGATCAGCCGCTATGCGCAGCTGGTCCTGCAAGTGGGGCCCAACTGGCTGGATGCCGAGGGCAAGGTTCATTCCTCTGCAGTCCCGCCATTTGCCGTGGCCCATCATCACCTGGCCTCCCAGCGCTATGGCTACAGTGTCGACGCCGGCATGCCGGACGGCGAGGTCTGGCGGTACATGCAGGTGCGTTATCGTGCGATTTTCAGCTTAGTGGTGTTCTTTGGCGTGTTGGCAGGCGTGCTCGCCCATTGGCTGCAAAAACGCGCTTCGGCGCCGACCCATGAACTGCGAAGAGCCTTGGGTGCCAATGAGTTCATCCCATACTTTCAGCCAGTGGTACGCGGCGACAGCCGCGAATGGGCCGGCTGTGAAGTGCTCATGCGCTGGCAGCACCCCAAGGAAGGTTTGGTGCGCCCCGATCTGTTTATCCCACTGGCCGAACATTCCGGCCTGATCGTGCCGATGACCCGCGCCCTGCTGCGCCAGACGGCGGCCCAGTTGGCGCCCCATGCGGCGCGGTTAAGCCCGGGTTTCCATATCGGCGTGAACATCACGGCGCGCCATTGCCTCGACCTCACACTGGTGGACGACTGCCGTGAGTTTCTCGCCGCCTTCGCACCGGGCCAGGTAACCCTGGTGCTGGAGCTGACCGAGCGCGAATTGATTGAGCCCACCGATATCACCCGCCGCCTGTTCGACGCCTTGCACCAACTGGGCGTGATGATTGCCATCGATGACTTCGGCACCGGCCACTCCAGCCTGGGTTACTTGCGCAACTTCAATGTGGACTACTTGAAAATCGACCAGAGTTTTGTCGCCATGATTGGCGCAGATGCACTGTCGAGGCATATCTTGGACAGCATCATAGAATTGTCCGGCAAACTGGATCTGGGCATCGTCGCAGAAGGCGTGGAAACGGCCGAACAATGCGAGTACTTGGCCGCTCATGGCGTAGATTTCCTACAGGGCTATCTGTTTGGCAAGCCATTACCCAGCGATGAATTCATTAAAAACCTGGCCAGCCATTGAATAGCCATGCACTAGCGGCGTTGAAATAATGTTAATAAGACAAAAGACATGATTTACTCGCGGCAGATTAACTACTACAATTTTTCTTGCCTGTGCAGAACTCGCAGGACGACGTCCTCTTTGAGTCGCCTTAACGCTATTGGCTAGTAGCTTTGTCTTCAGTTGATATCAGCCAACTACACTATTGGAGTACAGATTTTGTCCAGACTCGCCGAATTTCGCGCAGCAGAAAAAGCCCTTCAAGAGCAGCTTGCCCAGCTGGAATCCCTGAAGAACGATGCTGGCCTGAAGAAAGAAATCGAATTCGAAGAAAAACTTCAAGGGCTGATGAAAACCTACGGCAAGGGCCTGCGCGACATCATCCTGATCCTTGATCCAAACCCAGGGAAGGCCAGTGCTGCTGCCGCCAATGCACCAAAACAACGCCGTGCACGTGTGGTCAAGGTTTACCACAACCCGCACACCGGCGAACTGATCGAAACCAAGGGCGGCAACCACCGCGGCCTCAAGGCCTGGAAAGAACAGTATGGCGCCGCCACTGTAGATTCCTGGCTTCGCGGCTGATTACAGCGCACTAACAAAGAGCCCCGCATCAGCGGGGCTTTTTTATTCCAGGGTTCGAAACCGAACTTAAATAACATTTCATTTTGTTCAAATTCGACGTGCTAAACGCACTTAAAGTTTGAGGCTATCACGTACGGAACGGACTTCATCCTTGCTCGCTTCGTAAGCATCGGCTTGACCGGCGTATGAAAAAACATAGGCTTTATCGGTATCAACAGCCCCCACCAATGTTTGTGAAAGCAGGTGCCGTCCATTCTCGGTAATCACACAGGTAGTTTCCACCGCGTCAAGACGGCTCAATGTTGTCGGGTGCATTTTGCTGCAGACACTTTGGTAGCCGCTCTGGGCAAAATCCTTCTGAATGGACTTGCGCATTTCCAGCAACACGCCCTGAAGATTAACGTTATGGCCAGCCTCGGTCGGCGTGGCCGTCAACTCCATGACCATCAGTGTGTTGCCGTTTTCATCGTTCTTGATTGCACGCTGACGCGAAACCGGCTGCGGCGTTGGTGGCGTTTCACCGTCAGGCACCACCTCCTCGACTTGCCAGCCGCTGGGCCAGTGAATTTCCGGATCTGCCGCCAAGACGAAAGGACTGGCCAACAGCAACCACACAGCGCTCAACAGCGGTCTACGACATTCGATCATGCGAAAAACACCCAAGGTTCAAGGGCCAAAGTGTGAGCCTCGCTGCCCGCCGGTCGCAAGGCCCCCGTGACCTTTTTCATTTGGCGCCGCAGGCGGGCCTTGCGTATCATGGCTCGGCTGCACGGATGCCAGCCGCAAGCCAAGGGAACGCTCCTCTCAACGGGAGCCGCGTTTGCCCCATTTTTTTCTGGAGGGCCCATGAGCCTGCACGAACTGAGCACTTTCCCGGGCGTCACCGCCCAGCCAGACACCGCCACCACAAATTTTGTGTTCAACCACACCATGCTGCGGGTCAAGGACATCACCAAGTCCCTGGACTTCTACACCCGCGTGCTGGGTTTCTCGCTGGTTGAAAAACGTGACTTCCCCGAAGCCGAATTCAGCCTGTATTTCCTGGCCCTGGTGGACAAATCCCAGATCCCGGCCGACGCCGCTGCGCGCACCCAGTGGATGAAGTCGATCCCAGGCATCCTGGAACTGACCCACAACCACGGCACCGAAAACGATGCCGATTTTGCCTACCACAACGGCAACACTGACCCGCGTGGCTTTGGTCATATCTGCATCGCGGTGCCGGATATCGTCGCCGCGTGCGAACGTTTCGAAGCGCTGGGTTGCGACTTCCAGAAGCGCCTGACCGATGGCCGCATGAAAAGCCTGGCTTTCATCAAAGACCCGGATGCGTACTGGGTCGAGATTATCCAGCCCACGCCGCTATAACAAAAAAAACCCATGATCACTCATGGGGTTTTTCATGTGCGCCTGCTTATTTACGCGGGTGCGGAGGTGCGGATCAGGTGATCAAAAGCACTCAGGGAAGCCTTGGCGCCCTCGCCTACCGCAATCACGATCTGCTTGTACGGCACGGTGGTCACGTCACCGGCGGCAAACACGCCTGGCAGTGAAGTTTCACCACGGGCATCAACGATGATTTCGCCACGCGGGGTCAACTCGACGGTGCCTTTGAGCCAGTCGGTGTTGGGCAGCAAACCGATCTGTACAAAGATCCCTTCCAGGTCGATGGTCTTGAACTCGCCGCTGTCGCGATCCTTGTATGCCAAGCCGGTGACTTTCTGGCCATCGCCTTTGACTTCACTGGTCAACGCACTGGTGATGACGTCAACGTTTGGCAGGCTGTACAGCTTGCGTTGCAGCACCGCATCAGCACGCAGTTTGCTGTCGAATTCCAGCAAGGTGACGTGACTGACGATACCGGCCAGATCGATGGCCGCTTCCACGCCGGAGTTACCGCCACCGATCACTGCCACGCGCTTGCCCTTGAACAGCGGACCGTCGCAGTGCGGGCAGAAGCACACGCCCTTCGCCTTGTATTCCTGCTCGCCCGGCACACCCATTTCACGCCAGCGGGCGCCGGTGGCCAGGATCACGGTCTTGGACTTGAGCGTCGCACCGCTTTCAAAACGAATTTCGTGCAGATCACCGGGGTTCTTTGCCGGGACCAGGCTGCTGGCGCGCTGCAAATTCATGATATCCACGTCGTACTGACGCACATGGGCTTCCAGCGCACTGGCCAGTTTCGGCCCTTCGGTTTCCTGTACCGAGATGAAGTTCTCGATGGACATAGTGTCCAGCACCTGACCACCAAAACGCTCAGCGGCAACACCGGTGCGAATGCCTTTACGCGCTGCGTAAATGGCGGCTGCGGATCCGGCAGGGCCACCACCGACCACGAGTACATCAAAGGCATCTTTGGCGCTGATTTTTTCGGCGGCCTTTTCAATGCCGCTGGTGTCGAGCTTGGCGAGGATTTCTTCCAGGCCCATGCGGCCCTGGCCGAAGTTCACGCCATTCAAGTAGACGCTCGGCACCGCCATGACCTGGCGTTCATCGACTTCAGCCTGGAACAGCGCGCCGTCGATGGCGACGTGACGAATGTTCGGGTTGAGCACAGCCATCAAGTTCAGGGCCTGGACCACATCCGGGCAGTTCTGGCATGACAGTGAGAAGTAAGTCTCGAAGCTGAACTCGCCTTTAAGGGCGCGGATCTGTTCAATCACTTCGACACTGGCCTTCGACGGGTGGCCACCGACTTGCAGCAGGGCCAGCACCAGCGAAGTGAATTCATGGCCCATGGGGATACCGGCGAAACGCAGGCTGATATCGGCACCCGGGCGGTTGATGGAGAACGACGGCTTGCGCGCGTCATCACCATCGCTTTTCAGGGTAATCAGCGTGGTGAGGCTGGTAACGTCCTGCAAAAGGGCAAGCATTTCCTGGGATTTCGCGCCGTCATCGAGGGAGGCGACGATCTCGATCGGCTGGGTGACCCGTTCCAGGTATGACTTCAACTGAGCTTTAAGATTGGCGTCCAACATACGGGCGATTTCCTTTAATTCTGGGTATAAAAAAACGCCCGAGCGAATCTCGCCCGGGCGTTTTTGAGGGCGGTTGCAGCTTACTGGGTAGGTGCGGAGTCCCGCCCTTGATGCTTCACAGACTTAGATCTTGCCGACCAGGTCCAGGGACGGAGCCAGGGTAGCCTCGCCTTCTTTCCACTTGGCTGGGCACACTTCGCCTGGGTGGGCAGCGACGTACTGGGCTGCCTTGATTTTGCGCAGCAGCTCGGAAGCGTCACGGCCAACACCGCCGTCGTTCAGCTCAACGATCTTGATCTGACCTTCCGGGTTGATCACGAAAGTACCGCGATCCGCCAGGCCAGCTTCTTCGATCAGCACGTCGAAGTTACGGGAGATGGTCAGGGTTGGGTCGCCGATCATGGTGTATTGGATCTTGCCGATGGCTGGCGAGGTGTTGTGCCAGGCAGCGTGGGCAAAGTGGGTGTCGGTGGAAACGCTGTAGATTTCGACGCCCAGCTTCTGGAATTCGGCGTAGTTGTCAGCCAGGTCTTCCAGTTCGGTTGGGCAAACGAAGGTGAAGTCGGCTGGGTAGAAGAACACAACGGACCACTTGCCTTTCAGGTCAGCGTCAGACACATCTACGAAGTTGCCGTTTTTGTATGCGGTAGCTTTGAACGGTTTTACTTGGCTGTTGATGATAGGCATCGTTGACTCTCCGTCAGGGGTTAAGAAGTTGATGAGATGAATCCTACCCATTCTTTCTGGCGATGGCTCATTGGCAAACCTGATGCTGACGATTGGTTTTCCCTATCAGGTGACTGTATTAATAGAAGAAATCTTAAAGCAGCGGTTGAGTGGCCAAGGTCATGCCAAGAAAGGGCGTCGCTTCAACATAGCGCATGGCGGATTTCATGTCGCTCCAGCCGACGTAACTCATCAACGACTTCAAATCCCAGCCACTGCGATGGGCCCAGGTAGCAAAGCCTCGACGCAAGGAGTGGCTGGTGTACTGCTCGGCGGGGATGCCCGCCCGCTCCAGCGCCTGGCGCAATAACGGGATCACGCTGTTGGGGTGCAAGCCCTCCTCGCCCAGGTTGCCCCAACGGTCAATGCTGCGGAACACCGGGCCGCGCACCAGGGCCGATGCGCTGAGCCACTCGCTGTAGGCCTGCACCGGACACAGGCGCAACAGCGCCGGCGTGTGATAAGTCTTGCCAAGGTTGTCGCGGTCATTTTTGCTGCGCGCCAGATACAGACTGATGCCGGCTCCGGGCGTTGCCTGAACGTGTTCGATACTCAGTCGACACAACTCATCGCTGCGAAAGCCACGCCAGAAGCCGAGCAGGATTAACGCGATGTCGCGCTTGGCTCGCAGCAGGTGCGGTTGATCGCACGCGAGGGTCGCCTCCTGAGCTTCAGCTTCAAGCGAAGCGACCACCTGCTCCAGATGCTTGAGCTGCAACGGCTCGGCCTGCTTCTCCTGTGCCGGATGCACGGCGCGAATCCCCTTGAGCACTTTGCGCACCACCGGCGCCTTGGTCGGGTCGGGAAAGCCCTGGCTGGTGTGCCATTGCGCCAGCGCTGAGAGCCGCAGTTTCAGGGTGTTGATCGCAAGCACGCCCGCATGGGCCACCAGGTAGCGCGCCACGCTGTCGCTGGTGGCCGGCAGAAACCCGCCCCAGCTGACTTCGAAGTGCTCGATCGCGGCGCGGTAGCTGCGGCGCGTGTTATCGCGGGTGGCGGCGTTGAGATAACGATCCAGATCGCTCATAGGGTGCCTATTCGTACTGCTGAGGGGTGTTTCAGCGCGTCAAATGCGCATGACACGGGATAATACGCCAATATCCCATCTGTTAAATCATGATTTTTAACAAGATTATATTCGTGTTACAGTACGTAAATACATACCACGTACCACAGTACTAAATCGACGGAGACCCCATGGCTCGCGGCGGCATTAACAAAGCAGTAGTTCAAACGGCACGCCTGGCGATCCTTGCCCGCGGCGAAAACCCCAGCATCGACGCCGTGCGCATCGAAATGGGCAATACCGGCTCGAAAACCACGATCCACCGCTATCTGAAGGAGCTGGACGACAGCGAAACCCGCGTCACCATCACCGAAGCGCCCATTGACGACGAGCTGGGTGAACTGGTTTCGCGACTGGCGCAGCGCTTGAAAGAGAAGGCCCAAGAGCCGATTGATCTGGCCCAGGCGCGGTTTGAACAACAGAAGTCCGCCCTGCTCGCCCAGGTCGAAGCCCTTGAAGAGGCCCACGGCCAACTCACGCAGCAATTCGCTATCCAGGCGGCCGCGCTGGCAGAAGAAAGCGCCGCGCTGCAAACGGCCAGCACCAGTTTGCAGACCGAGCAGACCCGTAATGCCGGACTAAGCCAGGCGTGCAGTGATTACGAACTGAGGATCAACGACAAGGACGAACAGATTCGCTCCCTGGAAGAAAAGCACCTGCACGCCCGCGACGCGCTGGAGCATTACCGTAATGCGATCAAGGAGCAGCGCGAGCAGGAACAGCGTCGCCATGAAGGCCAACTGCAGCAGGTCCAGGCAGAACTGCGCCAAGCTCAGCAAAGCGCCATGGTGCGCCAGGATGAGATCACTCAACTGCATCGCGACAACGAGCGTTTACTGATCGAGCATCGGGTGACGGCGAAGGAATTGACGGCGCTGCAGGAACAAAACCGCAAGGACCAGGCCCAGCAACTGAAGCTGAGCGAACAGCTGATTCAAATCGACAACGAGCGCACCCTGCTTCAGGAGCGTCTGCGGGTGGCGGTGCTGGAGAGCCAATCACGCCAGAAAGCGTTGACCGAACACCAGAACACCAACAAAACCCTGGAACTGGACCTGATGAAGGCCCAGGCCAATATCGAGACATTGCGCCTGGCCGCCGCCGTTGCAGCGGCGCCAGAGGCAACGCCAGAGGACTGATCAGTCCGCCACAGGCGTGCGCATGGTGACGAACTCTTCCGCCGCCGTAGGGTGTACACCGATGGTTTCATCGAAGTGACGCTTGGTGGCGCCCGCCTTGAGCGCGATCGCGAGGCCCTGGACGATTTCACCCGCGTCCGGGCCGACCATATGGCAACCCAGCACCTTGTCGGTGTCGGCATCAACCACCAACTTCATCAGGGTTTTCTCCTGGCAATCTGTCAGGGTCAACTTCATCGGCCGGAAACGGCTTTCGAAGATCTGCACGTTATGGCCGCCCTTCTTCGCCTCTTCTTCCGTCAAGCCGACAGTGCCGATATTCGGCAAGCTGAATACCGCTGTCGGGATCATTGCGTAATCCACCGGGCGATACTGCTCAGGCTTGAACAGGCGACGCGCCACAGCCATGCCTTCGGCCAGCGCCACGGGCGTCAACTGCACGCGACCGATCACATCACCAATGGCCAGGATCGACGCTTCGCTGGTTTCGTAAAGGTCATTGACCTGCACAAAACCGCGCTCATCGAGCGTGACGCCGGTGTTTTCCAACCCCAGGTTATCCAGCATCGGGCGGCGGCCCGTGGCATAGAACACACAATCGGTTTCCAGCACACGACCGTCTTTCAGGGTGGCCTTGAGGCTGCCGTCGGCTTGTTTTTCAATACGTTCGATATCGGCGTTGAATTGCAGGTCCAGGCCGCGCTTGGTCAGTTCTTCC
This sequence comes from Pseudomonas sp. 2822-17, assembly GCF_002742485.1. NCBI lineage: Bacteria > Pseudomonadati > Pseudomonadota > Gammaproteobacteria > Pseudomonadales > Pseudomonadaceae > Pseudomonas > Pseudomonas sp. 2822-17. The sequence continues at coordinate 191,585 of NZ_LJRZ01000247.1, forward strand.
TGCAAGTGCTTGCGCACCGCACCGTCAAAACCGCGCAGGAACAGATCGCCGCGATACAGCAGCGAGGTCTGGGCGCCCAAGCCATGGAAAATGCCGGCGAACTCGACGGCGATATAACCGCCACCGACCACCAGTACACGCTTGGGCAGTTCTTTAAGGAAGAAGGCCTCATTGGAGCCAATAGCGTGTTCGCGCCCTGGAATCTCCGGAATCTGCGGCCAGCCGCCCGTAGCGATCAGAATATGCTTGGCAGTGAAACGCTCGCCATTGATTTCCACCTGATGCGGATCAACCAGGCGCGCATGCCCCTCATGCAGGGTCACGCCGCTGTTGACCAGCAAGTTACGGTAGATGCCATTGAGGCGATTGATCTCGCGATCTTTGTTGGCGATCAGCGTCGCCCAATCAAAATTCGCCTCCCCAAGGGACCAGCCAAAGCCACTGGCCTGCTCGAAATCTTCGGCAAAGTGCGCGCCGTACACCAACAGCTTTTTCGGCACGCACCCCACGTTAACGCAGGTGCCGCCCAGGTAGCGGCTTTCCGCCACCGCCACCTTGGCGCCAAAGCCCGCAGCAAAGCGCGCCGCACGAACACCGCCGGAACCGGCGCCAATTACATACAGATCAAAATCGTAGGCCATTTCACTCTCCTCGGCAGGACATCAGCATACCGACTTACATGGGACCGAAAAACGAAAAAGCCACCCGAAGGTGGCTTTTCAGCAGCGGCAAGCGTGAATCAGTAAGCCTTGCCAGTCTTGTAGAAGTGCTCGTAGCAGAAGTTGGTTGCTTCGATGTAGCCTTCGGCGCCACCGCAGTCAAAACGACGACCCTTGAACTTGTACGCGATCACGCAGCCGTCTTTGGCCTGCTTCAGCAGGGCGTCGGTGATCTGGATTTCGCCACCCTTGCCTGGCTCGGTTTCTTCGATCAGCTTGAAGATATCCGGAGTCAGGATGTAACGACCGATGATCGCCAGGTTCGACGGTGCATCTTCAGGCGCTGGTTTTTCAACCATGTCGCGTACGCGGATCAGGCCATCACCAATGTCGTCGCCGGCGATCACGCCGTACTTGTTGGTTTCTTGAGGGTCTACTTCTTGAACCGCAACGATGGTGCAACGGTATTTCTGGTACAGCTTGACCATCTGGGTCAATACGCCGTCGCCTTCCAGGTTCACACACAGGTCGTCCGCGAGGACCACGGCGAACGGTTCGTCACCGATCAGTGGGCGGCCGGTCAGGATGGCGTGGCCGAGGCCTTTCATCTGGGTCTGACGGGTGTAGGAGAAGGAGCACTCGTCCAGCAGCTTGCGGATACCGACCAGGTATTTTTCCTTGTCGGTGCCCTTGATTTGGTTTTCCAGCTCGTAGCTGATGTCGAAGTGGTCTTCCAGTGCGCGCTTACCACGACCGGTGACGATGGAGATTTCGTTCAGACCGGCATCCAATGCCTCTTCGACGCCGTACTGAATCAGTGGCTTGTTTACCACCGGCAGCATCTCTTTAGGCATGGCCTTGGTCGCTGGCAAGAAGCGAGTGCCGTAACCGGCTGCTGGGAACAAGCATTTCTTGATCATATAAGTCCTTACAAAGGGCTGTGCGTACGGAATTCGGCGCAGTCTAATCACGCCGCAGTCACCTTACAATGGGTCCTGCTGGCGTTGCGATGTCAACATAGAGAAAAAATGTCGGCGTAAGTTCCACTTATCTTACGAAGAACCTGTGCACCGACACGACAAAAAACAACCTTGCCCCTATGTTTAAAAGGGCTGAAACCCTTTTAGCACGCTTTTCGGCCAGGCACACTCACTTGGAATTACTTGCGCGGGGCCGCGACATTTGGCGCTATCATGGTGCCCTTGAACCAGACCACGAGATTGTTAATAGATGTCAGAACCCAAAGGCGTGAACGGCTACCTGATCACCAAGCGAGCAGACGGCTGGCACTTGATCAACTTCCACGGGGACAGCGTCGCGGGTGTTTTCGAGACCGAAAGCATGGCGATTGCCGTAGCCGAAGTGTTTGTGGATGAAGCGGGCCACGCGTCGAGCAAACGGCCGAAGACCAAGTAAGCCTGCAGGCACTGCGCAAAAAGCCCCGATTGACGGGGCTTTTTTGTGTTTGTCTGTACCTAGATGGCAGTTCGCTATAATCTGCCGAAAACGCCCCACGACAGTGTCAGCGCCCCTCCCACACCCTCGATGACGAACACTATGAACAAACTTCTGGCACTGACTGCGGTACTGGCACTTGCCGGCTGCACCACTACTTCTGATGTCTACCTCAAGAACGGCGAGCAGGGCTTGACCATCGACTGCTCAGGCGAAGCCAACTCCTGGGCCAGTTGCTACGAAAAAGCCGATGCCTCCTGCGCCGGCACCGGCTATCGCATCGTTGGCACAGAGGGCACTCCATCGCTGAAAGAAAGCGACAAGACCTTGGGCCAGGACGTCGGCAATTTCAAAAACCGTAGTGTGGTGGTGGTCTGCAAGTAACTACAGACTACAAGTGGATCTCGGCAAACTTGATGCCTAGCTCCCGAAGGATCTCGGTCAGTTCATCCAGCCGTGCGAAGGATTCAACCTCGTCCTGATCGTCGACCAGGAAAAAGCTGCGTCCGCCGCTTTTCTTGAAAAAGACGATCCACTCGCCCAGGTCGGCAGGATTCTGGATGATATGGGTCGCCGAGATTTGCCCCTCGGCATGCCGGGCTTTGACGTGTTCACGCTTCATATCTGGTTTTCCACAAGGGCATCAGCCGGAAATGCAATCTTCCCCGGCCTTTTTGACATCCCCCGGACGGATCGGCACGTTGGACATGCTCTCGTAGAGCTTGATGCTGCTTCCGCTGGAGCGCTCATCAATTTCGAAAATCGCCGAAGGATCGGCCGAGAACTTCTGCGGCACAATCACTTGTACACCACCGTCCTTATGCGGTTCGATTTGCGGCGGGCGGCGGGTAGCCGACAGTTTATGCACCACACACGCCGCGTATTCCTGGGGCTTTTTACCAGAAATGACCGCCAGCGTCGGTGGGGTCTGCTTGATATCTGCAACCGAAGCACACCCACCTATCGCCAAGGCCAGAACCAACACACTCCACTTCATACAAAATCTCCACTTAAAGATCCTACGACAGTCGGGATGGTAATTTTCTCCCGCCCACGTAGGATTTATCCCTGATAACTCGGTAAATAACTGTTTTAAATTGTCGACGCCGTTGAAGACGGGCCGATAATAAACGCGCTGGGGCTGATAAACTCCATCTTAACCTACGTATCGTTCTGATTTTTCAGAAAAAGCCCTTCTGGAGACACCTCATGAAATTCATTCACCAGCGCGAGCACCTCAATGAGGGAGATATCGTCGTCATCGAATGCTCGCAGACTTGCAATATCCGCCTGATGAGCGATGCGAATTTTCGCAGCTTTAAAAATGGCGGCCGCCACACTTACCATGGTGGCGCGTTTGACAAGTTTCCGGCCAAAATCACTGCCCCCAGCACCGGGTTCTGGAACATCACCCTGGATGTAGTGACCCGCCGCGCCATCAGCGTTACGCGCAAACCCGCGTTGTCCCACAAGATTCGCATCGTACGTCGTACCAGCACCAAGCTGAGCTGATCCGAACACGCCACAGGAAATCGCCGTGACCACCACCAAATACGTAATCAAATACAAGCTAAACGGTGAACGCCGCTTCGAGTTCGCCCAGTTGACGACCAACAGTGAGGAAGAGGCCCGCAAAGCCTTGGACAAAATCCATGATGCCGATGATGTGATCACCGACATCAACGTGAGCAAGGCGCTGTAAGCTCATGCCCGGCCCCACTGTCGACCTGTTCGCCGATGACGCCCTGCAACAACCTGCTCGGCGTGAGCAAATTGGTGAACAGTCCTACGTGTTAAGGGGCTTCGCCCTGCCCTGGATTGAGCGGCTTCTGCCAGAACTGCGGCGCGTGTTGGCTCAATCCCCGTTTCGGCAAATGGTCACCCCAGGCGGCTTCACGATGTCGGCGGCGTTGAGCAGTTGCGGCGCACTGGGCTGGACCACCGACACCCGTGGGTACCGCTACAGCCCACTGGACCCGCGCAGTCAGGAACCCTGGCCAGCATTGCCCGATGCGTTGCGCCAACTTGCCGTGCTGGCCGCTGCCGATGCCGGCTTTATCGACTTCGCCCCCGATGCCTGCCTGATCAACCGCTATGTACCGGGCGCCAAAATGTCCCTGCATCAAGACAAGAATGAACGCCAGTACAGCGCGCCCGTGGTCTCGGTTTCGCTCGGGTTGCCGGCGGTTTTCCTGTTCGGCGGTCACCAGCGCAGTGACAAAACCCAAAAGGTCTCGCTGTTCCATGGCGACGTGGCTGTCTGGGGCGGCGTTGATCGCCTGCGTTTCCATGGTGTGTTGCCGATCAAGGAGGGTGTGCACCCGGTCATGGGGCCACAACGCATCAACCTGACATTTCGTACCGCCGGCTAATTCGAGCGCAAGCTTCGGAGTGCCTGGCCGGTGAGGCGCGGCTAATCTGACCAGGATCCGTCAAGAGTGCCGAACATGACTACTGAACAAGATCCGCGCTGGGCGGCGATTCTCGCCCGCGATTCCAAAGCTGACACACTGTTCGTTTACGGTGTGAAAACCACCGGCGTGTATTGCCGTCCCAGCAGCGCTTCGCGCTTGCCGCGCCCGGAAAATATCGAGTTCTTCGACACGCCGGCGCAGGCCGAAGCCGCCGGTTATCGTCCCAGCAAACGTGCCGCCGGCGACCAGACACAACGCGCCGCGCAGGACGCCCAACGGGTGGCTGACGCCTGCCGGCATATCGAGCAGGCGGCTACCCCGCCCAGCCTCAACACCCTCGCCACACTCGCCGGGCTGAGCCCTTTCCATTTCCACCGGATCTTCAAAGCCGTCACCGGCCTGACGCCCAAAGGCTACGCAAGCGCCCATCGCTCGCAAAAAATGCGCGCCGGGCTCAAGGGTACGCAGACGGTGACGGATGCCCTGTACGACGCCGGCTTCAACTCCAACAGCCGTTTCTATGAGTCGGCCAACCAGTTGCTGGGGATGAAACCCACTGACTACAAGGCCGGTGGCACCAACAGCGCAATCCTGTTTGCCGTCGGCGAATGCTCTTTGGGGGCGATCCTGGTGGCCCAGAGCACGCGCGGCGTGTGCGCGATCCTGCTGGGGGATGAGCCGGAGCAACTGGTGCGTGACCTGCAGGATCAGTTTCCCAAGGCTGACCTGGTGGGCGCCGATCACGACTTCGAGCAATTGGTCGCCCATGTCGTGGGATTCATCGAGGCACCCGCTCTGGGGCTGGATTTGCCGCTGGACTTGCGCGGCACCGCGTTCCAGCAACGGGTCTGGCAGGCTTTGCGCGACATTCCGGTGGGCGACACCGCCAGCTATGGGCAGATTGCCGAGCGCATTGGCGCGCCCAAGTCGTTCCGGGCCGTCGCCCAGGCCTGCGGCGCCAACAGCCTGGCGGTGGCGATTCCCTGTCACCGTGTGGTGCGCAGCAATGGTGATTTGTCGGGCTATCGCTGGGGCGTTGAGCGCAAGCGGCAATTGCTTGACCGCGAACGCGACCACTAAACGCGCACGAAACCCCAGCGTCGTCCAGTGAATAAAACAGACTGGCCCGATGGCGGACGCCCTGCTAAAACAGCGAAAAGTCCGACGACCGCTGGAGACGCATCCCATGAGCACCTGGCCAGACACGCGCATTCTCGACCTATTGGGCATCGACCTGCCCATCATCCAAGCGCCTATGGCCGGCGCCACTTCCGCCGCTATGGTCATCGCGGCCTGCGAAGCTGGAGCACTCGGTTCGATGCCTGCTGCGACACTGAACATCGAACAACTGCGCGAGGCCCTTGCGACCATTCGCCAGGCCAGCACGCGCCCCATCAACGTCAACTTCTTCTGCCACCAACCGCCTGAAGTGGACGTAGCACGGGATCGCCGCTGGAAGGCTTTGCTGGAGCCTTACTACCACGAGCTGGGCGCAGACTTTGATGCACCCACCCCGGTCAGTGACCGCGCACCGTTCAATGACGCCGCCTGCCAGGTGGTGGAAGAATTCCGGCCCGAAGTCGTCAGCTTTCACTTCGGCCTGCCGGAAAAAACCTTACTGGATCGGGTAAAAGCCACTGGCGCCAAGGTGCTGTCGTCGGCCACCACCGTGGAAGAAGCCGTCTGGCTGGAACAGCACGGCTGCGACGCGATCATCGCCATGGGCAGTGAAGCTGGCGGTCATCGGGGCTTGTTCCTCAGCGACGACCTCAACACGCAGATCGGCCTGTTCGCCCTGCTACCCCAGATTGTCGACGCCGTGAACGTGCCAGTGATTGCCGCCGGAGGCATTGGCGATGCACGGGGTATTGTCGCGGCATTTGCCCTGGGCGCTAGCGCGGTACAGATTGGCACCGCGTATCTATTCACCCCTGAAGCTACGGTCAGCGCGTCCCATCACCATGCACTGCGCCATGCCCAGGCCAGCGAAACCGCGCTGACCAACCTGTTCACCGGCCGCCCGGCGCGGGGCATCGTCAACCGTGTGATGCGTGAACTGGGTGCAATCAACCCGACAGCTCCCGCGTTTCCGCGTGCTGGCGGTGCATTGATGCCGCTCAAGGCCAGGGACGAAGCCGGGTTCAGTAATCTCTGGTCGGGCCAGGCATTGCGCCTTGGCAAAGACGCAACCACCTATGACCTGACCCGCGAGCTGGCGGAACACGCGCTGGCCATACTCAAATAGTCCAGCCGTCTGGAGCAACTTTGCGCTGTACCGGCGATGGCTAACCGCTATATATTCCCATACATAGCGGTTAGCCCTTCTACCTATAACACGCCGTACATCTCCAAGGAGCTGCTCCATGATGATTCACGCCTCACGCCTGGCCGTGTTGGTCGCTGCGTTCGCTTTCGGCTCGGCCCAGGCCGATGAAGTGCAGGTGGCCGTCGCCGCCAACTTCACCGCACCGATCCAGGCGATTGCCGCCGATTTTGAAAAAGACACCGGTCACAAACTGGTCGCGGCCTACGGCGCCACGGGCCAGTTCTACACCCAGATCAAGAACGGCGCGCCGTTCGAAGTGTTCCTGAGCGCCGACGACACCACTCCGCAAAAACTCGAAAGCGAAGGTGATACCGTCAAAGGCTCGCGCTTCACCTACGCCGTGGGCACCCTCGCGCTGTGGTCGGCCAAAGAAGGCTATGTAGACGCCAAAGGCGACGTCTTGAAGAACAACGACTTCAAGCACCTGTCCATCGCCAACCCGAAAGCCGCGCCCTACGGCCTGGCCGCCACCCAAGTACTGGCGAAAGAAGGCCTGAGCGAGAAGGTCAAGGACAAGCTCGTCGAAGGCCAGAACATCACCCAGGCCTTCCAGTTTGTATCCACCGGCAACGCCGAGTTGGGTTTTGTCGCCTTGTCGCAGATCTATAAAGACGGCAAAGTCACCAGCGGTTCGGCGTGGATCGTTCCGGCGTCCATGCACGATCCGATCAAACAGGACGCGGTAATCCTGAACAAAGGCAAAGACAGCGCTGCTGCCAAAGCGCTGGTCGAGTACCTCAAAGGACCAAAAGCCGCTGCCGTTATCAAGTCCTACGGTTACGAGCTGGCCAAGTAAATGCCCCTATCGAGTGCCGATTTTTCCGCTATCTGGTTGACCATCAAGCTCGCGTCGCTGACCACCGTGATCCTGCTGGTCATCGGCACGCCGATTGCGTTGTGGCTGTCGCGCACCCAATCGTGGTGGCGCGGCCCGATTGGCGCCATTGTGGCCCTGCCGTTGGTGTTGCCTCCGACGGTGATCGGTTTCTACCTGCTGTTGACCATGGGGCCAAATGGCTACTTCGGCCAGTTCACCCAATGGCTGGGCCTGGGCACCCTCACCTTCAGCTTTGCCGGGCTGGTGATTGGTTCGGTGATCTATTCCATGCCGTTTGTGGTGCAGCCGTTGCAAAACGCGTTTTCCGCCATCGGCACTCGCCCACTGGAAGTGGCCGCGACCCTGCGCGCCAATCCCTGGGACACTTTTTTTACTGTGATCCTGCCCCTGGCGCGACCAGGCTTTATCACGGCCTCGATCCTCGGATTTGCCCACACCGTCGGTGAGTTCGGCGTGGTGCTGATGATCGGCGGCAATATCCCGGACAAGACCCGCGTGGTCTCGGTGCAGATCTACGACCATGTCGAAGCCATGGAATACGCCCAGGCCCATTGGCTGGCCGGCGCCATGGTGGTATTTGCGTTCCTCGTGTTGCTGGCGCTGTATTCCAGCCGTAAAACCAGGATGGGCTGGAGCTGATGTCGATGATTGATGTACGCCTGCAACTCCGTTATTCCGGGTTTGCGCTGGACGTGGACCTGCATCTGCCAGGCCGTGGCGTGACCGCGCTGTACGGGCATTCCGGCTCCGGCAAGACTACCTGCCTGCGCTGCATCGCCGGGCTTGAACGCGCCGAAAATGGTTTCATCCAGGTCAACGATGACGTGTGGCAAGACAGCCGCAGCGGGTTGTTCGTACCGCCCCATAAACGTGCGCTGGGTTACGTCTTCCAGGAGGCCAGCCTGTTCGCGCATTTGTCGGTGCGGGCCAACCTGGAGTTCGGCCTCAAGCGCATTCCCCGCCTACAGCGCCGGGTGGATATGGCCCAGGCCACGGCGCTATTGGGGATTGGTCACCTGTTGGAGCGCAACCCGCTGCACTTGTCCGGCGGTGAACGCCAGCGCATCGGCATCGCCCGTGCCTTGCTCACCAGCCCGAAACTGCTGTTGATGGATGAACCGCTGGCCGCCCTCGACAGCCAGCGCAAAAACGAAATCCTGCCGTACCTGGAACGCCTGCACGATGAGCTGGATATTCCGGTGCTGTACGTCAGCCACGCCCAGGATGAGGTCGCACGCCTGGCCGACCATATCGTCCTGCTCAGTGACGGCAAGGCCCTGGCCAGCGGACCGATTGGCGAAACCCTGGCGCGGCTCGACCTGCCGCTGGCACGGGGCGACGATGCCGGTGTGGTGATCAACGGCACGGTCACTGCCTACGACGCGCATTACCAGTTGCTGACCCTGCATCTGCCGGGCAGCGCCTTGTCCATGCGCGTGGCCCATGCACCGATGGCCGTGGGCCACGCGCTGCGGGTCAAGGTGCAGGCACGGGACGTGAGCCTCAGCCTGCAAGGGTCGGAACCGAGCAGCATCCTCAATCGCCTGCCGGTAACGGTGATCCAGGAAACGCCCGCAGACAACAGCGCCCATGTATTGGTGCGCCTGGAAGCCGAGGGCACGCCATTGCTGGCGCGCATCACGCGCTTCTCCCGCGACCAGTTGCAACTGCATCCGGGCCAGACGCTGTGGGCACAGATCAAGGCAGTCGCGGTGCTGGCGTAAGCATTTGGCACGACCGCACAGCGCTGCGGTCAATCAGACATACCGGCCTGATTTGTTGCCAAGGAACCCGCCATGCCCGACTCCGCGATCCCCGCCGACCTGCCCCGCGACCTGCATTATGTTGACGACACCCAACCCGGCATTCGCCGCAAGCGGGTGCGCGGCAAGTTCCAGTACTTCAATGCCAAGGGTGAGCGCCTTGACGACGACGAGGAAATCAAGCGTATCAACGCCCTCGCCGTCCCGCCCGCCTATACCGACGTGTGGATCTGCGCCGACCCGCGTGGCCATCTGCAAGCCACCGGGCGCGACGCCCGTGGACGCAAGCAGTATCGCTACCACCCGCGCTGGCGCGAAGTCCGTGACACCGACAAATACTCACGCCTGCAAGCGTTCGGTAGCGCACTGCCCAAGTTGCGCAAGCAGTTGGAGGCCCAACTGGCCGAGCCTGGCTTTACCCGTGAAAAAGTCCTGGCCACCGTGGTGATGCTGCTGGACGCTACCTTGATCCGCGTCGGCAATACCCAATACGCCCGCGACAACAAATCCTACGGTTTAACCACCCTGCGCAACCGCCATGTGGACATCAATGGCAGCGAGATACAGTTCCAGTTTCGCGGCAAAAGTGGCGTGGAGCATCAGGTCAGCGTCAAGGACCGGCGCCTGGCCAACGTGGTCAAGCGCTGCATGGAATTGCCCGGTCAGGACTTGTTCCAGTACCTGGACGCAGACGGCGAACGACACACCGTCAGTTCCCATGATGTAAACGCCTACTTGCACAGCCTCACCGGCGCCGATTTCACCGCCAAGGACTATCGCACCTGGGCCGGCACCGCCCTGGCGCTGGCGGTGTTGCGCGAGTTGGAATGGCAGCCGGAATCCGACGCCAAACGGCATGTGGTGGCGATGGTCAAGGACGTTGCCCGGCAGTTGGGGAATACACCGGCGGTGTGCCGAAAATGCTACATACACCCGGCGGTATTGGAGCATTTCAGCCTGGGCGAGCTGTCCAGATTGCCCAAGCCGCGGGTGCGCAAAGGGCTCAAGGCAGAGGAAGTCGCGCTGGCCATGTTCCTTGAACAGCTCGCCGAGGCGAGTTAGGCTTTACCTCCTTTCTGCCCCACGGGATGACCGCCGACGTGAACCACTAAGCCTTCCAGAATGTACCTGCAACGAGCCGCCTGGCGTGCTTGTTGGCCTGTTCGACATTGCTTTGGAGGTGCTGATGACTCACGTCAACCGGCTGCCCGCTTTGGTTTCCCTGCAACACCTGTACTTCCAGTTCGCCAATGGCGAAACCCTGCTGGAAGACCTCACCCTGTCCATCGACCCTACGCCCACCGGCATCGTGGGGCGCAATGGCTGTGGCAAAAGTATCCTCGCGAGGTTGATCGCCGGCGAGTTGTCACCCTCCTGCGGCACGCTGGATCGCCGGGCGAGCGTGGCGTTTGTGCCTCAGACCGTGGTGGTCGAGCCGGGCGATACGGTCGCCAGCCTCACAGGAACCGCTGACACCTTGGCGGCACTGGATCGTATGGCCAGAGGCACCGCCAGTGTGGATGACCTGGCGACGATCGATGAACGCTGGGACCTCGCGGACCGTTTGCGCAGCGCTTTGGATACAGCGGGATTGTCGCATCTGAGTGTCGACACGCCTGCCGAGCAACTCAGCGGCGGACAACTGGCCCGGGTTGCGATCATCGGTGCGCTGCTGTCTGCGCCGCAGTTGCTGGTGCTTGATGAGCCTAGCAACCACCTCGACAGCGCGGGCCGCACCTGGCTGCTGCGGGTTCTGGCTGATTGGCCTGGCGGCCTGGTGGTAGTAAGTCATGATCGACAGTTGCTCAACCGCATGGGGCGCATCATTGAGCTGTCGCCCCTTGGCGTGCGTGTGTATGGCGGCAATTACGACGCCTATCGCGTGCAGCGTGACGCCCAACAGCAGGCCTCTGTCGCCGCATTGGAGCACGCACGCCTGGAGCGCAGTCGCGAACGCAAGCGCCTGCAAAAGGACCACGACAGCCTGCAACGCAATGCTGCCCACTCTCGCAAACAGGCGCAAGCCGCCAACGTCGACCGTTTCACCAAGGCGCGCTGGAAAAGCGCCGCTACCCACATCGTCAGCACCGTGCGCAGCGCTCACCAGCACAGCAAGGAGCATCTGGACAGCCAGGTGCGCCTGGCCTACGAGCGGGTGCAGGATGAGTCGACGATTTTGTTGACGTTACCTGCGTCGGTCGTGCCCAGCGGGCGCACCGTCGCGACCTTAGTCGATGCTCAACTGCCGTGGCTGCCCGCGAGTTGCGTCAACCTCCACCTCACGGGCCCGGTACGTGTCGCCGTGCATGGGCCGAACGGTTGCGGCAAGTCCACGCTGCTCAAAGTCTTGGCTGGCCAACGGCAAGCGGTCGCAGGGGAATGCAGCGTGCATGTGCCCAGTGCCTATATCGATCAGCATCTCGGCTTGCTGGACAATCATCGCTCGATCATCGAGCAGCTCAACCTGCTGGGTACGCCGCTGACCGAAGCCGAGCTGCGCACGCGCTTGGCCTTGCTGCAACTGGACGCGCTGCGCGTGATCCAACCGGTCGCGCAACTCAGCGGCGGCGAACGCCTGAAAGCCGCCATGGCAATCGCCCTGTGGCGCCATGTGCCGGCGCAACTGTTGCTGCTCGACGAACCCAGCAATCACCTGGACCTGGAATCAGTGACGGCTTTCGAGCAGGCGCTGCAAGGGTTTGGCGGAGCGATGGTGGTGGTGTCCCATGATGCGGCGTTTGTGCAGGCGATCCGGCCGACCCACCGGTTGCGCTGGACGCCGGATGGCTGGCGACTGGACGCTGCCTGAGGTCATTGCGTGTGGGCGCAAAGCGTCCTACCGTAGTGGCCGGATAATCTCACCGAGGAACCCGGCCCTATGCTGCCTTCGTCCCGCAAGCCTTACGCCAATGCTGCACTCGCCCATCGACAGCGTTGGCGCGGCCGAGTCGGCTTGATGCTGGTGGCCAGTCTTTCGGTGTTGGCCGGTATGACTGATGCCATCGGCTTTATGGCCAGCGGCGATTTTGTTTCGTTTATGAGCGGCAACACCACGCGCCTGGCCGTGGCGATCAGCGCAGGCGATCTGGGGCTGACGGGGCGCTTGTTATTGCTGGTCGCCACCTTCGTGGTCGGCAACGCATTGGGCGTGGTGGTCAGTCGCTTTGGCCGGCGGCATACGCTGCCTTTGCTGTTATGTATCGCGGCTTTTTTGTGCGCCGGTGCGCTGTGGCCATCAGACGATACCTTACCCGCGCTGCTGGCGGCGATCATCGCAATGGGCATGCTCAATGCGGCCGTCGAAGAGGTCAACGGTTTGCCCGTGGGCCTTACCTATGTCACCGGGGCGCTGTCACGCTTTGGTCGTGGCCTGGGGCGCTGGATGCTGGGTGAAAGGCGTAACGGCTGGCGGGTGCAGTTGATCCCGTGGGGCGGCATGTTTGTGGGTGCAGTCATTGGCGCGTTGCTGGAGCAGCACATGGGCCTGAAGGCGTTGCTGGTCAGCAGTGGGTTGGCTGGGGTGTTGGGGCTGGTATCGCTGAAGATTCCGCGTCGCTGGCACTTGGGGTTTATGCCGCGATAAGGGCTAAAGATGCTCGCCCGACGGTATGGCCTCGACGTCCGTGTACCGGTAAAGAGCCATCACGCCGGGCAAGCGGTGGGAATAATAAGCCAATGTCCGGCGGCTGTCCCGCCGGGCGTTTCCTAAAAACACTAAGGCAACGGATTACAGACAAGTCGCCAGCGCGGCCAATCGACGTTTGGCGGGCATCGTGTCTTCGCCGGCGTAGTACTTGATGGACGATCCTGCACCGGCACTTTGCACATCGGCGAAGTAATCCCCGCCCCTGGTATAGACGGTGAAACCACCGGCGCCATTCGGCTCCTTGAAGCCACTGGCATCGACGCCGTAGACGCTTTCATCCTGCCAGCCAAATTGAATGCACTCGGCAACCACCACCGTGGCCTTGTCCGATGCCAGGGTCTTGTAGGGCGCTCCCGAGCGCGCTTCGTTCATCTTCGAACCTGCGCAGCCGGCCAGTGCTGCCACGACCAATGCGCCTATAACCACCTTGTGCATGCCATCGCCTCCTTGAAAAAAAACGCGACTGTAGCATTGCCGCGCAACTGACTGGCGCCTGGATGAATTTTGTTTCACGGTGACGCAGGCGAACGCCACCTATAGTGGCCTGGCTCATTTTTGAAGACTCCCTTCTGCCCGCCCTCCCGCGGGCTTTTTTTCGTCTGCGCGTCAGAGCCACCAACGGAACAGATAAAACAGCGCCATGCTCAGCACGACCGTGAGCAGCACATTGCGTGTCCAGAACATCAACGCGACCGCACTGATACCCGCCAGCAAATACGGGTTGGCCGGGCTGAGGTTGAGCTGGTGGTCGGCAAGAAAAATAATCGGCCCGCAAATCGCTGTCAGCATCCCCGGCACCGCAAACCCGAGAAACTCCCGCGCGCCACGGTTGAGGCGCACCGGCAGGCGAGGTTCGATGAACAGGTAGCGGTTGAGAAACACCACCAGGCCCATGGCCACAATCATCAGGTAAATCATGGCTGCCCTACTCCCAGTCGCTTGCAGATAAAGCCTGCGCTCATGCCCAGCACACCGGACACCACCACGGCCGACTCCCAGTGCAGGAAGCTCAGCCACACTGAACAGAGCAATGACACCGCTACGCAGACCACGGTCGGCACATCCCGCACCACGGGGGTGATCAAGGCAATGAAGGTCGCGGCAATGGAAAACTCCAGGCCCAGTTGATCGAGACCGGGAATGCTTTTGCCCAGCACAATGCCAGCCAGGGTGAACAGGTTCCAGATGATATAAAACGTCAGGCCGACGCCCAAGGCATACCAGCGATTGAAGGTCTGGCGGTCATAGTGGCTGACCAAGGCGAAGAACTCGTCGGTGAGCAGGAACCCCAGGCTCATGCGCCAGCGGCTATCCAGTGCCGACAACGTTGGACGCATATGCATGCCGTACAGCAAATGCTGGGACGTCAGCAGCAACGTGGTCAGCACGATGGAAATCAGGCTGGCACCGCTCTTGACCATGCCAATGGCCACCAGTTGTGCGGCACCGGCAAACACAATGGCGGAGAGGCCTTGGGCCTGCAGCGGGGTGAATTGTGCATCGATGGCCATGGAACCGGCCAACAACCCCCAGGGTGCACAGGCCAACGACAAGGGAATCACTGCAATTGCGCCGCGGGAAAACGCGTGGAGAGGCAAGGCATTGGGCATCTGAAACAGGCTCGTCGGCTGGGGGGCTCCAAGCATGCCTGCCGGTATCAAGATTGTCTTGAACGATATTGCGCACATCCGCTGTACGCGGAACTGCCCGTTGGGGGGCTATAGCGTCGGCATTGAAGACTGCATCACAGCAGGCGATAGACCAGCCTGTTGCGCGGTGGGTGTGGATGGCAGATGGGAAAACGCGATGGGAGGTAGCATGTCAATACCTATCGGGTTCAGGAATGTCCTCATCCGATTGGCGCTGTCACCGGCACTGGTTCCTATGAATAGTTAACCGAATATGGACGACTGCACTGGCCCATCACGCCAGTTTGACCGACACCCATTCGACCGAATCGCGCGCCTCACGCAGCTCGTGAGCATCCTGATTAAGCCGGTGAATGGTATTGAGCAGGCGCTGGCGTAGCACTTCATCGCCGAGTTTCTCGACGGCGCGCATCAGGTCGAACGCCGCGGTTTCGTTATTTTCCGCGACGGAATCCAAGGTCTTGCGCAGGTTACGAGTGGCACGGGGCACGCGGGGGCTTCCTTCTTCAGCAATGGGCGGGCACTTTAGGACATTCGTGTTTCATTTTAATTTCAATCACTTGTGGCTGAGTTGCCGGTGTTTGATCCAGGTCAATTTGAAACAAAGTTTGGCTGAAATATGGGGAAATACGTATATTCCCTAACCGCCATACAACTCCCCATGGTTGCAGACCACTACGGGCCAGCATCGCTGCTGAGCTGCCGGAGCGTTAATTCATGCTTGTCGCCGTTGCCATTTTCATCGTCACCATCATCCTGGTCATCTGGCAGCCCAAGGGCCTCGGCGTTGGCTGGAGCGCAACCCTCGGCGCGATCCTGGCCCTGGCCTGCGGCGCGGTCAGCCTGGGCGATATCCCGGTGGTGTGGCACATCATCTGGAACGCCACCGGTACGTTTGTCGCGCTGATCATCATCAGCCTGTTGCTGGATGAAGCCGGGTTCTTTGCCTGGACCGCCCTGCATGTGGCGCGCTGGGGCCGTGGGCGTGGTCGGCGGTTGTTTGCCTATATGGTGCTGCTCGGTGCGCTGGTATCGGCGCTGTTTGCCAACGACGGCGCGGCGCTGATCCTTACCCCCATTGTCATGTCGATGCTGCTGGCCCTGCGTTTTTCACCGGCGGCCACCCTGGCGTTTGTCATGGGCGCAGGGTTTATCGCCGATACGGCAAGCCTGCCGCTGGTGGT
Source organism: Pseudomonas sp. 2822-17 (assembly GCF_002742485.1). NCBI lineage: Bacteria > Pseudomonadati > Pseudomonadota > Gammaproteobacteria > Pseudomonadales > Pseudomonadaceae > Pseudomonas > Pseudomonas sp. 2822-17. The sequence goes on from NZ_LJRZ01000247.1 coordinate 207,519, forward strand.
GTCGAACCTGGTGAATATCGTATCGGCGGACTACTTCAAGATCGGCTTCAACGAATACGCGGCAGTGATGGTGCCGGTCAACCTCGTCAGCGTCGCGGCCACCCTCGCCATATTGCTGTGGTTCTTCCGCCGCGACATCCCGCACACCTACGACCCCGCCGACCTTGCAGACCCCGCCAGCGCCATCCATGACCGCGCCACTTTCCGTGCCGGCTGGTGGGTGCTGGGGATCCTGTTGATCGGCTGCTTTGCACTGGAACCGCTGGGCATTCCGATCAGCGCGATTTCCGCAGTGTGCGCTGTGCTCCTGCTGGTGATCGCCGCCAAGGGCCACAAGATCTCCACGCGCAAAGTGCTGAAGGAAGCTCCGTGGCAGATCGTGATTTTCTCCCTGGGCATGTACCTGGTGGTCTACGGTTTGCGTAACGCTGGCCTCACCACCTACCTGGCGACCTGGCTTGATACTTTTGCCACTTACGGTGTCTGGGGCGCGGCCATGGGCACCGGGGTACTGACGGCCTTGCTGTCCTCGGCGATGAACAACCTCCCGACGGTCTTGATCGGCGCGCTGTCCATCGAGTCCAGCCATGCCGTGGGCGTGGTCAAGGACGCGATGATCTACGCCAACGTGATCGGCAGCGACCTGGGCCCGAAAATCACCCCCATCGGCAGCCTGGCCACCCTGCTATGGCTGCATATCCTTGCACGCAAAGGCATCACCATCACCTGGGGCTACTACTTCAAGGTCGGGATTGTGCTGACCTTGCCGGTGCTGCTGATCACCCTCGCCGCCCTCGCGTTGCGCCTGAGTGTCTGACGGAGAGACTGCAATGAAAGTCCTGTTCATGTGCACCGCCAACAGCTGCCGCAGCATCTTGTCCGAAGCAGTGTTCAACCACCTCGCACCGCAAGGTTTCGAGGCCATCAGCTCAGGCAGTTTTCCCAAGGGCGAGGTGCTGCCGCGCAGCCTGAGCACGCTGCAGGCAGCGGGCATCAGTACCGAAGGGTTGTACAGCAAGGGCAACGACGCCTTTGAAGGCAGCCCACCGGATTTGGTTATCACCGTCTGCGACAAGGCCGCCGGCGAAGCCTGCCCGGTGTATTTCGGGCCGGCGCTCAAGGCGCACTGGGGGTTAGAGGACCCGTCGGATGTCCACGGCGATGAAGCTTGCGTGGACGCAGCGTTCAAGGCCACGCTCACGATCATCGAACGTCGCTGCCAGGCGTTTTTCGCCCTGCCGTTTACCTGTCTCGATCCTGCCCGACTAAAGGTCGAGTTATCCCGTATCGCCGCGTTGTAACGGGAGAACGCAATGACTCACACGGGTCAATCAATAGTCGATCTGGCCCGTGCTGCCAGCGTATGCTCATGCCCACTTCCTGACTGAGCTTGCGCAATGAGCACGATGCAACACGCCTGGCTGGGCCACTACGAAGTCAGCAGCACCGTCTGCACCGGCCTGACCTTCGCCCGCCACAGCCATGACGAATGTGTGATCGGCGTAAACCTGGTCGGCGAGGAAAAAGTCTGGCTGGACCGCCGGGAGTTCGACGCCGGGCCGGGCAGCATTACCCTGTACAACCCTGGGCAGATTCAAGGCGGTGGTGCGGCGGATGGCGCACCGTGGCAGTTCGTCAGCCTTTATGTCACTGCGGATCAATTAGCAGCGGACCTGGGCCTGGCGCATCTGGAGTTTGATCGCTCGTTATGTGTTCAACCACTGCTCGCGCAACGCCTGGCAGCGGCGGTGAAAGGCGCGTTGTGCGCTGATGCGCTGGTCCGTGACCTGAATGAAGACGCCATGGTCGTGCTGCTCGGTGAGGTGGTTGCCATGAGTGGCGTACGCCTGCCCGGCAGTACGGCGACAGGTAAAGCCATGGTCCTGCGTGCCCAGGAGTTGCTGGCCGAGCACCTGCATCACTCGCTGCCCTTGGACCACCTCGGCGACGAGTTGGGGCTGTCCAAATTCCACCTGCTACGGGCCTTCCAAAAAGAGACCGGACTCAGCCCTCGCCAGTGGGCCATGCAACTGCGCACCCGTCGTGCGAAGGGGTTGTTGCGTAACGGCGCTGCCGCGTCGGACGTCGCCCAGGACCTGGGGTTCGCCGACCAGAGCCACCTCAATCGGCATTTTCGCGCGGCGTACGGCATGACTCCGGGTCGTTACCAGAGCGCAGTGAAACGCTGAGCAGCGCAATCTGGTTCAAGACAACCTTCGCCCCGCGCTTCACACTGCCCTCCTCATTGGAAGGATCGCGGGCATGCTGACAATCTTTTTCTACGCGCTGGTATTCGGTTTTGTGTTTTGCCTGTCCCCTGGCGCCGTGTTGGCGGAGACCTTGCGACGAGGCTTGCTGCACGGCTTTACCCCTGCGCTGATGGTGCAGATCGGCTCGCTGGCCGGTGATGCTGTCTGGGCCGTTATCGGCCTGACCGGCATTGCCCTGCTTATCCAGCATGACGCCGTGCGTGTGCCGCTGACCGTTGTCTGTGCGCTGTACCTGGCGTGGCTCGGCGTACGCAGCCTGATCGATGCGTGGCAGTTACCAGAAGCCGGCAACGCACCGGCCAGTTCCGGACAGAATGCCTTGGCGGTGGGCGCGGCGATTTCCCTGGCTAATCCGAAAAACATTGTTTACTGGGGCGCGCTGGGCAGTGCGTTGTCCGGCATCGTCGGCGCCACGCCCAGCCATGGGCAAACCCTGATGTTTTTTGCCGGCTTCATGCTGGCATCGGTGTTGTCCTGTTTTCTGATCGCAGCGCTGGTGAACCTGTTGCGCAAGAATGCTTCGCCCCTGTGGCAACGTATTAGTTATGGCACCTGCGGGTTGGTATTGATCTATCTGGCGATTCTCGCGGCACAAGGTATATGAAGTTATATATCGCGTAACTTCCAGCGCCTCTCGCCTGAATAAACTCTGAACACTGGGTAATTTAATTAATCATGCGTTGACATTTTGTAAGCGCCTGAGTAGATTGCCCCTGCCCGCAACTGGGGCCTTTTTTAAACCTCACAAAAGAAGCCAATGGACACAGTATCTAGTCGCTGTCCGAGCACCGCGTTTGCGGGCGTCGGGCGCCAAACCCAGAATATGACAGGACTCGCCTCCCCGGTCCGGTAAGCTGCGCTAGAGCTTGATGCTCCACCGTAACTGCCTCGCCGGATGCCCGTCCGGTCCCGAGGTGTGTTATGACCTTCCAACTCCTTGTTTTGCCTGATGTACGCACGCTAGCCGCAGCCCTGCGCGCCAAGCTGTGCCGGGCGCCCGCAGGCTTTGCCCCGGCCCGCCCGACCTTTGTTGCACCCTCCCCTCAAGTGTATCCAGCGCGCCCGCTGGCGCACTGGCGTATCTGCCCGCAAAGCGGCCAATTGGTGCAGCAGTGGGACCACGCCGACCCTCAAGACCCGCAGAGACCGAAGGTTTCCAGCCTGGAGCAAGCCAGCTTGATGCTCGTTCTGTATGTGAGCGCTCGCGCCGCCTGAGCTGGCTGGAAACAGCAACTTTCTTATTAATACCCTGGAGTTCTTTATGGACTTATCCAGTCGTAGCCCGCTGCGTGTTAGTTAACTAACACGCTGTTGGCGGGCACTGTAAAAGTGATGTGAATACTTTATTTAAACCGATCGCCAAGTTGGCGGCCCGGCATGCTGTTGCTCGCCTGTAATCAGGTAAGTACCGGTATGTTTTGTCGAGGGCTGGCGACAGGAGTACAAACCATGAGCGCCGTAAAAAACACGCCACTGAACAAGAAAAAAGGCATCGACGAAGGCACCAGACTGTCGATGCGTGCCGCCCGCGAAGCCCACAACGGCCTGCAAGCCACCCTCGCCAACGTCCGTGCCACCCAGGATGGCCTGACCGAACTGGACGCCTCTGCCCGCCTGCAACGGGAAGGCTATAACGAAGTTGCCCACGACAAGCCGCCCCATGCACTCATCCAGTTCCTGCACGCACTGAACAACCCGTTCATCTACGTACTACTGACCCTGGGCGCCATCAGCTTCTTTACCGATTGCTGGCTGCCGATGCAGGCAGGTGAAGACGCTGACCCGACCAAAGTCATCATTATCATGACCATGGTCCTGCTCAGCAGCCTGCTGCGCTTCTGGCAGGAGCACCGCTCGGCCAAATCCGCCGAGGCCTTGAAAGCCATGGTCCGCACCACCGCTACCGTGCTGCGCCGTGAGCAGGTGGGCAGCCAACCGACCCTGCGCGAAGTGCCGATGCGCGACCTGGTGGCCGGCGATATCGTGCAGCTTTCGGCCGGTGACATGATCCCCGCCGACATCCGCCTGATCGAATCCCGCGATCTGTTTATCAGCCAGGCCGTGCTCACCGGCGAAGCCTTGCCGGTGGAGAAGTACGACACCCTGGGCGACGTCACGCAAAAATCCGCCGGCCCGGTGAGCGCCGATCAAGGCAACCTGCTGGACCTGCCAAACATTTGTTTCATGGGCACCAACGTGGTCAGCGGCCGGGCCAGGGCCGTGGTGGTGGCCACCGGAGCGCGTACGTATTTCGGCTCCCTGGCCAAGGCGATTGTTGGCTCACGGGTGCAGACCGCGTTCGACCGTGGAGTGAACAGCGTCAGCTGGTTGTTGATCCGGTTCATGCTGGTGATGGTGCCGATCGTGTTCTTCCTCAACGGTTTCTCCAAAGGTGACTGGGGCGACGCCTTCCTGTTTGCCCTGGCGGTGGCCGTGGGCCTCACCCCGGAAATGCTGCCGATGATCGTCAGCGCCAACCTGGCCAAGGGCGCCACGGCCATGGCCAAGCGCAAAGTGGTGGTCAAGCGCTTGAATGCGATACAGAACTTCGGCTCCATGGATGTGTTGTGCACCGACAAGACCGGCACCCTGACCCAGGACAAAATCATCCTCGAACATCACGTCAACGCCTTTGGCCAACGCGATGATGCCGTGCTGTCCCTGGCCTGGCTCAACAGCTATCACCAGAGCGGCATGAAGAACCTGATGGACCAGGCAGTGGTGCAGTTTTCAGAGCAGAATCCGAAATTCCAGGTGCCGTTTGCCTACAGCAAGGTCGATGAATTGCCCTTCGACTTCGTCCGCCGTCGCCTGTCCATCGTGGTCAAGGACGCGGCCGACGACCATCTGCTGGTGTGCAAAGGCGCGGTGGAAGAGATGCTCGGCATTGCCACCCATGTGCTGGACGCCGGCGCCGCCGTGCCATTGGATGAACGCCGCCGCGAGGAACTGCTGGCGATTGCCAACGATTACAACGAAGACGGCTTTCGGGTGCTGGTGGTGGCGACTCGCACGATCCCCAAGGCGCTGGCACGCCAGCAGTACACCACCGGCGATGAACGCAACCTGGTGATCCAGGGGTTCCTGACCTTCCTCGATCCACCCAAGGAAACCGCCGGCCCGGCGATTGCTGCACTGCAACAGATCGGCGTAGCGGTCAAAGTGCTGACCGGCGACAACGCGGTGGTCACCAGCAAGATCTGCCGTCAGGTCGGCCTTGAGCCCGGCCGGCCGCTGCTGGGGGTGGAGATCGAATTGATGGACGACGCCAGCCTGGCACGTCACGTTGAAGAACGTACGGTGTTCGCCAAGCTCACGCCGCTACAGAAGTCCCGCGTGCTCAAGGCCCTGCAAGCCAACGGCCACACCGTGGGTTTTCTCGGTGACGGCATCAACGATGCCCCGGCCCTGCGCGATGCCGACGTCGGCATCTCGGTGGACAGCGGCACCGACATCGCCAAGGAATCGGCCGACATCATCCTGCTCGAAAAGAGCCTGATGGTGCTGGAAGAAGGCGTGCTCAAGGGCCGCGAAACCTTCGGCAATATCATGAAGTACCTGAACATGACCGCCAGCTCCAACTTCGGCAATGTGTTCTCGGTGCTGGTGGCCAGTGCCTTCATCCCCTTCATGCCGATGCTGGCAATCCACTTGCTGCTGCAAAACCTGATGTACGACATCTCCCAGTTGGCGTTGCCGTGGGACAAGATGGACAAGGAATACCTGGCTCAGCCACGCAAGTGGGATGCGAAAAACATCGGTCGTTTCATGCTGTGGATCGGGCCGACCTCGTCGATCTTCGACATCACCACCTTTGCGCTGATGTGGTACGTGTTCGCCGCCAACAGCGTCGAGATGCAGACTCTGTTCCAGTCCGGCTGGTTTATCGAAGGCCTGCTTTCGCAAACCCTCGTGGTGCATATGTTGCGCACCCGCAAGATCCCGTTCTTCCAGAGCACAGCCGCCTGGCCGGTGTTGATGATGACCTGCGTGGTGATCGTGCTGGGGATCTACGTGCCGTTCTCGCCTCTGGGTACCCTGGTGGGCTTGCAACCGCTGCCGCTGGCGTACTTCCCATGGCTGGTGGGCACCTTGGTCAGCTACTGCTGCGTGGCCCAACTGATGAAAACGATCTACATCCGCCGCTTCAAGCAGTGGTACTGATCACCCCTGCCGTTTAAACGGCGGCGGTCGCCGGGCCGCCGCCGTGCCTCACAAGGAACCGGACTATGCGCATCTTGATCTGTGCAGGTCGTCATTACGCCGACACCAAGAAGTCCCGCCACGTGCTGGACGCTTACCACCGCCTGCACCCGGTGCAGGTATTGATCCACGGCGGCAACCAGTTCCTCGGCAGTGACATCGAGGAATGGGCCCGGGAAATCGGGATCGACGTGGTGCGTTACCCGCCCAACTGGCAACGCCATGGCAAGCAGGCTGAACGCCAGCGCAATCACTTCATGCTGACCGACAGCCGCCCGGATGTGGTCATCGCCCTGCCGGGTGGTGAGGACACATCGGAGCTGGTCTGCCAGGCCAAAGCCAGCGGCATTTCGGTGCTGACTGTAGAAAGCTGAACTCAAGCGAGGTGCATCATGCACACCCCACACACTCCAAAACGCCCTGACGGGTTTGCCAAATACCGTGCGCGTCACGGCCGTAATGTGCGCCACAGCCTGCTGCTGTTGCCGCCGGCTAAACGCCGTGCATTGCGGCATAACTTAATGTTTATCGGCCTGACGCTGGGCTTTATTTTGCTCATCGCCGTGATATCCAAGGCCAATGCGGCTGGCGGCGCCTATGTGGTCGATGACGGTGCTATCAACGCGCCAGGCGAATGCAACGTAGACGCCTGGTACAGCGCTTATCGCCACGACGGCAGCAGCCACAGCGAAACACTGTCGCCGGCCTGTACGTTCAGTGCAATGCCTGCGGTGCAATGGGGCGCAGCACTGTCACGTGCCAGCGGCGAAAGCCAGCTCAGCCCGCAACTCAAGGCCCAGGTGCTGTCACGGGATGATCTTGGGCTGCAGCTGGCGATTGCCGGCGGCGCGCACTTTGCCCAGGACCGCAGGCATGCGTATGACGGCGCGGATTTCAACGTCCCCCTGACGTGGCAGCCGCTGGCGCCGCTGCGCCTGAATCTGAATGCCGGCTGGACCCATGCCTATAACGACGGCGATGAAAAACACCGCCTGACCTGGGGCACCGGTTTTGAGTATCAGCCGGTGCCGATGCTGACGCTGATCGCCGAGCGTTATGGTCAGGCCGGCGGCGACCAGGCATGGCAGGCTGGGCCACGCTTGCATCTCGGGACATACGTCGATGTGGACGTTGTGGTTGGGCGCAGCCTGATCGGCGAGCGTGAACAATGGTTGACGACCGGCGCTACGTTGCGGTTCTAGGCCTTGGCCTGGTGCTCCAGACGCAGCTGGCAATCAAGGCGCGCAACACTGCATGGCTGTGGGCCTCGGCTTCGGGGCCATCAAACTGGTCGACTGTCTGGAAGGACGCGTTGGCGTAGTATTGGCGTTCAACAACCATCGCCCGCCGCTGCCGGAACACCATGACCGCCGAGCGGGCGCGCAGCCAACCAGGGAACACCCGTGAACCGAATCGAGCAGATCGCACTGATGGCGACCTATAACCAGTGGATGAACCGCAAGGTCTATGAGGCCGCCGCCAAGCTTTCAGATGCGCAGTTACGCGCGGATCGCCAGGCTTTTTTCGGCTCGATCCTGGGCACACTCAACCACCTGGTGCTGGGTGATACGGTCTGGCTCAAGCGCTTCGCCCAACACCCTGCAGGCTCTACCGCGCTGGCCCCCTTGGCGGCCATTGCCATGCCTGTCGATCTCAAGCACCTGGCCTTCGCCGACCTGAGCGCACTGGCGGCGCGCCGCACCTGGCTGGACCAACTGATCATCGACTGGGCCAACCTGTTGCGCGAGCCCGACCTCGACCTACGCCTGCACTACCACAACATGCGTGGCGTTGCCGCCGACAAGCCGTTTGCCAGCCTGCTGCTGCACTTCTTCAACCATCAGACCCACCATCGGGGCCAGGCGACGACCCTGCTGACTCAAGCCGGGGTGGATGTCGGCGACACGGACCTGCTGGCATTGATCGATTGACGTCAACGGGCACTGAACACGGCGTAGGCCTGCATCAAACGCGGGAAGTCCTGGGGTTCAGGCAGTTGCGCAAAGCTTTCGACCGCAGGGGTCGTGGCCCACGGCAGTTTTTCGCTGGTCCAGGTTTCCATAAACGGCACATACCCGCTGGCGTTATCCAGCAAGGTCGCACGCACATTGACGAACTCATCAATGCCATGGGGGCGAGTAAACAGCCAGCTCATGCAATGTGGGCACATATAATGACGGTTCGCCCCGTGCAGGCCACCGGTCATCGGGCAGCCCTGGGTCACGGTGAAGGCGCTGGCCGGGAACAACGCACTGAGGGAGAACGCGCTGGAGGTCATTTTCTGACACCCCGTGCAATGGCAGGCCATGGTGATCACAGGCGCCTCACTCACACTGAAACGCACACGACTACAGCGGCAACTGCCTTCCTGGGGCAGAGTCTGGACACTCATCACTCATTCCTTTTTATGATTAGGGGAGTGGCAGGGTAGCGTCCAGGTTTGGGCTTGAACAGGTTGGCGCCATAAACGAACGTTTGCGGATACGGCGCGTCAACCGATGCATTGACGGGCGGCCAAGGTGGCATATCGCTACGGCTGTTTGGTATGAGTCTTGTTCCCAAGCCGTGGGAATCCTCTGAATTTTCTCTTAAAGCCTCCGTAGATCACTGATCTTTCGAGCTTTTTCACCCTGGCCCGCGCACAACAAAGCTGCTGTGCGGCCTTGCGCATACGCGCCTGGATCTATATATTCCCAACCCTGCTGCATCGCGCTACCGCCCGAATGGCGAAACTGGTAGACGCATGGGACTTAAAATCCCCCGCTCGTAAGGGCGTCCCGGTTCGATTCCGGGTTCGGGCACCAAGGATATCAAGGGCTTGCCGGGGAAACCTGGGCAGGCCCTTATCTTTTCTGTTCCGCAATTCCCTTCCCCCGGCGTCCTGCCGACGAACACCACTCCCAAACCTTTCACGTCTCGACTGCTCTATGTGCATATAGCGTTTGAGTTTTCCCACTCCGCCGCCCGGGCATGGCCCGGCAAGGAATGCCGTATGACTAATGAACACCTGATGGGCCGACCAATAGTGCGGTAGCTCAGACAGGCTTTAGGCTGCTTTCAGTCGTCGAGATCCGTGAGCTCGCACATTCGCTCTCCTACCATTCCGCGCAACCACGCCCCATGAAACTCAATATTTTCGAGAGAAGTACCGTCCCCTAGACGATACCCAAAAACCTTGCCCTTCGCTCCGCGATACGCGACGTGAAAATGTCCATCATGAGCAAACGAATTCATCACATAAGGGCAAATGTAGATGATTTCGCTAAACGGGACGCGTACTTCGATGGGGCTTCGACAACGGCGGGTTATGGTGAGGGTCAGCAGTTGCTGATTTCCGTCGAACGTGAAGGCCTGCACTTGAGGCTCAGAGACAACCCAAGCAAAGAACGCACCAATGAGCACTGCACTGGCCAGCATTAACAGAATGAAGGATGACGCTGTGAGGCCTTCACCATGGTTAGGCTGCACACCATGAATGACGTCCGGCCCTGTGAAAAGGAACGTCGCAAGACCGTAGCCCGGCAAAAGCAGAAGCAGCGCAAGAGAGAATCCAAAAACACCCATACCATTGCTTCCGATAATTGGTATTTCGGGGCCGTAATACCAAATAGGCGGGTGGGCAGTACTTACCTTGCCAGCATTTGTTGCTGTGGCGTTAGCTGGACTTTGATGATTCATTTGGCCGTCTCCAAGGATGACAGCGCAGACGTTACCACTACTGCTGGACAGTCTGGAAACGGATCACGGGCCCTTCTCGTCGCGCTCCGCACTTCGATTACTCGCGTCACCACGCAATAACCTTCCCCTTCAAAGTCATCCACATCATCAAGACAGCGCGACCCACTGCGCGCGGCGGAAGGTAGGTATGGATATTCATTTTCTGTCGCACGAGGAGGTTTGCACACTCACAGGCGCAAAAACGAAAACCGGCCAGGTGCAAGTGCTAAAGCGGAACGGGATTCGCCACCCCATCAAGCGCAGCGGTTGGCCTTGCGTTATCGCCAACGCCTTAACCCAGACTGAATTTTTTCAACCGGCGCTGTGTCGGCAACCACATGACCTTTGCGGCAATATCCTTAAGGTTCCCAATTTTGGGTCGATAGCCTGTCGAACGTATCAACCACAGTTGGAAAACAGGAATCCCGAATGCGCCTTAGAAACCTCAACGTAGCACCACGCGCCGCTCTGTTTTTCGCGCTAATTATTGCGTTGGTATTTGTGCTCGGCGCATTTGCAGTTGTGCAAATGGGCAAGCTGAGGGACTCCGAAAAAGATGTCGAACTCAACTGGATGGCTAGCATCCGACAAACGGCGTTGATGGATAAAGCGACACTTCGTCTGAGGCTCGAAACACAGCGAGGCCTTGCTGACCCTCAGTCTCTTCAAAAGAATATTGAAAGCTTCCCTGGCTACCGCAAAGCGTTCATCGATGCAGTGGCGAATTATGAGCCTCTGATCGCGAGTGATAAGGAGCGTTCGTTTTATACACCGGTAAAAAACAGCGCCGATGCCTATTCCAAACAACTGGATATTCTCGAACCGTTGATGAGAAAGGGGGACATAGCGGCCGCGGTCAGTCAGGTGAGTAACAACATCCGTCCCCTGACGAATACCATGGAGCAGCAGATCAAGGAGTTGACCACCTTTAACGATGAAGGTGCGGCGAGGGCTGGGCAAAACGCGACCGACTTCTATAACAATGGCTTTTGGCTTGTTGTCGGCCTTATAACGGGCGTGGTCATCTTGACGGTTGGATTGGCATTATTACTGACAAAAAGTATCACCTCTCCGATTAACGATGCCCTGTCTGTGGCAGAGCGTATCGCGGCCAGCGACCTCTCCAAGGAAGTTTTGGTCAGCGGGACGGATGAGGTCGGGCGACTGTTGAAGGCGCTCGCGCAGATGCAGACAAACCTGCGCACTACAATTATGCAGATTTCCGATTCATCCACCCAACTGGCCTCTGCGTCAGAAGAGATGACAGCCGTAACTGAGGAGTCGAGTCGGGGTCTTGTCGCCCAAAATGACGAGGTCAATCAGGCTGCCACAGCTGTCACAGAAATGAGCGCTGCTGTTGATGAAGTCGCTCGTAACGCGGAGTCAGCTTCAGAAGAGTCAAAGCGCACCCAAGGCTATACCGAGGTAGGTTTGGCCCGAGTGGCGCAGACATTGAGCTCCATTCAAAAGCTGAACGTTAACGTTGAAAACACAAGCGAACAAATTCAAGGTTTGTCAGATCGTGCACAGAGCATCACTAAAGTTGTCGAGGTGATTCGGGCGATTGCAGAACAAACCAACCTTTTGGCTTTGAACGCTGCTATCGAGGCAGCACGCGCAGGCGAGCAAGGCCGTGGGTTTGCGGTAGTTGCTGACGAAGTAAGGGCTTTGGCCCATCGCACCCAGATATCGACTCAAGAAATCGAGCAGATGATCGCTGCCATCCAGAACGACTCTGACCTGGCTGTAAAGGCGATGAACACGAGCAAGGACCTGGCGACCGAATCACTTGGCGTTGCTCAAGAGGCCAGCACCTCGCTGGATCAAATAGCCACGGCCATCGTTCAGATCAATGAGCGTAATCTCCTGATTGCCACGGCCTCTGAAGAGCAGTCGCATGTTGCTCGTGAGGTTGACCGCAATCTGGTCAGTATTCGCGAGCTGGCAACTCAGAGTGCTGCGGGTGCCAGCCAGACAGCCAGTGCGTGTGGCGAAATGTCCAAACTGGCGGTTAACCTGAATCATTTGGTTAACAAATTCGTGGTGTGAAAAAGGGCGATTACTGAAAATCCAAGACTCAAAAGCGCTCTAGGGATGGTCAGAAAATGATCTATCGACTATCCGGCCCCAGGACCAATCAGTGAGCTTTCGATCTGGACGCCCGGCATCATTTGCTGCAACCCTTCGATGAGTTTGTCACCCGCCTCCGTCAAGGCTTCAAGCGGCATCGCCGGCAGACTCTCCAGAATGAACCACATGCTCTTCGCGTCAGCACCGAGACGGGTCCTGACGCCTTGCCGCCAATTCCAGCGACGGCAGGTCACGCCTTTGTCATCGCGCCAGACAACCTCGCCGGCATCCGGATACTCGAAAGCAGGAGCACCCTCTTTCATCGTGTCAAAAGGCTCAGTGCCATCTGCGACTACGAGCCGTGGGGAGCCCACGTAGGCCTCAATGTTTTCCCCTCCAACCGGGATGGCGTACTCGATGCTGATTGCGTTGTAGAGATCGACGATGGGATCCAGACTAGGCAAGCTGCCGTCACGTAAAACTCGTTTACGCAGCGCTTCAGCTGAACAAGGCGTGCGTTGCGGCTTGGCCCCAAACTTTCGGTATGTCTCAGCCCATGCGGCCAAATGGGCTTCTCCCCAGCTTGGCCCACCTTCCTGCACGGCCTTGCAAGCACGGTCCAGCGCGACCTGAGCCACCTCAGGATGAGCCAGTGGCGCAGCTTCCACCACGATGCTCAGAGCCCTGAACTCCGGCACCAACTGGGCAACGGCTGGATCGATTAACGGCAGTACGGACAGCATCAAAAACCTCCAGGAACCTGAATGTCATTTCATGCTAGTCATTGACGACCAGCAAAGTCAATATAATGACCAATATCCTCTACTATAACGGATGATCCGGTTGACGGAGCTGCTGATAAAGGCCGAGAATCCCAGCACATTTTTTCCTCATGACCCTCATCAATGACCACCAATACCAGCCTGTCGACTACCCCTGGCGCTGATGCTCAAGCCGTCAGCCTGGCCGTTGCGCGCACTCTCAAACAGGCGCGCAAAGCGCAGAAGATCACGCTGGATGAGCTTTCCCGCCGCGCTGGCGTGAGCAAAGGAATGGTTGTCGAAATAGAGAAATGTACGGCGAACCCCAGTATCGGCATCCTGTGCAAAATCGCCGCCGCGTTGGGCCTGTCCGTTGCAGACATCGTCAATGTGACCGAAGCCCCATCCGCCCATATCATCAACAGTCAAGACATCCCCACGCTCTGGACTGGGGATCAGGGAGGAACGGCGCGCCTTCTGGCGGGAACCTCCGGCCCGAATATGATCGAGCTGTGGCGTTGGGAAATGCACCCAGGCGAGTCTTTCGCTTCACAGGGGCATCCTCAGGGCACGCTTGAACTGTTTCATGTGGAAAAAGGCACGCTGAAATGTGTGGTAGGGGAAACAGAATTGGTCATTCCTGCGGGGAGTTCGGCAGTCGCCAAAACCGACGTCCCCCATTCCTATTCCAACGCTGGCAGATCCAAGCTGGTATTCACTATGTCTGTGACGGAGATGCACCAGTAGGTACCGGAAGTCCCAGGCAGGTTCACCGAGGCGGGCCAACGTCAATCGTTGGTCGCCCCCCCTCCCCCCATGCCATGTAGTCACTTCAGTTAAGCCCTTAGCTCACTTCATTCAGCGCGGCGATCAGTTCGCTCTTACGCATAGTCGAACGCCCGGCTATTCGGTGTTTACGAGCTTGTTCCATAAGCTCGTTTTTGCTCATATCCTCTAATCGCTGATCAGTTCGCGGGGCACCCTGTCGCGTTGCTGCGGCTCGCCGGGCTGATGATTCTCGGGCTTTAGCCTTTTTTGCTTCGGAGGTCTTCTGCCCTGAGCCCCCCTTCCTTTCGCCGCCACCTGACTGTTTATTAACGGTTCCCCAAGCACGACTCGCGGCTTCATCTTTGGGAACCCCTTTAGCCTCGTAGCTATCTTCGATATGTTTTGCTTTCCGTTTTTGGTTATCGGTGTACTTATCTTTATTCCCGCGCGGCATGATCGCGTCCTCTCAGTTGCTGAGCACATTGCGTACATTTTTGGAGCATCCAAACCCAATATTTTTATTGTCGTAAAAGGGTTTTGGCCCAACGGTTCACAACGGCCGGGCCATCAATTATTGGCTACGCTCGTCGGCCTTTCCTTCCTGCATCTGTACAGAGGACTTGGTACCGCTGGAGTTGTCTTTGGTTGCATTATCGGCGCTGTCAAAGCATCCATGAAGCATGAATACACTGCAAAAGCCCAAGCACATACTCAACTTTTTCATGATCGTTTACCTATTGGCGAGTGAGTCAATACGGCGCGAAATCTCAAAACCGATCGTCGCACCGCGCTAAACCTATTTGATTAATCTGGCCGAGAGAGCAAATCGTATGTTCAAGAAATTCGAGCCATGTCTGACGAGCGGTACCTTCCAGAAAGGAACGTCGCGCAACGCCATTATCTTGCTAGCATTTACGCCGTGGCATTCTGATCTAGGCTTGTCGTGTTTACGCATTTAATCCGGTGAACCCATGGACACGCTTACCAAAGTTGAGATTGAAACAGCCCTTTGCGCTCGCCTTCCTAACTGCGCAGTCAACTGTGCGTTCAATCCCGACGGCAGCCTTTCGGTGACCGTAACGGCGCACGACGCTGATCAGTTCACCATCGCAAATATCAATCGCGCCCACTATCACGGGGAATCGGGAATCAATAGGCTCATACGGGAAATACTGGAAGAAATGGTCATGTCGAGACAGTCTTCCAGGCGTTCATCTGTAGGGTAATAAACAGGAATTCATATGCCGGCCCCTACTGAAGCTCTTTCCCCAATCAGCTTGAGAGAAGGCAAGAGGATGGAACCCACGACAATGACTACCACGACAGCCAGAATGGCCAAATCGTTTTCCTTGGCGGCAACCTTTACCCTGCTAAGCGCCTGCGCTGGCAATGATTCCCCCTCGAATGTGGGGGCGCCAGGTAAACCGACTACGCCATCAACCCGAACCCTGGAAGCCGGTGCAGCCCTGCTCCAATCTCGTCCGCCTGTTGATGCATTGAACGCCTATCTGGACGGTTTTCACTTCTATAACGGCCATCCCGATGTGCAGATGGAAGCGCATCACTACTGCGCGGTTCTCAACGAAGAAGTGATTCAATGCGTGATCTACGACGGCAATCGCAAGGATGCAAAGTTGATGGGCGTGGAATACATCATCAGCGAGCAGTTATTCAGCACACTGCCTGCCCCTGAAAAGGCGCTTTGGCACAGCCACGTGCACGAAGTGAAATCAGGACAATTGGTCGCGCCGGGAATCCCCGAAGTGGCCGAGCACGCCTTGATGGAAAAACTGGTACATACCTACGGTAAGACCTGGCATACCTGGCATACCGATCTCCACAAACGCCTGCCGCTGGGTGCGCCGCAATTAATGATGGGGTTTACCACCGATGGCCAGGCCGACCCTCGGATGGTCGCCGAGCGAGATCAGCGAATGGGTATCGACAGCACCGAAAAGAAGAAGACTCGCGTCGATATAGTTGCCCCGCCCATCGCACCCGGTGCGGACGCATGGCAACAGGGTACCGTTATCCAGATCACCGATCCGACTGTAACGGCCCATCAGCACTGAACGCGCCACTCAGCCATTTGGATTGAACGATCATCTGCCGGCCCTTCTCTATCGCAAGACCAGCGATAGGAGGATGTCATGATGATTGATTCAGCAACCGGAATGAGTCCTGGCATCCGGCTGGCTCACCCGCACCGCCCTGCAACGGCCTCCCATTCGGCGACTTCGTCGGGCTACCTGTTTAGGCCCGCCAGCGGTGAGCGCCGAGTTGAAGCCGCATAACTGAATCGGGGGCAGCCGCCCCGTCTAATTGAGGTAAATCAGCATGTCTTACGAGTTCCAAGGTATTGCCACTGTGATTACTGCTTCGCGCCATTTGGGGACACCCTCGGATGAACGCTTTAACAACGGCGTAAACATCCTAATGAGTAGCAGCGGAAAGCCGACGATTGCGCGTTTGGACTTCGACAAGCCACTGGATTGGCCGGGTAATTCGAACTTCGTCGCGGTCAATTTGCCCGATGGCTCCACCGTGAGTGGTGTCATCGTCGATATCGAGCGGCCCACGAATGCGCCCGGGTGGGTCACGTTTACAGTAGACGACTGAGGTCGTGATGAGCGCCCAGGCTCATCCATCGAGTTGTCGGACAATTTTTTGAATCTTATTTGACGTCAAATATCTGTAATTCATGAGCATAGGGAGGTCTCATGAAACAGAACAATCTATTTACCATCGAGTATCAGCTTCACGGTGAACCGAAGTCCTTCATCGTGCGCGCAGCGCAAATGAACAATGCCGAGGCTTGGCATTGGGCCAGTTGCGATGCAGGTGTCGCCGTCATACCCAGATTTGGCCAGCACACCCTCAAGCGAGTCTCTAAACCGATGGCGGAAAAATACGGCATTACCGATGTACGTTGGAGCGGCGCGACACAGGTTCAGTGGTCGGAGGGCCTTACATGATGAACAGCCAGGCACTTGGTTATACGGAAAAACAAGCACGGGAAGATGAGGTCGCGCGAAATAACGAGATGTTTTTCGAAGCCGATCGACTGGACGCGCAAGCGTATAAAATCATTGAGTGCTACAGCGGCGATGCGCAGACGTGGGCGCGCTTCATCGAAGCGAAGAAAGTCGCAGATGCGCAACGCACCGCCGCTTACCAAGAGTGGATGCGCATTCACCGCGCCAAGCGAAAGTAGCTGACAGCCCTGTCGAAAACAGGGCCGACGCCCGGCCAAGTATCACAGCCCCTGGCTGTGGTTACTTTTGCGAGGGCGGGCCGGAAGGGTAAGTTCAGATGGATTTTGAAAAAACCGGACAACCCTTCAGGTGCGGCAGAACCATTGGTCAGTCTGAATAAACCTTCTGAAGGTGGCTGCCTCAACCGCAAGGTAAGGTTTATAGGGTTAGCGATTCGAGGCATTCTTTTGCACGCAGGTTTTCCGCTATATTTCACTTTCGGTTCAGCCCTCGCCCTCGCTTAATTTTTCCCCTCCACGCTCTTCGCGTGCGCAGTTAACCAAGGTTGGTATTTATGAAGTCTGCCCCCCTGCGGTCCCCTAACGTTCCGCAACGCAAGGATCTGATCCCCAGTGACTTGGATTTTCCGGTGGTTGGGATTGGCGCGTCTGCGGGCGGGCTGCAAGCAGTAAAAACGTTTTTCGAGCATATGCCCAAAGATTGCGGCATGGCGTTCGTGGTGATTCTGCACCTGTCTCCTGATCATCAAAGCGTGGCGGACAAGATTATCCAGGAGTCGACCCGCTTACCGGTATCACAGGTCAACGACACGACGCCCATCGAAAAGAATCAGGTGTATGTCATCTCGCCGGCTCACCATTTGAAGATGAATGATGGCTATTTAGCGGTAACCCCATCAACCCGCGAGGGCGGCTCGCACATAGCCATCGACCTGTTTTTTCGCGACTTGGCAGATGCGCATAAAGAGCGGGCGTTTTGCGTGGTCCTTTCAGGGACCGGAGCGGACGGCGCGGTGGGCCTTTCTCGAATCAAGGAGCAAGGCGGGATCACCCTGGTACAGGCCCCGGAAGATGCTGAGTTCGATGGTATGCCGCGGGCTGCCATCGAAACGCAAATGGTCGATCTCGTGCTTCCCGTGGTGGAAATGCCCCAGAAGTTGCTGGAGCTGTGGCGCAATGCTCAATCGATCATCCTGCCCACCGCCAACGATCCCGAAATCAAAACCACCCCGCCCGCATCCGAACGCGATGCAGCCGTGGCCGAGCAGCTGTTGCTGGACATCCTGATTCAGCTACGCGCCAGTACCGGGCACGACTTCAAGCATTACAAGCGCGCCACAGTGTTGCGCCGTATTGAGCGACGCTTGCAAGTAACCGCCCAGCCGGACCTGGCGGCCTATTACAACTTCCTCCAGGGGCACCCAGACGAAACCAAGGCGCTACTCGGCGATATGCTGATCGGCGTGACCAACTTCTTCCGCGACCGCGAGGCCTTCGAAGCGCTTGAGCGTGACGTGGTACCTAACCTGGTGAAGTCACTCGAAGACAGCGTGCCGCACCGTGAAGAGGTGCGCATCTGGTCGGCCGGCTGTTCCACCGGCGAAGAAGCCTACAGCCTCGCGATGCTGGTGGCCGAGCAACTGGCGCTGGATGCCAGCGGCGCCAAGATGCAGGTATTTGCCACCGATATTGACGAGCGCGCAATCACCCACGGCCGCAACGGCGTGTATCCCGAGGCGATCATCACCGACGTACCGCCGCCGCGGTTGCGCCAGTATTTTGCTAAAGAGAAAAACCAGCACTATCGGGTGCGTAAAGAAATTCGCGAGAAGGTTTTGTTCGCTAAACACAGCCTGCTGGCCGACCCGCCGTTCTCCCAGATCGACCTGATCGTGTGCCGCAATCTGTTGATCTACCTGGACCGTGAAGTGCAGCGCGACATCCTGCAGATGTTCCACTTTGCGCTGCGCCCCGGTGGCTATTTGTTCCTTGGTTCCTCGGAGTCGGCCGACGGCTGCCTGGACCTGTTTGTGCCGGTCGACAAACGAAACCGCATTTTTCGGGTGCGTGCCGGCTCCTCCCCTATGCGCCGCGTCCCGACCATGCCGCGAGGCGGCTACTTGCGCCCAAGCACCGCGTCGATCGCGATTGAAAATAAGGCCCCCAACAAAGTTTCATTCGCGGATATTCATCTGCGGGCCCTGGAAAAAGCCGCACCGCCAAGCGTTATTGTCGACATCCACGCGCAGATCCTGCACATGAGCGAAGGTGCCGGGCGCTTCCTGCGTTATGTGGCGGGTGAGATAACGCATAACCTATTGGCACTGGTTCATCCCGACCTGCGCCTCGACATCCGCACCACACTCTTTCAGGTCCAGCAATCGAACATGCCTGTGACCTCCCGCAAGATCCGCGTTCAGCGCGAGCAGGCGCTCTTCATGGTGGACATTACCGCCCGCCCCTATCGCGATGACGCGACCGAAAGCGACTATGTGCTGGTGATCTTCCAGGAAAGCCCGATCGACCTCCAACAGGCCGACTCCACCGCCGTCAGCCATGCTGAAAACGCCATCATGGGCAACCTGGAGCAGGAGCTGCAACGCACCAAGCTGCACTTGCAGGACACCATCGAACAGTCGGAAGTCTCAAGCGAAGAACTCAAGGCCTCCAACGAAGAAATGCAGGCGGTCAACGAAGAATTGCGCTCGGCCACCGAAGAACTGGAAACCAGCAAGGAAGAGCTGCAGTCGATCAATGAAGAGCTGTTGACCGTCAACTATGAACTTAAAACCAAGGTAGAAGAGACGGACAAGGTCAATGACTACCTGACCAACCTGATCGCCTCCACCGACATCGCCACCGTATTCGTCGACCGCAATATGCGCATCCGGTGGTTCACACCCCGCGCCACCGATATTTTCAGCATGCTCCCTGTGGACACTGGACGCTCGTTGATGGATATCACCCACCGCCTGGATTACCCGCAAATCACCGAAGACGCTACGACGGTGTTTGAGTCGCTGAACATGATCGAGCGGGAAATCAGCGGTAAGGACAACCGCTGGTACATCGCGCGGTTGTTGCCCTATCGCTCCAGCGAGGATCACATCGACGGTACGGTGCTGACCTTCATCGATATCACCAAGCGGCGCCAGGCCGAAGAGGAACTGCGCCTGGGCGAAGAGCGCATGCGTCTGGTGGCCGAGAGTACCCATGACTTTGCAATCATCATCCTTGATGACCACGGCGCCATCACCGACTGGAACACGGGTGCAGAACTGATCTTCGGCTACACCAAGGACGAAGTGCTGGGCGCCTATTACGACTTGATTTTTTCACCGGAGGATCGCACCGCCGGCGCACCCGAGAGCGAGCTGCGCGCGGCCCGCGAACATGGTCGCGGTGAAGATGAGCGCTGGCATGTGCGCAAGGATGGCAGTCGGTTCTACTGCAGCGGTGAGGTCACGCAGTTAAAGAGCGACAGCTTGAAGGGCTACGTCAAGATCGCCCGCGACCTGACCGGCCACAAACGCACTCAGGATGAGCAGAGCCAGCGCCTGATGGAAACCCAGACGAAGAGCCATCTCAAGGACGAGTTTTTCGCGGTGATGTCGCACGAACTCAAACATCCACTGAACCTCATCCAACTGAACGCCGAGTTACTGCGTCGCTTGCCCGCTACCAAGGCGGCGGGCCCGGCGATCAAAGCCGTGAATACGATCTGCGAGGCCGTGTCCAGCCAGGCACGGATCATTGACGACCTGCTGGATGTCGCACGGGTGCGTACGGGCAAGCTCAAGCTGAAAAGACAACGGGTTGATCTGATTCGCACGCTGAGGGAGATCCATGGCGTAGTGCTCGCCGACGGGCATCGTCGTCAGGTGACGCTGCAAACGCCTTCGGATCATGGATCCCTGATCGTCGACGTCGACCCGACGCGCATTGAGCAAGTGATCTGGAACCTGGTCAACAACGCGCTGAAATTCACTCCGGAGGGCGGTCAGGTGCAGTTGGTGCTGAGCCGCTCGGAGGGGCGCGCCCAGTTGGACGTGATCGACAGTGGCATCGGCCTGGCAGATGACAGCCTGGAGAAGATCTTTGATCTGTTCGGGCAGGCAGAAAACCAGCATCAGACGCATCAACGCGAGGGCCTTGGCATAGGCTTGTCCTTGGTACGCCAACTGGTGGAGGCTCATGAAGGCTCGGTCAGTGTTCATTCCAGGGGGCTGGGTTTTGGTTGCACCTTCTCGGTATGGCTGCCGCTGTGCGAACAACAGGATCATCTGCCACTTTCTGACGCTGAACAGGACGAGGTTGAACGCCTCCATGGCGTCAAGGTGTTGCTGGTGGATGACTCTTGCGAGGTGCTTGAAGTGCTGAATCTGCTGCTGGAGATGGAGGGCGCTCAGGTTAACGCGTTCAATGACCCAAAGACCGCGCTGGAAACAGCCCGCGATGCACAGTACGACTTGATCATTTCGGACATTGGCATGCCGAAAATGAATGGCCATGAGCTGATGCGCAAGCTGCGCGCGATAGGTCATCTGCGCCAGGTTCCCGCGATCGCCCTCACCGGTTACGGGGCCGGCAGTGACCAGAAAAAAGCGGCTGAGTCGGGCTTCACCACCCATTTGAGCAAACCGGTCGCCCACGAATCGTTGATTGTTCTGATCGAAAAATTGTGTTGCTTACGTCGCTAGTTGGGATAAGAGGATTTTCCCGTTCCGCTCAAGGAGCGGGGCTTCCTCTGCAGCCAGCCGCTGTTTCCTGTCCAGCACCGCCCCACGATCAGTCTCTTTCATACCTGTATATTTGGCATACAGCCTCTAACATTCCGTGATGTAGGTTCGGTAGTCGACCCGTGCAAGAGCTTTCAATTAAAACTACTTTTGCACACTAAGCGAAGCGGCAGCCATTGCTATTAATTTAATATCACTCCCACCCCACTTGGAGTAAAAACTTATACGAAGCGGCGCGAACACCGCGCATCTGTACAAGTTTTCTTCAGCCAAAGACCGTTCATCGTCCTTTTTAAAAAATCCCGAAACATTTCGAAGGCCGCCCTTATCGGAAACTATGTCCGTTGCAATAAACGGGCGTAAGCGAAACCTCAATTACAGTTGGAGTAGCATTATGACGACCAGTAATAAAAACCCAGGTAACTTCGCCAACGATCACGAAAAAGCGTCCGAGGCGGGAAAGAAAGGCGGCCAGGCATCTGGCGGCAACTTTGCCAATGACCGTGAAAAGGCTTCGGAAGCTGGCCGTAAAGGTGGCCAGAATAGCCATGGCGGCGGCCGCAAGTAGTAACAGCGGTCACAAGGGGGCAGCCATGCTGCCCCTTCTCTTAATAGCAGAGGAGAACTAAGCATGGGGGCATCAGCAGACTATCAGCGAAGTATTTTACCTCACAAGCCGAGCACACAAGTGCGAACTGAACCGAGGGCAAGCCTACGCGCGAACACATTGCCGTGTTACGAACATCGGCGCGTCGTCGAACTGGCTGAAGCAACTGTCGATGCGTCGCAAGCACTACCGCTGTGCGAAAGGCATTTATAACCTGAGCGACCATCAGTATTTAACTACCTGTAGATCGAGTTGAAAGATATATCACCAACATAACGACGAGATGACTGAGATGACTACTAACGACAAGCAAAATCAAATGAGCGTCAACGAAGCCGGCAAGAAAGGTGGCGAGGCAACTTCGGCTTCACATGACAAAGAGTTCTATCAGGAGATCGGAAGCAAGGGTGGCCAGAACAGCGGCGGCAATTTCAAGAATGATCCCGAGCGCGCCGCCGACGCCGGTAGCAAAGGCGGTCAGAACAGTGGCGGCAACTTTGCCAACGACCGTGAGAAAGCCTCGGAAGCTGGCCGTAAAGGCGGCCAGAACAGCCATGGTGGCGGACGCAACAGTTGATGTGCTTGATGCAGGGGAGCCGTGCTCCCCTGCCCTGATGGACGGGAGACACCATGCCTTTACACGTCATTAACTTTACCGGGCCGGTCACCGCTTCTACCTGCAGCCAACTCATCGAAAAAGCCTCGTTGGCCGTTCAGCAAGAGGCTTCGGGCCTGGTAGTGAACATCGCCACGATGGGCGGCGAATGCAGCTACGGTTTTACCATGTACAACTTCCTGCTGGCGCTGCCGATCGCGGTGCACACCCACAACCTCGGCACCGTGGAGTCGATGGGCAATATCATCTTTCTGGCCGGTGAGCGCAGGACGGCGTGCAAGCACAGCAAGTTTCTGTTTCATCCGTTTCACTGGCATGTGCAAGGCGCCGTCGACCATTCGCGTATGTCCGAATACGCCATGAGCCTTGACTACGACTTGCAGTTGTATGCACGCATCGTCGAAGAGCGTACCCAGGATGCAAAGGAAAAACTCGAAACAGAAAAGTACCTGATCGCGGCGCCGCGCATTCTCGACCCGCAACAAGCCATGACAGCCGGCTTGATCCATGGGATCGAACTACCGGTCATCCAGGCAGAGTTTGTAAGCAGCTTCATTCACTCCTAGCGCTTTTAAACTGAAACCCCAATATTGGCGTTTTAACATCAATTAATCGCTTGTTTGAAACTCTTCCTTTTTTTTATTGAAATCGTTCAACTCATCATGGATTGTGAGTGAGCTTTTAATTCAGGGAGGAGTCGAACATGTCTGGTCTACACGCGAACGGCCAGTGCGCCCAATGTAAACAGCCCTTGGAGCCGACGACGGACGAACCCTCCTATCTGGTGTCCACAGCCGCCGAGATGCTCTGCCCGCAATGCAGGCAACAGTATCTGGCGGACTTGATGATGGACGCCCTTCAACGCAGCGCCCTCAAGTTATGCATGCTGCAGGAACGTCGAAAAAACAGTAAGGTTTGACTCAAACCAACACCACACTCAAATGAGTTCATTTGTTAAAAGTTGCATTCATTCAGGGGGCGGCGGTACATAGGGCTGTGCAATAAATGGAATACTGCCAGAAGGACGCCACCTGACATTCTCCAGGCCGTAGCGTTCTGCAAGGGGTCTGCTGACCCGCTTGATCTTTTCATGGCGTGACCGCGGAATTATACCGATCCCAGCATCGCAAGATGCCCAATGCCACGCTTCTGCATTATTCATAACCTCTGCTCTTATAATGAAAGATCTCGGCTTATGATGGTATTCGTACTCGATAATATATAAAGAATTTTTCATATGCCCTCCTTCTGATTTTTGTTATTGAAGCAGCGCGAAGGTTCAGATTTTTCCTCTTGATGTGTATTTTTAGTTGCGCCCACTTGCGGCCCTATCGGGATATGACCATTCGTCGGCACCTCAGAAAAAAAACAAAACCGTTTTCGCTTTAACGCTTCTTACTATTGAGCCTGTTCCCTCCAGGCTCTGGTAAAAACTCCTGTCTTGCCCGTACTCCGTACGGGCTTTTTTTCGAGCAGTACATAGGGCCGTAACGCTATTCGGCGAGCCGGTGACTAGTGCGCCGAACTTATATACGCAACGGCGGCTTATTTCGCTGCGTCTGAATGCGCTGCGGTGCGTAACTTGAACTTCACGGCGCCCCGTTAATCGTCCTCGTGCAGGTGCGCGTCGGCGCAAGGCAGCCGTCCCGATTCCCCGCCAACGATCCGTTCCGCCTGATCAATGCCGCGCTTGAGCGCGTCGTGCATGGTCCATTCGGCGCCCGGCAACTGCTTGGTGCGTTCGACCACGCATTGCCCCGTCGCGGTATAGACGCTGACCAACACTTCGATATCGGCGTCTTCGCGCTCCCGGGCTCTGACTTCGATATGGCAACCGTTTTCCACTTCCTGAGTAAAGCATTCCTCTTCCAATGCCTTTTCTGCCCATGCTTTATAGGTATTACCACGAATAAACATAACTATTCTCCCGGGCCGTTAGTGGGTTGACCCTCAAGTAAGACCTGAATGCACCAACAGGGATTCCGTATTTTTTACAAGGGAAATTGCATCATGCACCTATAAAACTCTACTGCCGTTTCGCTTGTTAAGCCGTTCGTCAGGCGAAGTAACAAATTGTTAAACCAACCCCGTGACGTCTATTCAAAATATTCGGCAGCGCGGTGAAACCGCCCACCGTAGAGCAGCAGCGAAAGCCAAAAGATTCGGGCAGTGGGTGCGTTTTATCCATTGATGGCGCTGTATTGCCTGGCGTCAGGCACTTGACTGCGCCAGGCACTAACAAACGCAGCGCCAGCGTTTCGCTTAAGTGATTTGCGAACACTGTCGCCGGAGTTTCGGCGCCGTCACAACGGACGTTTTCAATACAGGAGCAAGGCATGAAACGAGCGATTGGCTATTGCCTGGCATATCTCGCCAGCGTCTTCTTGTTAAGCGGCTGCAACTTAGTGGTGTTCAACCCCAAAGGGCAGATTGCAACCGATGAGCGCGACCTGATTATCCTCGCCACCGGCTTGATGCTGTTGGTTGTGGTGCCGGTGATCGTGCTGATGTTCGTATTCGCCTACCGCTACCGCGCCACCAATAAAAAGGCCCGTTACTCACCGCGCTGGGCCAGTTCCCACAAAATCGAAGCGGTGGTGTGGGGCGTGCCGCTGCTGATCATCATCGCCTTGGGCTGGGTGACGTGGAAAACCACCCACTCCCTCGACCCCTATCGCCCGCTCGACTCGGACACGCCACCGATCAACGTCCAGGTGGTGGCCACCGACTGGAAGTGGCTGTTCATCTACCCAGACCTGGGCATCGCCAGCGTCAACGAACTGGCCTTGCCAGTGCACACGCCGGTGAGTTTCACCATCACTTCCGATGCGGCCATGACGTCGTTCTTCATACCGGCGCTGGGTGGTCAGATTTACGCCATGGCAGGCATGCAGACCAAGTTGCACCTGATCGCCAACGAGACCGGCGAGTTCAAAGGGATCGCCGCCAACTACAACGGCCCCGGTTTTTCCGACATGCATTTCACCACGCTGTCATTAAGCACCACCGACTTCCAGGCCTGGGTGAACAAGGTCAAGGGCGCCTCCACAACCCTTGACCAAACGAGCTATGCGCACTTGGCCAAGCCCACCATCAAGCACCCGGTGACCTATTACTCGGCAGTGCAGGAGCGGCTGTTCCTGGACATCGTCGATAAATACGAAGGCATGAACAAGGCCAATAAAACCAGGCGAGCGCCATTGAGCGGCACTGGAGAGCGCGTCGATCAACGCACCCGTTTACTGGCCGAGGAGCAATAGCAATGTTCGGAAAACTCTCATGGGATGCGATTCCAACCACTGAACCGATTGTGATGTATACGCTGGCCTTCATCGGGCTGATCGGCGCGGCGATAGTGGGCACCATTACCTGGAAGCACAAATGGGGCTATTTGTGGCGCGAGTGGTTCACATCGGTGGACCACAAAAAGATCGGCTGTATGTACATCATCGTCGCGCTGGTGATGCTGCTCCGCGGTTTTTCCGACGCGATCATGATGCGCACCCAGCAAGCCATGGCCGCCAGTGGCGGGCCGGGTTATCTGCCGCCGGAACACTACGACCAGATCTTCACTGCCCATGGCGTGATCATGATTTTTTTCGTGGCCATGCCCTTCGTCGTCGGCCTGATGAACGTTGTGGTGCCGTTGCAGATCGGCGCACGCGACGTGGCCTACCCGTTTCTCAACGCGCTGAGCTTCTGGCTGTTCGTGGCCGGTGCCGCGCTGGTCAACGTCTCACTGGGGATCGGTGAGTTCGCACGAACCGGTTGGGTCGCCTATCCGCCGTTATCCGGGTTGGCCTACAGCCCCGGGGTCGGGGTGGACTACTACATCTGGTCATTGCAGATATCCGGCATCGGCACGTTACTGACCGGGCTGAATTTCTTCGTCACGATCTTGAAGATGCGTACCGAAGGCATGACGTTGTTCAAGATGCCGGTGTTCACCTGGAATGCGCTGTGCACCTCGGTGCTGATCCTGGCGTCGTTTCCAATTCTTACTGCCACCCTGCTGATGCTGTCCCTGGACCGTTACCTGGGCATGCATTTCTTCACCAACGAAGCCGGCGGCAACCCGATGATGTACGTCAACTTGATCTGGGCCTGGGGGCATCCGGAGGTGTACATCCTGATCCTGCCGGCGTTCGGGGTGTTTTCCGAGATTGCCGCGACCTTCAGCAGTAAGCGGCTGTTCGGTTACGTGTCGCTGGTATGGGCGACGATTGCGATTACCGTGTTGTCGTTCATCGTGTGGCTGCACCACTTTTTCACCATGGGCGCAGGGGGTAACGTCAACGCGTTCTTCGGCATCATGACCATGATTATCGCGGTGCCGACCGGGGTGAAAATCTTCACCTGGCTGTTCACCATGTACCGTGGCCGGGTGCGCTTCGAGACCCCCATGCTGTGGACCCTGGGCTTTATCGTGACCTTCAGCATCGGCGGGATGACCGGGGGATTGCTGGCAGTACCGGGCGCCGACTTTATGCTGCACAACAGCCTGTTCCTGATCGCGCATTTTCACAACGTGATCATCGGCGGCGCGGTGTTCGGCTACATGGCCGGCCTGACCTACTGGTTCCCCAAGGCCTTTGGCTTCCGCTTGAACGACAAGCTGGGCCGCATCGCCTTCTGGTGCTGGCTGATCGGCTTTTATTTCGCGTTCATGCCGTCGTACGTACTGGGCTTCATGGGCATGACCCGCCGACTCAACCACTTCGATAATCCGGAATGGCGGCCTTGGCTGCTGCTGGAACTGCTGGGCGTGGCAATCATCCTCTGCGGCGTGGCCGCCCAGGCACTGCAACTGTTCGTCAGCATCCGCAACCGCCACCAATACCGCGACCTCACTGGCGACCCGTGGGACGGGCGCACCCTGGAGTGGGCCACCGCCTCTCCGCCACCGCTGTACAACTTCGCCGAGCAACCCAAGGTCAATGACCTGGACGCTTATTGGGGCATGAAGGAGCGCGGCGTGAGCACCCTCAGCCACACCGACTACCGAAGCATCCACATGCCGCGCAACACCGCCTCGGGCCTGGTGATCAGCCTGTTCGCGCTGATCTGCAGCTTCGCCCTGGTCTGGCACATCTGGTGGCTGGCGGCGTTCGGGCTGGTGGCTTCGGTGGTCGCGTTCGTGGTGCGCAGCTACGACGAAGACACCGATTACTTCGTGCCCGCGCAAGAGGTGGCACGCATCGAAACGGCACGTCTCAAAGACCTGGCAGAGGCTTGATCCATGTCCAATATCGTGATTGAAAAAGACGTCGCTCATATTCAGGAACACGGACATGAAGACGCGGGTTCGCTGAGCGTCTTCGGGTTCTGGATCTACCTGATGACCGACTGCATCCTGTTCGCGAGCTTGTTCGCCGGCTATGCAGTGTTGCGCGACAGCGTGGCCGGCGGTCCTTCGAGCGTGGATATTTTCGAACTGCCCTATGTGCTCGCTGAAACCATGCTGCTGCTGTTGAGCAGCATCACCTACGGCTACGCGATGCTCGCGATGAACCGTGGCCAGCAAAGCCAGGTGCTGCGCTGGCTGGGACTCACGTTCGTGCTCGGCGCCGGCTTCATCGCCATGGAAATCAACGAGTTCCACCATCTGATCGCAGAAGGCTACGGACCCGACCGCAGCGCGTTTCTGACCGCGTTTTTCACCCTTGTCGGCACCCACGGCGCGCACGTGGTGACGGGGTTGATCTGGATGGCTGTGCTGATGGTGCAGATTCGCCAGAAAGGCCTGACCAACACCACCGCCACCCGGCTCAGTTGCCTGAGCCTGTTCTGGCACTTCCTGGACGTGGTGTGGATCTGCGTTTTTACCGTGGTCTATTTGTTGGGAGTGGTGTGACATGTACAAACAAAGTCAGATTCACAGCAGCGCCGGTACCAGCCATGGCAGTAGCCGTTCCTACTTGGTCGGGTTCCTGCTGTCGGTGCTGCTGACCCTGATCCCTTTCGCCTTGGTGATGTTCCCTTCGCTTCCGCGCACCATCACCGCCTGGCTGGTGGTGGCGCTGGGGGTTATCCAGATCGTGGTCCACCTCAAATTCTTCCTGCATCTGGATACGGCCGAGGAACAACGCTGGAACCTGATTGCACTGATTTTTTCGGCGGTCATCATTCTTTTGCTGGTAGGGCTCTCGCTATGGATCATGGGCAGTATTCACCACAACATGCTGGCGCACTGAGGCGTACACCCTGGCCTTCTGCGTCGGCACCCTGCTGCTGGGAGTGGTGGCCCAGATGGGCATACCGTATTTCGCCGTGATCAGCGCGTTGGGCGGTTACTGGCTGGCGCTGGCCAACAGCGGCGTGCGCCGGGTCGATCCAGCGCGCTGGGCGCGCTCGATCTTCGGCTTCTCGATTCTGTTGGTGATGGCCCTCAACCTGATGCTGGCGCTGTCCACGCTGTGTCGAGCAAGCTGCGAATCTTCCTGGGCAAATCAGCGGGCTGGTAGGGTTTGGCAATCAACTCGAACTCATGCACCTGTATATCCGCGCGCTCCAACGAGTCTTTCGCATAGCCCGTCGTAAGCAGCACCCTGGTGTGCGGATACAGGCGCGCTATCTCGCGCGCGAGCTCCGCGCCATTCATCTGGCCGGGCATGATCAAGTCACTGAACACCAGGTCATAGGTCGTGCCGGCGAGCCGGTCCAGCGCCTCGGCGGCAGTGTGCGCAATGTCGGTGCGATAACCGTAGTCAGACAGAACCTCCTGCGCGAGCTCGGCCACTTCGGGCCGGTCCTCCACGATCAAGATGCGCTCGTCGCCTTGAAGCGAGGTGGCCGCAGGCGTTTGCTCGACCCAGAGTTGGCTGTCGTTCGCCCGAAAATACAGGCATACCGTCGTGCCAACGCCTGGGTAGGAATGGATGCGCGCAGTACCGCCCGATTGCTTGACGAAGCCATACACCATCGACAACCCCAGCCCCGAGCCCTTGCCCTCTTCCTTGGTGGTGAAGAACGGCTGCATGATTTTCTCCTGGACGCTCTCATCGATGCCATTGCCGTTATCGCTGATCGAGAGGCCCACGTAGCGGCCTTCAGCCAGCCCGTCGCGTTGCGCATTGGCATCGCCCGGAACCTGAACGTTGCGCGTCTTGACCGTCACGGTCGGCGCGGCATGTCCTTCGAGCGCATCCTGGGCGTTGGATAACAAATGCTGCACGGCCAGCTCCGCCTGCGCAGGGTCAATACGGCAGTTCCACAGGTCTTCAGCCAGATCTACATGCAGCTGAACATCCTGCAGTGTCTGCGCCAGGAAATCGGTGCGGCTCAGCAAGGTGTTCAGGTTGATCACGCGACTGTCGAGCCGTTGCTTGCGCGAGAACGCGAGTAGTTGTTGGGTCAGGGTTTGAGCTTTTTCGGCGGCGGCCCTGGCGCGGCTGGCGCTGTTGAAGATGCGCTGCGGGTCGGTGCCGGGGCGCTTGGCGCTCTGCTGGATCAGTTCGAGATAACCGACCATCACCTGCAGCAGGTTATTGAAGTCATGGGCGATGCCGCCGGTCAGTTGCCCCAGGGCCTCCAGGTCCTGGACGCGGCGCACGCGCAGTTCAGCGTCGTGGCGCCGGCTCACGTCCAATTGGGAGGCGAAAAAGTACACCAGTTGGCCGCTTTCGTTGAACAACGGCGAAATGAACAGTTCATTCCAGAACGTCGAACCGTCCTTGCGGTAGTTGAGTACTTCCACACATACCTCATGGCGGCATGTCATCGCTTGCTGCACTTGCCGCAGCGCACGTTTATCGGTTTCAGGTCCTTGCAGGAGCCTGCAATTGCGCCCGATGACTTCATCCTGTTCATACCCCGTCAGCCTCAGGAACGCCTGATTGGCGAAGATGATCGGGTTGTCGGGTTGGGCCGGGTCGCAAACGATCATCGCGCTTTGGCTGGTTTCCATGGCCGCGAAAAACAGGTCTTTGCGGCTGGAAGAGAGCCGAGCCGGGTCGACACGGTCGACCACGGGCTTTTTCTTGCTTGCCAAGGTTCACCTCCAGTTACGTGGCGCGTGTTCCATGGACCGTGAAAACGTCGCACAGTGCCACCCTGCACTGAATTGGCGCCCGCCGCAGGCGGTCGGGCGCCGCCCAACGTCAAATCTCGCGTTTAGATTGCATTCCCGAGCCCAGGTCAGCACCGGAAACGGGATCGCTCGTCGCGTCCGAGGCGGTGCGGATCTTCATCGCGCTCAACGTCGCTTCGTCATCGGCATCCAGCTGCACAGTGGCCAAGCCATCACCACCATCGACCGCCGGTTGCGGGTTCTCCACGAACTCCCACCCTTCGCCCTGGTTCCACGGGCCACGCAGACTTTGCGCGCCTTGGGACATGTTGTAATAAACCTGCGTGAATTCCGGCATGCCCGGCAGCTTGCCTTGAGGGAAGTTCGGCTGGATCGAATGCAGCGCCTTTTCAAAAGACAGTTGATGCGCGATTTCCCGCGTCATCAAAAAGCCCAGCGCCTCTTTTACGCCCGGATCATCCGTGACGTTCATCAGTCGCTCGTAGACGATTTTGGCGCGGGCTTCGGCGGCGATATTGGAGCGCATGTCCGCGGTGGGCTCACCGATGGTGTCGATATAGGCCGCTGTCCAGGGCACGCCGGCAGAGTTGGTCAATGGCGCACCGGCACCGTACAGCAGGCTGGTGATGTGAGAGTCATTGCCGGCACCGTTGAGGGAACGATACAACTCGCCCTCCTCTTCCACGCCTTCGGCCAGGCGCCCCTTGGCGCCCTTGTTGAGCATCACGATGATGGACCCGACGATCTCCAGATGGCTGAGCTCTTCGGTGGCGATGTCCATCAGCAGATCCTTGCGGCCCGGATCGTCTTCAGCCAAGGCCTGGGTGAAGTAGCGGGACGCTGCCGCGAGCTCCCCTTGAGCGCCGCCAAACTGTTCCAGCAGCAGGTTGGCCAGACCTGGATTAGGCTCGGCGACACGGACTGTGTATTGAAGTCGCTTGTTATGTAGAAACATGAACAAATCTCCTCAGGCTTAAGAAGGGGCAGCGCCCGCCTGGAGCACTGCCTACCTTTTTGTGAGGCGCTTCCCTGTTCATAAATTTCAAAATAAACCGTTGCAGTGCGACCAGCGGTCGGGGGTTACGCATCAAGCGAAACCGCGACGCAGAGCACTTGTGGCTCACTTCCCGGCGTCCTCGTTCGGCTCAGGCGATGAAAGGCGCGACTGGCAAGCGAAGCGCAAAGTCATGTGGTGAGCCGAAACTTATGTTGAAGCGAGCATGCACGTTCCCGCGCCTGTAGCCTCATCAGTTTGAACAAGCTACTCGCTGGAAGGCTTTCAGCCTTTAGCAAGTGGCCAGGTACTCGCAAAGCGTCGCCGAACAAGCCCGAACTGCGCCGTCCACAATCAGCTCATAACCATGAGTGTTTTCGGTAGGTATTGCTATGCACCCCGCTCTGGCCGACGAGCCATTGCTTAATACGGCGCTCGCATCTGAAGCAAAATCGACGAGTAACGCGTATTGAGGGCTGTAACCACAGCGCTCTGCTGCAGCAGCTAAGGACGTCACGATGTCGCGTGTGTAATAGCCCTTTTCGTCGCCGGTATTGATGATTGGATCGACACTCAGCCTCGTTCCATACTCATCCATCACTGGCCCGACCTCTACAGCGATAGTGGTTTCACCTGGAAGAGTTGCGGATGCGAACATCGCCCCTGCATTGGATTCTTCTTCCGACGTCGTAAATACTAGATATACGTCGCATGCCAGCTCATCTCGACGATGGCTCAATTGATGGGCGGAATCGATCACGGCCGCCATGGGGGCACGGTCATCCAGAAAATGCGCAGCGATGGCGTCACCCACCCGAAACGGTTCACGCCAATGACGACTCAACACGACCCGCGTACCCGGACGTACGCCCTGAGTGCGCAAGACCGGCGGTGAAGATCGCGTAATCACATGAACGTCATTCCAGTGCACGTTTCCCGATAACACATCAGCGCCTTGGGGTGCATTCTGCGTTGCATGCATTGAGCCGAAAGATAAAACGCCTGGGATAATTTCGTTATCACCCAGAATATCAACCGGACACATACCGAAATTCACCGGGTTCGCGCCTCCCAGCGCAGTAACTCTCAATGTGCCGTCTTCATTGACGCTCTTAACCACCATCGCGATTTCATCCATGTGCGCCATGACCCTTACGGCTCTGCGCGATTCGGTAACCTCCCGCTTACCCTTGATAAGTCCTATGACGTTACCTGCGGCATCAACCCATGTTTCGTCGCAGAGAGGAGTAATGGTTTGCAAGCATATTTCGCGAACCTCATCTTCCTGCCCACCTGGCCCGCGAGCCATCAGGAGTTGAGTCAACAATTCGGAAAGTGTGTTTTGCGGGTTTGAGGCTCTGGAATTCGCTTCACGTTGTGCATCAGACATTTTCGGTCTCTCGCGCAGGCATTTGTAAATGGCAAGCGGCACCATTGCAGCGCCGCCTGATTTCAAATCACGGCTTTTACTTGGATTACAAATTCAAGAGGTGTTCCGGAAATTTTTCAGGGCGACGGATAAAAGGTTCAGAACTAACCCAGGGCTGTATCAAGAAACATCATGACTGCGAAACCCAGCATCAGGCCTAAGGTCGCTGGTGTCTCATGACCATTGCGATGTGTCTCGGGAATGACCTCATGGGACACTACAAAAATCATGGCGCCAGCTGCTAAGCCGAGAGCGATGGGATACCCCAAGGCAAAGCTACTGGAAATCCCTAAACCGACAATTGCCCCCAAGGGTTCCATCAGCCCCGAACCAACCGCAATCAGCGCGGCTCGAAGCGCAGAGATGCCTGTCACCCGTAATGCCAGGGCGACTGCCAACCCTTCCGGAATGTCCTGTATGGCAATCGCGGTTGTCAGCGGCAGCCCCACCTTCATATCGCCGTTGGCGAAGCTCACTCCAATAGCCATCCCTTCTGGCAGGTTATGCAGCGTGATTGCCAAGACGAACAACCAGACCCGATTGATACGCTGCGCGTCCGGCCCCCTGCGTCCGCTTTTCTCGTGTTCGTGAGGGACGAAACGATCAAGGCCAACCATCAGCGCTACGCCCAATCCCAATCCCGCAACAACAACGCATGCTGCGAGCAACTGGTTTGCGCAAAGGGCCTGAGCTGCTTCGATACCAGGGAGAATGAGCGAGAAGGAACTGGCGGCCAGCATCATGCCGGCGGCAAAGCCAAGCATGATGTCTTGCGTACGAGCGGTTATGTCACGCAATGCGACTGCTGCAATGGCTCCAAGTCCTGTCGCGGCGAACCCGGATAGCCCGCCCAGAAAAGCAAAGTGGAGATTCGCCTTGTTGGCACCGACAAACGATCCATAACCGCTGACCAAGAGGAAAACAGTGACACACAACAGCAACGCCCAAAAGGACAGTCCTCCCCACCCTGAGCGGGAAACGTGTGCCAACCAACCGCGCAAGTGCACTCCAAAAGATGAAGAGGGTTCCGTCATTCTTCCTCCGTAGCTTTAAGCGTCAGCCTTTACTATGCTCGGGCGAGGAAGGCCCCTCCTTGACGCCCCGTGGTCCGGCGACTCCCCAGACGACTAAACCCACTACCGGGAATATGATCAGACCAAGCGCCCACGCTGATTTTATCCCTACGGTTTTGTCGCTCCGAAACACGCTGACAATGGCCAATAGATCGACAAGCAGAATGAACACGGCGACAGCAATCGCAAAATAACTGGTGGCTTCAGACATGGTTTAGCCCTCCTTAGGGTGTTAACCCTTAGGCTCCGGGCAAATACGGACGTTCCAAGAAAATCACGGGTCTGCAGCTAGCACGGGTCTGCGTTTTAATTTTCTTTGGCAATGATGGAGATTTTTCCGTTGCGCTCAATTATCGCGAACTTGATCTCTTCCAGCCTCTCGATACCTTGGCTGGAGCGCGCAGCCTCCATTACATCGGCTTCGATTAATCGAGCGTGACGCAGGCGTCTGTGCAGGAGCTTGCCATTCTCGACGATGATCGTTGGCTCACCATCGATCAGCCTTGATACCCAGCCAGAACGCTGTTTAAGCAGCGATAGGCCAACGTCAATGGCGATCAGCGTCACGATGACGAGCACGCCGTTGGTGATGGAAAAATCATCGCCCAGCAGCGCTTGCTGGGTGGCTTCGCCGATCATCATCAGCAAGACGAAATCGAAGGTCGTCAGCTCTGCCAATGAGCGCCGCCCAGCAATCTTGAAGAGCACCATAAGGGCTAAATACATTGCTCCTGCACGCAAGACAGAGTCCATGGGTCACCTAAGGAAAAATGAATTGAACAAGCCTTACGCTTGAAGTGCCGGCTGAGATGATTTTGCTGCGCAAGAGACCGACCGCGTCGCCGCGTAAGGTGATGTACAGGGTTGCCTGCCCGTCAGCGTCAGTTTGCATCCAGAGTTTCATGCCCTGAGAAGAGCTGCGTGAGCGCAATGGTTCAGGTTGTAATGTTTCAATGCTGAAGCCCTCCAGCAACTGCCCAGCCAGCTCCAGTTCAACGGGTGAGTTTGGCCTTTCTGTCAGCGTGATTTTCATCGAGTTGGTGGAGCCGTTTCGATGAAACATCTCGTATTCGACCCTGACCTTCCCATCGTCGCTACGCACCTCTCTCGAACTGAGCAGTCCTCTGGAAAACACGCCCCCGAGCGCCATCACCAAAATCAGAACCAACACGTACCAGCCGACCCGCTCGAAACGCCAGACCTTCAATTGATAGGCCATGTCCTCACGAACGGGATGGTTTCGGCTTTTCAAGTCTGGATGATCGGTGTCTTCGCTCATCAGGCTTCACCTGTATCGCCGAGCTGCGCGCGGCGATGAAAATGAGGAAGCTGGCGCAAGGCGTATTCGGTGGCTTGCTCTTGAACCTGACAACGTCCGCCGAAGAACCGGTGTTCGTGACTGAAGAGATAGCACTTGTCATCGGACTGAAACGCCCAGGCAAAACAAATTGTGCCCGCAGGAATGCCGTCCACAGCGTCGGGGCCGAGTATCCCTGTAGTCGCGATGGCGGCATTTGCAGTGCTGTCTCGTAACGCCCCTCTGGCCATTTCCTCAGCGACTTCGACGCTCGTCAGGTTGAACGTCTCGATAGTCTGGGGGCTGACATGGAGCAATCGTTGCTTGGCCTGTGGCGAATAGACCACATAACCACATTCGATGAATTCGCCGCTGCCTTCCACTTCAGACAACAGCGAGACGATTCTGCCTGCGGTGCAGGACTCCGCCGTGGTCACTACCAAGGCGTGCTCACGCAAGTATTGGACGATCTCATCTGCGATGGGCATGTGCTGAACTCATCGGGGTATTGTTTGATCGACCACTATAGAAGCCGAACATTCCAACGATTTTCGACGAAAAGGATTTAGAGCGGCTGCGATTTACAGCCTGCTGGGGTCGGCCAAGCTCAACGACCTGAACCCGCAAGCCTATTTGACACGCGTGCTGGAGCGCATCGCCGTACGCCCGATCAGTCGGGTCAGTGCAGTTCGCACGCTTACTGCCTTGCAGCCTCTACAGCGACTCATCTGCCGTCTCCCGGGCACAACCTGTCATCACACTTCAGACTCAGGCACCCAGCGGCGGAACAGCACACTCGCGTTAACGCCGCCAAAACCGAACCCATTTGAGAGTGCGTTCGTGATCGCCATCTCCCGGGACTTGAGGCGCACCAAGTCAAGCCCTGCGGCCGCCTCATCGGCATGATTCAGGTTGAGCGTGGGAGGCACGACCTGATCACGAAGCGCCAGTACGGTAAAGATCGCCTCAATGCCTCCGGCCGCACCCAGAAGATGCCCGGTGGCAGACTTGGTCGAGCTGATTGCCACGCCAGAATCGCTCCCGAATACCGCGCGAATGGCGGCCAACTCGCCCTTGTCACCGACCTGGGTGGAGGTCGCGTGTGC
The DNA here is from genome assembly GCF_002742485.1 of Pseudomonas sp. 2822-17. Taxonomy (NCBI): domain Bacteria; kingdom Pseudomonadati; phylum Pseudomonadota; class Gammaproteobacteria; order Pseudomonadales; family Pseudomonadaceae; genus Pseudomonas; species Pseudomonas sp. 2822-17. The sequence goes on from NZ_LJRZ01000247.1 coordinate 244,193, forward strand.
GTTGATGTGCTGCACATCCAGAGGGCTGACAGCCGCCTGACGCAGTGCCTGCTCCATGGCGCGGCGTGCGCCGCTACCGTCCTCGGGACCTGCGGTCAGGTGATAGGCATCTGCACTGGTGCCATAACCCACCAGCTCGGCCAGTGGCTTGGCGCCACGCGCGAGGGCATGCTCCAGTGACTCGATCACCAGCAACCCCGCGCCTTCGGACATCACGAAGCCATCGCGATCCCGATCAAAAGGCCGTGAAGCCTGCTGCGGGTGCTCGGCAAAACCGGTGGATAGCGCACGCGCCGCTGCAAAACACCCCAGGGTCACACGGTCGATCGCCGCTTCGGTACCGCCGCACAGGGCGATATCCGCCTCACCACTTCTGATGATCCTGGCGGCATCGCCGATAGCCTGTACGCCGGCGGCGCAGGCCGTGACCGGGGCGCCGAGCGGCCCTTTGAAACCGTGCTGGATGGAAACGTGCCCCGCCGCCATGTTGGCGAGAAAAGACGGCGCGGTGAATGGCGATAATCTGCGCGGGCCACGTGTGTCGGTGGTCCGCACAGCATCGGCAATCACACCAAACCCGCCCACGCCAGATGCAATAATCGTCGCGGTCCTTTGCTGGTCTGCGCTTTCAGTCGGGTGCCAGCCTGCCAGCTCAAGCGCCTCATGCGCCGCCACAAGAGCAAACTCAATGAAGCGATCCATCTTCTTGCGGTCCTTGGCCGAAATGATGCGCTCAGGGTCATACCCCGCGATGGCATCTTCCGCCAGTGACGGCACCTGACCACCGACTGCAACACCGGTTCCCTCGGTAACCTCGCCCGGTAGCTGGCGGATGCCCGAACGTCCAGCCAACAAGCGCTTCCAGACCTCCTCAACCCCGCATCCCAGCGGCCCGACAATGCCGACGCCCGTGACCACGATTCGCTTTTGTCCGTTGAGATTATTCATTGAACCCTCTTCATTTATCAGTCGGAAGTGCTTGGGTGGGTTTCGCTGTATGCGTACCGCTCTCAGGCTCGGGACGGATCTTGAACCATATGGAATACATCGCAGGCAGGAATACCAGCGTCACAATGGTTCCGACAAACGTGCCTCCGATCAGGGTGTAGGCCAGCGTCCCCCAGAAGACGGAATGGGTCAGCGGGATGAACGCCAGGATTGCCGCCATCGCTGTCAGCAAGACCGGGCGAGCCCGCTGTACCGTGGCTTCGACCACCGCATGAAAAGGGTCCAGCCCTTCTTGTTCGTTGTGGTGGATTTGCCCGATCAGAATCAGCGTATTGCGCATCAGGATGCCCGAGAGCGCGATCAGACCGACCAGCGCGTTGATGCCGAAGGGTTGTTGAAACAGTAACAAGGTCGGCACTACACCCATCAACCCCAGCGGTGAGGTGAGGAACACCATGATCATCGCGGAGATGGAGCGAACCTGCAGAATGATGACCAGCAGCGTCATGGCAATCATGATCGGGAACAGCGGCAACATCGCCGTACCGGCCTTGCCCGACTCCTCGATTGCACCCGCTTGCTCGATCCGATAGCCGTCCGGCAGTTTGTCGATGATCGGCTGGAGTTCCTTCACAATCGCACTCGACACATCCGGCGGCTGCAGATCCTCGGCAATATCGCCGCGTACGGTAATGGTCGGTGTACGGTCACGACGGCGAAGGATCGGATCCTCCATACGTACATCGACCCCCCCTACCTGAGACAACGGAATCCGCTGACCCGCCGTGCCGACCAGGGTAAAGCCTTCGATTTTGGCGGGATCAAGGCGGATATCACCTGCCGCACGCCCGACCACCTGCACCGAACGAATGTTCTCGCGCACCGCCGTGATCGGTACGCCCGCCAGCAGGAACTGCAGTTGCTGTGCCACCGCGCTTGACGTCAACCCCACGGCCTGCAAACGATCCTGATCCAGCGTGAAATGCAAGGTCGGCGTCAGCGGGCCCCAGTCGGTGTTGACGGTTCTCATCATCGGACTGGCTTGCAATACATCCTGTACCTGGCTGGCAATCTCACGAAGCTTTACGGGGTCAGGCCCCATCACCCTGTAGGCAACCGGGAATGGCGAGTAGGGACCAAATACCAGTTGGGTGACCCGGACCCTCGCTTCTGGCGCAAGGCCTTCGGCAGCCGCCTCGCGCAGACGCAACTTGAGGGTTTCACGAGCCTCCTGGCTGTCGGTCAGTACCACAATTTTCGCAAATGACGGATCCGGCAGTTCCGGAGCCATTGCCAGATAGAAGCGCGGCGCACCTTGTCCGATATAGGCCGTGACGATTTTTGCCTCTTCCTGCTTTTGCAACCAGGCTTCTATCTTGGCGCTGGTGGCGCTGGTCTGCTCAATGGAGGTTCCATAGGGCATTTGCACTTCAATCAGAACCTCAGGACGGTCCGAGGTCGGGAAGAACTGCTTCTTGACCAGGCCCATGCCGAGGATCGACACCACAAACAAAACGATAACGGTGCCGGCCACCAGCCATTTGCGCGCAATGACCTGCGTCAACAGCCGGCGGAAGCGGTTGTAGTGACGGGTGTTGTAGATGGCGGCGTGGCCACCATCGACTGTCTTAATGTTCGGTAGCATCTTCACGCCCAGATACGGGGTGAAAACAACGGCCACCACCCAGGAGGCAATGAGGGCTATACCGACAATCCAGAACATGTTGCTGGTGTACTCACCGGCGGTCGATTGCGCGAAGCCATTGGGCATAAAGCCGATCGCCGTCACCAGGGTACCGGACAGCATCGGCGCCGCCGTATGGCTCCAGGCGTATGCGGACGCCTTGATGCGGTCGTAGCCCTCTTCCATTTTCACCACCATCATTTCGATAGCAATGATGGCGTCGTCCACCAGCAGGCCGAGTGCCAGAATCAATGAGCCGAGGGTAATCCGGTCAAAGTTCTTCCCCGTGGCCTCCATCACCACAAACACTACGGCCAGCGTCAACGGCACAGCGGCCGCCACCACAACGCCGACACGCCAGCCCATGCTGAGAAAGCACACCAGCATCACCACGAGCAGTGCGACAAAGAACTTGACCATGAACTCGCCGACGGCCGAATCGATATTCACCGCTTGATCGGTGACTTTGGTGAGCGCCATGCCCAGCGGCATGCCCTGGTTGATCTTGACGGTCTCCGCATCCAGCGCCTTGCCGAGGTCCAGCCCGTTCCAGCCATCGCGCATCACGATCCCCAGCAGCAACGCATCTTCACCGTTGTTACGCACGAGAAAGGTTTTGGGATCTTCGTAACCACGTTCAATCGTCGCCACATCAGAGAGCTTGAGCGTGCGTCCCTGGAGCGTAATAGGTGTGTCGCGAATTTTCTGCAGCTTATCGAAGGCGCCATCCAGGCGCAGGAAGACTTCAGGTCCTTGGGTTTCAATGGAACCTGCAGGCGTGAGCACATTTTGATTATTCAGCGCGGCAAAAATGTCCTGAGGCGATACGCCCAAGGTGGCCAGGCGATCATGGGAAAACGAGACAAAGATACGTTCGGGCTGCTCCCCGATAATATTGACCTTCTTCACACCCGGCACATGCAGCAGGCGCTGGCGCAACGACTCGGCATCGCGCACCAACAGGCGCTGTGGCTCGCCTTTGGCTTTCAGGGCAAACAGGGCGAATGTCACGTCCGAGAATTCATCGTTGACCATCGGCCCAATGACACCGACCGGCAGCTTTATCGCCTCATCATCGAGCTTTTTACGCGCCTGATAGAACTCCTCCTGCACCTGCGACGGCGGCGTGCTATCGAGCAATGACAGCATCGTGAACGCCAGGCCCGGGCGGGTATAGGTTTCCGAGCGGTCGTACCACTTCAGTTCCTGCAGGCGTTTTTCAAGCGGCTCTGCGACCTGATCCTGCATCTCCTGGGCAGTCGCCCCCGGCCACGCGGTGACCACCGTCAACTGTTTGACCGTAAAGGGAGGATCCTCCGCGCGCCCCAACTGGAAGAACGACAGGATGCCCGCAACAGCAATCAGGAAGATCAAAAATACCGTGATCGAGCGCTCGCGTACGGCGAGCGCCGAAAGGTTGAAACGACCCTCGCTCATGGATGAGTCCCCGCAACCTTGACGTCACCCTGTTGAGCCAGCCGCACCTCTTCGCCATCGCGCAGCAGGTGTGCACCCAAGGCTACAACCGGCTCGCCTTCCTTGAGATCGCCTGCGACGCGTGCTGCATCGTCGCTTAAACCCAGGACCTGCACAGGCCGCCAACTCACTTTCGCCGGTGTACCGGCGATGACCCACACCCCCGTCCCCTTGCCGGGGTCATAAACCGCCGCGATGGGTACTTGCAACACCGGCCGCTGCGCCGCGCCTTCGCCAATCCTGAGTGTGACGGTCGAACCAAGTGGCGCATTCGCCAGTGCGCCCTCCAGCACATATCGCGCCTCGAAGGTGCGAGTCATACGGTCCGCCGAGTCCGACAGCAGCCTGAGCCTTGCGGTAACCGCACCGGTGGTGTTGCCATAAAGTGTCGCTTGCGCGGAAGACCCGACTGCCGGGCGCACGGTCTCGGGCAGGTGCACGATAGCCTCGCGCTGCCCTGCTCTCGCGAGCCGAACCACCGGCTGCCCCGGGCTGACGACTTGCCCAGGCTCAGCGAGCGTCTCCACCACGACGCCGTCGGTATCCGCCACCAGCACCGCATAACCCGAAGCATTCCTTGCCACATCAGCCTGCGCTTGCGCGGCGCCCAGTTGTGCCTTGGCGGTATCCGCCGCCGCTTTGATCTGGTCATAGGCCGATGCAGAGACCGCACCTGCAGCGACCAGATCACGGTAACGCGCTTCGTCATCCGCAGTCTGCTTGGCTCGGGCCCTAGCGGCTGTGACCGACTCTTGCTGTGCCCGCGCCTGCAAACCCAAGTCAATCGGGTCGAGTCGCATGAGCGGCTGGCCACGCTTGACGGTCTGGCCGGTGTCAACCAAGCGCTCTAGGATCTTGCCTGAGACCCGAAAGCCCAAATCGCCCTGAGTGCGGGCAGCGACCACCCCAGTGAAAGAACGCGAGATATCAGAGGAAGCCTGAACCGCTGCCGACCTCACCAGCGGGGCTTGCGTGCGCGGATCTTGAGCGGTGGATGGCTCGCCACACGCCGTCAGGACGAGAGGCAACAAGCAAGCGGCAATAGGGGCAGGTCGAAGCCGGCGCATAGATTCCCTTGATTAAATAATAGGATGGAAATCATATTTTTAGACCTGTGACTATATTTGTCAACGGTCACAATTGCCATGCACCGATCTAAAAGCCTGGCAGTCGCGTTTATAGGTCAAACTGGTCGTTGAGCAATAGTGTCAATTGACAGATAGTGACCATAACGTAACATGGTCACATCCAACATTCGATTCAAGGAATCTCAATGCCCTCCCTTCACCCCCTCGCTCTTTTGGTGAGCGCCAGCCTGATAGCAGGTTGCGCGGTCGGTCCGGACTATCAGCGTCCTGACGCGCCGCTTTCCGGTGCATATATGGGCCAGGCCGCTGTTGAACAACGGCCTGGTGCGCCGCAGGCGAGTCTTGCCGCGTGGTGGGAAGGCTTTGGTGATCCACAGTTGGCCGACTTCGTCTCTAAAGCCCTTGCGCAGAACCTGGACCTGGCACAAGCGGCGGCGCGAGTCACACAAGCGCGCGCAGGACTGGGCGCCGCCAATGCCGCTTTACTGCCCTCGGGAAACATCAGTGGTCAGGCTGCGCGTTCCTATCAGTCAATCGAGACGCCACTGGGCCAGGTGTTGAATTCAACCCCTGGCTTTGATCGATACGGAAGTTCCTACGAGCTCAACCTTGATGCGAGCTGGGAGGTGGATGTGTTCGGCGGCCTGCGACGCGGGCGCGAGGCCGCACTGGCCGAGTACCAGGCCTTCGAGGCTGGCGCTGCCGCCACACGCCTGGCCATCGCTGCGCAGACGGCTGATATCTACATCACGGTACGTGGATTGCAGGCCCGGCTGGACATCGCAAACCGACAAGTCAAAACGCAGGAGCAATTGCTGGAAAAAGTCCAACTGCTCTATGGCAAAGGCCTCGCCGCCAGCTATGAGGTTCGCCAAACGGAAGGCGCGCTGTCGCAAGTCCAGGCGACAGTACCGGCTCTGCAAACTGGCTTGGATGCCGCCATGAACGCACTTGATGTGATCCTCGGCACACCTCCAGGCACGCATCGAACGCAATTGGCAAGTCAGGGCACGATTCCTCTGGCACCACAACTGAACGACACTGGAACACCCGCCGATTTGCTGCGCCGCCGGCCAGATCTGATTGTGGCTGAGCGCCGCCTCGCGGCCTCCAATGCACGCATCGGTGCGGCCGCCGCTGAGTACTACCCGAAGTTTTCACTGAGCGCATTGCTCGGCAGTGCCACGGCCGTATCCGGCGGCAACCTGTTTACCGGCGGTGCCAGCCAGTCGGCAGGCGTCTTGGGCCTGCGCTGGAGGCTCTTCGACTTCGGTCGCATAAACGCACAGATTGACCAGGCAAAGGGGCAGGAAGCCGAAGCACTGGCCGCATACCGCCAGTCTGTCTTGCGCGCCACTGAGGATGTCGAAAACGCCTTCTCCGCCCTGGTGAATCGGGAAGTTCAAGCCACAACTCTCACCGCAGGCGAGGACGCCCTGACACAGGCCCGCCAATCGTCGTTCACAGCCTATCAAAACGGCACAGTCAGCCTGATCGATGTGCTGCACGCCGACGAGATCCTGCTGCGCTCGTCCGATGCTCGCGCACAAGCTCGAACCGAATCGGCACGGGCGGCGGTCGCCGCCTTCAGAGCGCTCGGCGGTGGCTGGCAAGCGCCTGAGTCCCAGCGTGTGGCGACTCGATAAACTACGGGCCCTGCCGTACGGCAGGGCCGCGTGTGGAACAGCAGCCAATCAGAACCGATAACTGACAGAGGCTCCAAGACCGCTCGCGCTGTTTTTATACTTGGAACTGTATGCGCCCCTGGTCGCAGAGACGTGATTGATCTGAACACTCTCTTCCCACAGATAAGAGTAGGCAACATCAATTGTGAAGTTGTTTGCGGGGGTCCAGCCTGCGCCGACGCTGAACACTTTCCGGTCGCCCGTAGGAATGCGCGGCCCTCGATCGGTGTTATTGGTGGGCGACTGATCGACCGAGAAGCCGGAACGAAGCACCCACTGATCATTTAACTTGTACGCCGCGCCGATCGCGTGAGCCCACGTATCATGCCAGTTCTGTTCTTCGGTGACGGAACCCAGTTGAGCACTCAACAAAGGAGGCAACCCTTTGGTCTCGCTGGTCAATTCCTTGAAGCGACTCCACCGCGTCCAGGTACTCCCAGCGTATAGGGTCCAGTCATCATCCAGTTGATGAGTCAACGACATGTCCACGGACTCTGGAGTATCCACTTCCAGCGAAGCGTCATAGCTGCGACCACTCACCCCCAGCACGCTAAAGAGACCGTCAGTGACCTTGGTCTTGGCATCCAGGCGGTAGCTGACCTTGGAATGGTAAGTCATCCCCAGACGGGTGCGGTCTGTAGCCTGCACCAAGATACCGACGTTGAAACCCAGAGCCGTGTCATCCCCTGTACTTTTGAGTTTGCCGTCATTGCGGCCGGGGCTCAGCGGATTGGGCACCATCCCGGACAGCTCGCCGCTGATGCGGTTGATGGTAGGACCAAACCCGATCGATACTTTATCGTTAAAGGCATAGCTGACGGTGGGCTGAAACGTAAGGGTCGTGACTTCACTTTTGTTGGCATAGTAACGGCCGGCAAAATCGCTGCCGTAATCGGTCATCAGACCAAACGGCACATAGAACCCCACACCGAATGCCCAATGCTCATCAATAGGCTTCACGTAGTACCCCATCGGTACCGTGGTCACTGGCACCATGTCGCCGTCTTCCTGACCGCCGAATGTACTGCGCGTCTGGCTTATATCCGACTTCGCGAAAAGCGTCGCGCCACCCATGCTGACCTGCTCGCTTTTCAAGCGAGCCATACCCGCCGGATTACCGAAGACCGTGCTCGCATCTTCAGCCGAAGAAGAGCGACCGGCAAACCCGGAGCCCATCCCGCTGATGCTTTGTTCGTTGAGCGCAAAACCGCTCGCCAGCACGTTAGAAGAAGCAAGCACGACAGCCAGTCCAAGTGGACGTTTGAGCAAGTTTTTTTTCATTATTGGAACTCTTCATGGTCACCGAAAGAACCCGGCGGTCGCCGCGCAAGTAACAGAGAGGCGCTGAATCATAGCGATGCCGCCAAAGCTGGGGAGTCATGTTTAGTCATGTGACCATTTATGTCAATGGTCACAATCCAGGCAAAAGCGTGTACGCCGCTGCTCGATGCAATGGCTGAAACTGAAAAGGTATTTTTTCGACGTTCACATGAAGGCTGCGCAGCCTGGAATCACGGCATGAGGCTACGCAATATCAGGTTCGAGGTGAGCGTGGGTGCTGTCTCTACGAAGTCAAGATTGTATTGCAGCAGCAACGGGTTGACGAAAGGTCGCAGCGCAAAATGGATGGAATCTACCGTCTCATCCAATGGAGTCTTGCGTTCAAATTCGCCGCTTTCCCGCCCTTCACGCACGATATGCAAAACGAAACGTTTAATCTGTGCGTCGTAATGTTGTGTACTCGGCCAGCTTTCTGACGCCGCAAGAGCGGCAATGTCATAGAGCTTTCGATCGTTAAAGAATAGGCTCGCACCCGTGGAGATCAAGGTCCTGACCAAGCGTCGAAAGCGCTCCGTCGACGAAATATCATCGACACTGATGGCCTGTTCAACCGCCGCAACGATTTCCGCCAGGCAATTTGAGCAGATGGCTTCGCCGATCGCTTGTTTGGAATCGAAGAACTTGTAGATGTAAGCCTTGGAAAATCCAATGGCCTTGGCCAGGTCGGAAACCGTGGTTTTGCTGTAACCGTACTGGCTGAAATGTTCGTTGGCCGCCGCGACAATCTGATCTCGAATGTCATGATCGGCTGGGCCCCGAACGCCGGGCGAGAAAATGGATGGCTGGTTCATGCCTGTAGCTTACGGATCCAAGTCACAGTTGACAACTCGTGACCGATTTCCATTCAGGTCACAAGTCGGTCAGGCTGGGGATACCTTGCTACCGTATTGACTTGGGTCGGTCAGGATTCGGATCCGCCCTTATGCTGACTTCTCTTCAATGCATCATTCAACGTATCGCTGCCAGGCCAACGCTTATTTCCGGTGATGTCCCAACAAACATATCCGTGTCGCCACAAGCCCAGCCCAGCGCATTGACCGCCTGCTCCGCCACCCTGTCACTCGAACTGCTGGCGATTCTCCGGGGTAATCAGTTGGAACGGCACCCAGATAATCGGCGCCTCCAACCCTTCGCCACGCGCCAGATGAACAGCGGCCTCAACCGCGCCATTGGCCTGCCCCACGGCATCCTGGAACACACTGACTGCCATTTTTCCCTCCGCCATGAGCTTGAGCCCATCCGACGTGCCGTCGATGCCGCCGACCCAGTAATCCTTGGCCTGTTTGCCCGCCTTCTCCAGGCCCATGATCGCGCCGATCGCCATCTCATCGTTGTTGGCGGCGACAATCGAAAAGTCGACGCCTTGCTTCACCCAGTCCATGACCACCGTGGCGGCCTGGCTGCGCTCCCAGTTGGCGACTTTTTTCTGCACGATTTTCATGTCCGGGTACTTGGCGACGACTTTTTCGACGTCCTCCGTGCGCATCAGCGAGGACGCGTTGGCGGGGTCGCCGACCAAAATCACCACGTTGCCCTTGTAGCCGGCACGGCGCGCCAACTCTTCCATCTGCAACGTGCCTGACTCCAGTTCGTTGGAGCCGACAAACGCCGCACGGGCGGTGAGCTTTTCGGGCGATGGATTACGGTTGACGAACACCAGTGGAATATTCGCTTCACTCGCCAGGCGCATCATTTGTGGCGTGCTCTTGCCATCGACCACCGCCACGATAATCGCGTCGACTTTGGAGTGGATCAGGTTGCGGAACTGGCGCATCTGCAGCTCAGCATTGTCCTGCCCATTCTCCATAAAGATATCGATATCCATCGCCGCCGACTTTTGCTGCACGCCATTGCGCAGCAACGCCTGGAAATTATCGTCGTACTTGGCCATGGCCACGCCCACCAGCGGTGTGGCCGCCTGGGCCAGGCCCGTGGTTAAGAGCGCCGCCCCCAGGAAACATTTCAACCATGCGTTCATTTTCTTGCTCCTGAGGATCAAACGCTGAATTGATGAAGCAATTCACGCTGCACTTTGGCCATGCTCGACAGGCGCTGGCTGCTGCTGGCCGATTCTTCGGCACCTTGCGCGGTCTGCTGTGCTGAGTCATTGATCTGGATGACCATGCGACTGGTCTCCGCGACGGTGGCGCTCTGCTGCTCGGTGGCGGCGGCGATCTGAATATTCATGTCGCGAATCGTGCCCACCGCCGCGCTCATCGAGTGCAGCAGTTGCCCCGCACCGGAGGCAAGGGTCACGCATTGGCTCGATTGCACCTGACTTTCGTTCATCACCTGGACGACGGAGTGAATCGTTTCCTGCATCCGGCCGATCATGTCCTGGATTTCGCTGGTTGAGGACTGGGTGCGACTCGCCAGGGAGCGCACCTCGTCGGCAACCACGGCAAAACCTCGGCCCTGCTCGCCCGCACGCGCGGCTTCGATGGCGGCATTGAGCGCCAGCAGGTTGGTCTGTTCGGCGATGGTACGGATGGCAACCACGATGCCCTCGATAGTGTGGCCGTACTTCTGCAACTCGTCGGTGACCTCCGTGGCTTTGTTTACTTGCTCCGCCTGACGCCGGATATTGTCGATGGTCTCGGCCACACGCTCCTGCACCTCATCTGTGAGGTCACTGGTGTCATCCACCGCCTTGCGGGTGTCCTGGGCGCGCCGTGCAACCTCTTCCACGGTGCTTTCCATTTCAGTCATGGCCGAGGCCGCCGATTGCAGCCGGTCTTTTTGTTCATCGACCACACGGGTGGTCTGCTCACTGTTCAGGGCATTGTTGTCTGCCGTGGTCGCCAGGGCATCGGCGGAGCTGATCAACTCGCGGAAGGTTTTGCGCAGGGCAATGGTCAGCTCGTTCAGGTAACCGCCCAGCTCTCCAAACTCATCCTTGCGCGAGACGTCGAAACTGACGCGCATATCACCCGCCGTCAGTTGCTTGAGCACCTCGCGAAACGCGGCCAGCGGCCGGCGCAGGCTGAAAGCCACCCAGAGCCCGATCAGCACAGCGGCGAGCACCGCCAGTACACAAGCGATCAACAACAGGCTGCGGCTGGTGCCGATGGTGGCGTTGGCAGCGTCCCGGGCTTGATTGGCGACCTCAAGGGATTGGCTGCCAAACTCGCCAATCTTGCCAAGGGTCGATTGCAGTGCGGCTTCCACCGTATTGCGTTGCTGCATGACCTGGGCGCCCAGTTTTGCCTCTGCCTGGTAGGCATGGAATACACCGTCGGCTCCGGTCAGGTCCGTGAGCAGACGATTGACCATCACGGCAGCAATCCGTCCACCTCTCGGGTCCACGGCCAATAACGCCTGCAGGCGTGTGCTGATGACCTCGTCCTGCAGGTTCAGCACCCGTTGCAGGTTCTCGATGGCGGGCGTCGCGGCATGGGCAGCCAGCCCGTCATAGGATTTATTGACTTCCAACAGCAGCTTTTCAGCTGCCGCGACCTGTTGGTTGTCGCCGGCACCGCGTGCACGAGCAATCTCGTCACGCAAGAAACCCGTCAACTGCGAACCCTGGCCACTGCTGTAACCTTGCAGCACACGCGTCAGCGCGAGCTGCTGCACATGCTCACGATGCGAGGCCATCAGGGCTTGCGCCTGTTCGGTGTAGGCATTCACTAACTGACGCTGTTGAGCGAGACTGGCCTTCAGCTCGTCCCGGTCGACGACATACACCGCGGTGCTTTCGAGTAAACGATTGAACTGGTCAACGCTGTCAGTGAACGGTTGCTTGCCAGCGTCGATCTGTTTGAGATCGTTGCTGATCAGTATGGCCAGCAACGCCTGGTTCGCGCGCAGGATGTGCACGTACAACTCACTGGCGGCCCGACTCAACGGCGCCGATTGGCCCGTAATAATGCCCAGGCGCTCGCTGATGGAATGCGTGCTTTGATAGCTGATCCCGGCCATTGTCAGCAGCAACAGCACAAGCACGGCAAAGCCCCCGATCACCCTTTGTAAAATGGTCATGGCTACCCTCTTTAATTGTTATGGGTGAGGCTGTCTGAAGCATGGGCGTACATCGAGGGAGAAAGCTCGCAACGCTAAGTGTTTCATCGGCCGGGCAGCGGGAAACTTGAGGGTAAAGCACAGCACAGAGTCATGTGTCAGCCTTTAACGCAAGGCTGGCGCTCGACAACGCTCAGGACTTGAGGTTTTTAACACTGGCAAATGTCGCCTCGCCCCGTGCCTGATCCAATGCACTCATCGGCATGGGCACCGGCACGACGGGCAGGGTCGGTTTCGTACCTACACCCTGCTCGCTGGCCGTCACCAGCCGCTCGTCGCTGGGCGGCACGCCAAAATACTCGCGGTAGCATTTGGAGAAGTGAGGGGTGGACACAAAGCCACAGAGCACCGCCAGTTCGACGATGGAGATGGGGGTTTGCTTGAGCAACTGACGCGCGCGGATCAGCCGTAACCTGAGGTAGTAGCGCGACGGTGAGCAGTGCCGGTATTTCTGGAACATTCGCTCCAGCTGGCGGCGTGAAAGGTCCACATATGCCGCCAACTGATCCAGGTTGATCGGCTCTTCCAGGTTGGCCTCCATCAACGCGACGATTTCCTGCAGCTTCGGTTGCTGGGTGCCCAGCATGTGCTTGAGGGGCACGCGCTGATGGTCTTGCTGATTGCGCATACGCTCGTACACGAACATGTCGGAGATGGCCGCCGACAGCTCGTGCCCATGCTCACGGCCGATCAGGTGCAGCATCATGTCCATGGGCGCGGTGCCCCCGGAACTGGTGAGACGATCTCGATCGAGGGTGAACAGGCTGGCGCTGACGGTTACCCGTGGAAAGGCTTCCTGCATCGCTGCCAGCCATTCCCAATGCACGCTGCACTCAAAACCGTCGAGCAGCGCCGCCTGCGCCAGCACCCAGCTGCCGGTGCAGATGCCACCCAGTTGCCTGCAATAGCGCGCCTGGGTACGCAGCCACTTCACCAGTTCGCGGGTGACGGTGCTTTGGATACCCGTTCCGCCGCACACAAACACGATATCGGCCGAGGGTACGCTGGCTATGGAACCGTCGGGCGTGATCGGCATGCCATCGCTGGCCCACACGGGATTACCGTCGCAACTGGCGGTGTGCCAACGATAGAGTTCCTGACCCGAGAGTTGATTGGCCATGCGCAACGGTTCTACTGCAGACGCCAACGAGATCAAGGTGAACTGATCCAGCAGCACAAACACAACAGCGGTGACGGGCCGGACTTTCATGGGCGCGAGGCGACCGCTATCGGTTTCTGCACCCGCTCGGGTTGCCGCGCCGTGATCACGCCGGCCAGGGAAATCAGCAACGCCAGGCAGATGGTCGACGACACTTCAAGGCGATGTTCGGGGCTCAACAGCATCACCGCCAAGGCCGCGCAAATGAACACGATCACCACCCAGGTCAGCCACGGAAACAACCACATCTTGAACGTCAGTGCGATGTTTCGGCTTTGCAGGATCTTGCGCATGCGCAGTTGCGATACGGCAATCACCAGGTACACCAGCAACGCAATGGCCCCCGAGCTGGCCAGCAGAAACTGGAACAGGCCCGCCGGCATGAAGTAACTGAGCAAGGTCATACCTGCCCCAAGCACCGTACTGGCGATCACGGCGGCCCGTGGCACACTGGCCGCTGAGGTCTTTTTCATCAGCGTTGGCGCATCTCCACGCTTGCCCAGTGAATACAACATGCGCGAAGCAATGTAGATCGATGAGTTCATGCAACTGGCCACGGCGATCAGTACCACCACGTCCACCAGCAATTTGGCATGGGGTATGTTCATCAGCTCCAGCGCGCGCTGATAAGAGCCGACCGATGCCAACAGCGGGTCATTCCAGGGCACCACGGAAATCACCACAAAGATCGACAGCACGTAGAACACACCGATGCGCCACATCACCGAACGGGTCGCCCGGGCAATGTTCTGCGCCGGGTTACTGGACTCGGCGGCGGCAATGGTGACGGCTTCAGTGCCGATAAAACTGAACATGATGGTGATAAAGGCACCGACGACCGCAGACAGCCCGTTGGGCGCGAAACCGCCATGATCTTCCATCAGACGGCTCAAGCCGCTGGCTTCGCGCTCGGGTATCCAGCCCATCAACACCGCACCGCCCAGGCCGATAAACCCGATGATCGCGATGACCTTGGCCATGGCAAACCAGAACTCGAACTCGCCGTATTTGGAGACGCTGAACAAATTGGTGATCACCAGCAAAAAGATCGACAACAAGGCAAACAGCCAAGCGTCGATCTGCGGGAACCACTGATTGAGGATATGCCCGGCGGCCAGGGCTTCGATGGGAATCACCAGCACCCAGAACCACCAATACAGCCAGCCAATGGTAAACCCGGCCCAGCGGCCGATGGCTTGGTCGGCGTAGGTCGAGAAGGAGCCGGTGTCCGGATTGGCCACGGCCATTTCCCCCAGCATGCGCATGACCAGCACCACCAGCAGCCCGGAAAACAGATAGGCCAGCATCACCGCCGGCCCCGCTGCCGCAATCGCGTGGCCGGAGCCGACAAACAGCCCCGCCCCGATAATCCCGGCAATCGAGAGCATGGTCACATGGCGCGGCTTGAAGCCTTGCGCCAGTTGGCCGTTTGAATCCTTGGAAATCGGGCTATTCATCGTTGTTTTTATTCTCTGTGATCGACATTAAACGTACTGACTGGAGGGTCAGGCGATCATCATTTCTTAATGACGGGTCACAGTACGCGGCATGCCGACCGCAAAAATAGCCTCATTGCGTCATACAATCGCCTGATACCGACAATGACGTAGGGCTGTGGGGGCTGGACGCCACCCTTCAGTCCTGATTCAGCCCGACACGGTACAGAACGCCGCGGTCTTCATCCGTCAGCACATACAGGTAGCCATCCGGCCCCTGCCGCACGTCGCGAATGCGCGCCTTCAAACCGCCCAGCAAACGCTCCTCATGGATGACCTTGTCGCCGTCGAACTGCAACCGGATCAGTTCCTGGCTGGCCAGCGCGCCGATGAACACGTTGTGCTGCCACGCCTTGAAGCGGTCACTGTCATAAAACGCCATGCCACTGATGCCGGGTGACTTCTCCCACACATGGTGAGGCGCCACGGTGCCTTGCGCCGTCTTGCCCTTGGCCTCCGGGATCGCTGTCAGGGAGTAGTTGATGCCGTGGGTCGCCAGGGGCCAGCCGTAGTTTTTGCCCCGCTCGATGATGTTGATCTCGTCACCGCCTCGTGGCCCGTGCTCGTTTTCCCAGATCGTGCCGCTCCAGGGATTCAGCGCCAGGCCCTGCGGGTTGCGTTGGCCGTAGGACCAGATCTCGGGCCGTACGCCCGGCTGACCGACGAAGGGGTTGTCATCCGGCACGCGGCCATCGGGGTAGATCCGCACAACCTTGCCCTGCAGCTTGTCCAGGTCCTGGGCGGTGGGCCGGTCATTGTTTTCGCCCAGGGTCACGAACAAGTAGCCATTCTGGTCAAAGGCCAGGCGCGAGCCGAAGTGATTGCCGGTGGACAGCTTCGGCTCCTGGCGCAGGATGACTTTGAAATCGCTCAGGCCGCTGAGGTCCGCTGCCAACCGTCCACGGCCCACCACCGTGCCGGCCGTAGCGCCTTCGCCGCCGCCTTCGGCGTACGACAGGTAGACCGTGCGGTCCTCTTTGAAATCAGGCGAGAGCACCACATCGAGTAAACCGCCCTGCCCCTTGGCCCACACCTCAGGCACCCCGCTCAGAGGGGCCGAGAGCTCGCCGTCCGGGCTGACAACCCGCAGATGGCCTGGGCGTTCGGTCACCAGGAAACCTTGCTGGTCCGGCAGAAATGCCACGGCCCAGGGGTGGTCCAGGCCTTTGGCGACCGCCGTGACGCTGAGGCTGCCTTGCTCACTGGGAAATTGCTGCGAATCGGCGGCGTAAACCGTGGTCAGGGTCGTCGCGCACATAACGGCTAACAGGGTTTTGCGTATAAACATAAGACAAGTCCTTACCGGCGATTGCCGTTGGCATCAAATGTGGGGGCTTTGGTCTCGGTGGCCGGGCGACTGGGCGCGGCCTCGCGTTGGGGATAGCGGTTGCCGATGCCGCCGTTTTCCAGGGTCGGCGTGCGCGGGGTCGGCACGGTCTGGGTGCCGCGAATCGCCGGCGCATTGGGCTGGGTGCCCTGCATGCTGTTGGGGTTGGCCCGGTGGATGGGGCCGTTGTTAGTGCTGTTGCTGCCAGGCAAGTTCTGCGCCTGGGCGGTGGCTGCAAGTGCCAGGCCCAACGCCAGCGCTGCAAGTTGATGCACTCGGGTGATCATGACAAAGCCTCTCGGGGGCGAGGAGTACCTGCGTTCGATACCACGCTACGCCTGGGGTTCGGCTTTGGTAACTAAATACTTCCTCATCAGGTGTAACACGATCTGTCCGCGCATCTGTCCGGGGAAACTTTTTCCAGCGCCTGCGAGTCACCCGAACACAGTCTCTGATCAAGGAATCGCTCATATGCCACGGGCTATCTGGAAAGGCGCCATCAGCTTCGGTTTGGTTCATATCCCGGTGTCACTGGTCTCGGCCACGTCCGCCCAGGGCGTGGATTTCGACTGGTTGGACAAGCGCAGCATGGACCCGGTGGGCTACAAGCGCATCAACAAGACCACTGGCAAGGAAGTCACCAAAGAGCACATCGTCAAGGGCGTAGCGTTCGAGAAGGGTCGCTATGTGGTGCTCAGCGAAGAAGAGATTCGTGCGGCCCACCCCAAATCCACCCAGACCATCGACATCATCGCCTTTGTCGCCAGCGACCAGATCCCCTTGCAGAACATCGACACGCCTTACTTCCTCGCGCCGGACAAACGCGGTGGCAAGGTCTACGCATTGCTACGGGAAACCCTCAAGAAAACCCGCAAGGTCGCCCTGGCCAATGTGGTGCTGCACACCAAGCAGCATCTCGCGGCGCTGATGCCGCTGGACTCGGCTCTGGTGCTGGTGATGCTGCGCTGGCCCGCCGAGGTGCGCAGCCTGGATGAACTGGAACTGGGCAGCGACGTGACCAAGCCGTCCCTGGCCAAGGGTGAGCTGGACATGGCCAAGCGGCTGGTGGAAGACATGAGCGCCGACTGGCAGCCGGAGGACTACCGCGACAGCTTTCAGGAAAAAATCATGGCGCTGGTGGCGAAGAAGGCCAAGGCCGGCAAGATCGAAGACGTGGAATCCCAGGAGGGCAGCGAAGAGCGCAAGTCGGCCGACGTGATCGACCTGACCGAACTGCTCAAGCGCAGCCTGGCCGGTAAGCCGGCGGCGAAGAAAACCACCAAGAAAAAGGCCTCTTGAGCCCGCCAGCACGCGGAGAACCCCATGACAAAGCCCCTGAATGAATACAACCGCAAGCGTGATTTCAAGATCACCGCAGAACCTTCGGGCAAAGCGCCCACCGGCAAGCGCAAGGTGTCGGCGCTGTCATTCGTGATCCAGAAGCACGACGCGCGCAACCTGCACTATGACTTTCGCCTGGAACTCGACGGCGTGCTCAAAAGCTGGGCCGTGCCCAAGGGCCCCAGCCTCGACCCTCGCCAGAAACGCCTGGCGGTGCACGTCGAAGACCACCCACTGGGCTACGGCAGTTTCGAAGGCAGCATCCCGGCCGGTCAATATGGTGCTGGCGATGTGATTGTCTGGGACCGTGGAGTCTGGCAACCCCATGACGACCCACACAAGGCCTACGCCGCCGGCAAACTCAAGTTCACGCTGGTGGGCGAAAAACTCTCGGGAGATTGGGCACTGGTGCGCACCCGCTTGAAAGGCAGCGGGGACAAGGAACAATGGCTGCTGATCAAAGAGAACGACCAACAGGCCCGCCCCGCTGCCGACTACGACATCGTGCAGGCCGAGCCGGGAAGTGTGCTCAGCGATGCCTCCATCGCGCCCCCCAAGGCCAAGGCCTATGCGAAAACCAAGCAAAAAAAAGCCACTGCTGTGCCTGAGCAATTCACCCCGCAATTGGCAACCCTGGTAGACCGCGCACCCGACGGCGACTGGCAGTACGAAATCAAGTTTGATGGCTACCGCATGCTGGCGCGTATCCGCGACGGCGAGGTCCGGCTGTTTACCCGCAACGGCCATGACTGGACCGAGCGCCTGCCCCGCCAGGTCAAGGCCCTTCACGCTCTCAAGCTCAAGGACAGTTGGCTGGATGGCGAAGTGGTCAGCCTCAACCCTGAAGGGTTACCGGACTTCCAGGCCCTGCAAAATGCCTTTGACAGCGGCCGCAGCCTGGACCTTGTCTATTACTTGTTCGATGCGCCGTTTCTGGAGGGCCGCGATCAGCGCCAGGCGCCCGTGGAAGATCGACGGGCCGAACTCAAGGCCGCGCTGGCCGGTAGCAAAAGTAAACTGCTGCGGTTTTCCGAAGCCTTCACTGCCCATCATCAGGACATTTTGCAGAGTGCCTGCAACCTCGCCCTGGAAGGCGTGATCGGCAAACGCATGGGCAGCCCCTACACATCCACGCGCAGTGCCGACTGGATCAAGCTCAAATGCCGGTTGCGACAGGAGTTCGTGATCGTCGGGCATACCCGCCCCCAGGGTTCGCGCAGCGGTTTTGGCGCCTTGTTGCTGGCGGTGAATGACGACAGCGGGCTGAGGTACGCCGGGCGCGTGGGCACCGGTTTTGATCAGGCCTCGCTCGACACTATCTACGCGCAGCTCAAGGCGCGGGCCCGCACGACCTCCCCTTTGCACAAAGCCTTGACCAGTGCCCAGGCGCGAGGCGTGCAGTGGGTGGAACCGACGCTGGTCGGCGAAGTGCAGTTTGCCGAGTGGACCCGTGAAGGTGTGGTGCGCCATGCCGCCTTTATGGGCATGCGCAGCGATAAGCCGGCCGCGCAGATCGTGCACGAGCAGCCGCAGGTGGCAGAATCCGTGAAAGCCCCTCAAGCCAGGAGCGCTTTGAAGATCACCCATCCTGAGCGGGTGATCGACCCACACAGCGGCACGCAAAAGCAGCAATTGGCGCAGTTCTATGAAGGTATCAGCGAATGGATCCTGCCCTTCCTGCGCCATCGCCCGGTGTCTTTACTCAGGGCCCCGGAAGGCATCGAGGGCGAGCAGTTCTTCCAGAAACACTCAGAGCGCCTGGCGATTCCCCATATCAAGCAACTGGAAGCCGCGCTGGACCCCGGCCATGCGCGGCTGATGGAGATCGACAGCACCCAGGCCCTGGTCGGCGCCGTGCAAATGGGTAGCGTCGAATTCCATACCTGGGGCGCCACCTCGGACAAGATCGAGACCCCTGACCTGTTTGTACTCGACCTCGACCCGGACCCGGCGCTGCCCTGGAAAAGCATGCTGGAAGCGGCGCAACTGACCTTGTCGGTACTGGACGATCTGGGCCTTGAAGCATTCGTCAAAACCAGCGGCGGCAAAGGTCTGCACCTGATAGTGCCGCTGGCGCGTCGGGACGGTTGGGAAACGGTAAAAGCGTTCGCCAAGGCCATCGCCCAATTCATGACCCAGCAATTGCCCGAGCGCTTTACCGCCACGTCCGGGCCGAAAAACCGTGTCGGCAAGATCTTTATCGACTACCTGCGCAACGCACGGGGCGCGAGCACCGTTGCGGCGTATTCGGTACGGGCACGCCCAGGGCTGCCGGTGTCGGTGCCGGTCAGTCGCAAGGAATTGCCGCAATTGCGCGGCGCGCAGCAGTGGACGGTGGCTAATCTGCACCAACGCTTGCAGGGGCTGAAGGAAGACCCGTGGGCGGGTTATGCCCATCGGCAGAAGATCAGCAAGAAAATGTGGCACAAATTGGGCGCCCAGCCACCGCAGTGAAGGCGCCCGGAGCGAGCTTTAGATAAGCACAAAGATCAGCGCCAAGGCCGCGAAAATTGCCCATTTTTCCAGGTAATAACGCGTGCGGTTGCGTTTTTTTAGCGCTTTGCCGCGCAGGCGGATCTTGTACAGCTGCGTAAACGCGCGGTTAAGCCCGCCGGTCTTGTCGCCCGAGTCGTTGGGCGAACCCGCCGCCGCCATCACCGTGCGGCTGAACCAGCGATTGAATGCCGCCGCCCAGCGGTACTTCATCGGGCGCTCGACATCGCAGAACAGGATGAGGCGGTTCTGCTGCGTAACGTTTTCGGCGTAGTGGATAAAGGTCTCGTCGAACATCACCGGCTCACCGTCGCGCCAGTAATAGTTTTCCCCGTCCACGTTGATGTAGCAGCCCGGATCGTTCGGCGTATCCAGGCCCAGGTGATAACGGTAGGACCCGGCGTAGGGATCGCGATGGCGCACCAGTTTGGAGCCCGGCGGCAGCTCGGCGAACATCGCGGCCTTGATCGAACCGATGCTCTGCACCAACTCGGTGGTACGCGGGCATAGGTTCATTGCCGACGGGTGACTGTCGCCATACCACTTGAGGTAGAACCGCTTCCAGCCCGACTTGAAAAACGAGTTGAAGCCGACGTCATCGTACTGGTCGGAACGCTTGATCGCCCCTGCTCGCATCAGGTTCTGGCCCTCTTCACGAATCTCCTCCCAGTGCTCCTGCAAGGGGCTCAGGTCGGGGAAATCGCTGGTCGAAAGATACGGTCGGCCGGGCAGTTTGGAGCACAGATACAGAAAACAGTTGATGGGTGCCAGGAAGGTCGAATGATCACTCAGTTGGCGACCCAGTTTGTGTCGAACCCGGCCACGCAGGTGTACATACGCAATGGAGGCGACATAGAGGACAACAATGATCAGTTTCAAGGGGTTTCGTCACACGTCAGTAGAGAACAGGCTGCTCCTGCGTGCCCACGACGGACGAGGATGGATAGCAGCAACTGAAATCACAATTCACAGACAGGCACCAGGAGCGGCTTGATGACAAGCAGTTCCATGGCCACTGACAGTTATTTAGCCATATTCTGTAACTAAAAGTTAACCAAGAATTGTGAAAAGCTGTCTAAAGACAGTAGGACTGTTCCTACATGCGCTTCGCATAAGACAGGAAAAAAACCCAGCATCCTCCATGCCAGCCGGCAATTAACCCTTCAGCAAAAAGGAATTTGTATGTCAGCCATTTCAGACCCAGATGTTCAAGCGCTCCAAGGAGCCTGGGAACAAACCTCGCTGGAGGACAATGGCGTACTCAACCCCCCCGATGCGCACAGTGCTCCGGGGGCAATTACCCTAATCACCGGCGACCGTTTCGAAGTAAAGACCCTCTCTGGTGAGGTGTTGCTGGAGGGCCAGTTTTTCCTCGACGGCACTACCGTCCCCAAAAGCATCACCTGGGTGGACTCCATCGGAGAAGACGCCGGCAAACACCTGCCGGCCAGCTACCGCCTCGAAGGCGATACATTTGTGTTCATCGCGGCGGATGAAGGCATGCCCAGGCCAGTCTCATTCAAGACGGGTGCAGGCCAGACCATGCGCAGCTTCATACGGCGCGCCTGAACCGTAGGCCATCCGAAATTGCGACAGCGTTTTCACCACGCCTTCACTTTCAACGCAATAAGGTGAGGCCTACCTACTCCAGTGAATCCCTTGGCCCGCCTGTCTTCGCGGGCTTTTTTTTGCCTGGACACCACCGGGTCAGGCTGGCCGTTTGGTGGCGGTCAGGGTAAAGCACAGCGGCAATTGCGCCGGCTGGTGCTCGTACTGGTCGTAGAGTTCTTCGCGATTGGAGTGTGCATATTCCTGCAAGTGACTGATCTGCAAGTCGGCGCCAATCGCGGCGTTCACCAGGTCGCCCAAGGTGTGCACGTACCAGTACGACGTCGGCCCGGCTAACGCGCCCCGGCCTTCATAGACAATCGACTCTTGCAGCACAAACGGCTCGCGCTGAAAGTACGAGCTGGCCGGCAACAACGGGTTTTGCGCCCTGGGGTCGAACACTTCGAGAAACGGATGGGTTTCATACATCACCAGCGTCCCGCCGGGCTTCAGCGTGCTGGCGGCATGGCGCATGAACAGCGCCACATCCGGCATCCAGCCGAGCACGCCGATGGTGACCAGCGCGATGTCGAAGCGCTCATGCAAACGCTGCGGCAAGTGGTGGATATCGCTTTCGATAAATTCAGGCGCATGGGGCGACACCTCGGCAAGCTCACGCGCCTGCTGGAGAAACGCCGCGGATTGGTCCACCCCCACCACCGAGCGTGCGTTCAGGGCGAACAGCGACAAGCTTTCACGACCGTTGTTGCAGCCCAGTTGCACCACGTCCTTGCCGGCGACACCGATGTCTTGCAGCACCCCGGTAATGGTGGGGTCCAGGCAGGAAAAACCCGCATTGCCGACACGCTTGAGCATCGCGTGCCAGGTGTCGGTGGTTTTATGCAGGCTGGCAGATTGATCCCAAGCGTCCTTGTTACAGGCAATTGCCTGTTGAGCTGAGGGCATGTCCATTGCGTCTCCAGATAAGTCATACGGCGGGGCACAAAAAATACGGCAGATGCCCGCAGATTAAAACCCCGGGCAACCGGCGAAACTTAACGCACGCCTTGCAGGTCACTAACGCAGTGCGTGTTCAGCCCTTGAACACCGCCTCAGCGAAGCCTTCATCGTGGCCAACCACTCCGACCTGCGTAATGCCCTGTCTTTGGACAGCCTGAACTTCTTCCTGGCGGATGTGCGGGACGGCCTCGGCCCGTACCTGGCTATCTACCTGCTGGCCGTGCACAAGTGGGACCCGGCCAGCATCGGCGTGGTCATGACCCTGGCAGGTATCGCCGCGCTGCTGACCCAGGGCCCGGCCGGTGCACTGATTGACCGCACCCGCAGCAAGCGCGCCGTGGTTGCCCTCGCCGCCATCCTGGTGACTGCCAGTTGCCTGGTGCTCCCCTTCGTCAGCGCGTTCAGCCTGGTGGCCTTGACCCAGGCCGCCAGCGCCGTCGCTGCGTCCGTGTTTGCCCCGGCAATCTCCGCGATTTCGCTGGGGATCACCGGCCCGCGCGCCTTTACCCGCCGCACCGGGCGCAATGAAACCTTCAACCACGCCGGCAACGCCGTGGCCGCACTGCTGGCCGGTGGCTTGGCTTACCTGTATGGACCGGTCGTGGTGTTCTACCTGATGGCGTTTATGGCGGTGGCCAGTATCGTCGCGGTCAGTTGCGTGTCCGCCAAGGCCATCGACCACGAGGTCGCCCGCGGTTTCGATCCGGCCCATGCCACCGACCACGAACATCCCTCGGGCGTGAAAGTATTGCTGGCCAACCGCCCGCTGCTGCTGTTCGCCATTTGCTGCGCCCTCTTCCACCTGGCCAACGCCGCCATGTTGCCGCTGGTCAGCCAGAAGCTGTCCCAAATCAACCTGCAGATGGCCACCCCGCTGACTTCAGCCTGCATCGTCGCCGCACAATTGGTGATGGTGCCGATCGCCTGGCTGGTAGGCGTCAAGGCTGACGTGTGGGGGCGCAAGCCGCTGCTGATGTTCGGCTTCATGATTCTGCCGCTGCGTGGCGTGCTCTACACCCTGTCCAGCGACCCCTATTGGCTAGTGGCCGTGCAAATGCTCGACGGCATCGGCGCGGGGATCTTCGGCGCGCTGTTCCCGGTGATCGTCAAAGACCTGACCCAAGGCACCGGCCGTTTCAACGTGAGCCTGGGCGCGCTGTCCACGGTGTTTGGCTTGGGCGCGGCATTGAGCAACAGCCTGGCGGGGTTCGTGGTGCAACAGGCGGGTTACAACGCGGCCTTCCTGACCCTGGCCGGCGTTGCGGGTGTCGCGTTGGCGCTGTTGTGGGTGGCGATGCCGGAGACGTTGGCGAAGCCGCACTTTGCGACTCATGCACCGGCTGCATGATGGATACAGAAAACCCGGCGCCTGGCCGGGTTCCTTACTCTACGCATTGTTCAGTTGTCGGGATGCTCGCTTGCGACCGAATCGGCAGCATCGACATCGGACATGTCCTCATCCAGCGGTGCATCATCGTCCGGCGGTAGCGGGATATGGTCCTCATCATTTCTCGGGTCGTGCCCTGTCTCATTATCTGTGCCGCGCGTTACGGCCTGCTGTGAAAGATTGCCTGGGGCGTTCTCATTGATGTCCATGCTGGCTCTCCGTTCTTAGGCTCGGGGTATCCGCGCTTAATGATGTGAGGCGGCAGGCCGGTGCAAGTGCCGGGCATTAGACGAATGGCGAAAAATACCGCCAGGCATCCGACCTGCACGAGGAGTGGAGCCCGACTTTACAAGGCTCTGAACAGCCGTCGTTCTCTGCCATACAACTGTCGCCTCACATATGCGACAATGCGCGCCAAATTCCAACACACATCCCCATTTTTTGCTCAGCGACCGGGTTTCGCGCCTTGATGTCGCTGTTGATGCATGCCTGACGGCGCCTGCTGCCACGCTCGCAACCCATTGATAGGTAAAGTAATTGATCTCCACAGCTAACATCACCATGCAGTTCGGCGCCAAGCCGCTCTTTGAGAACGTCTCGGTCAAGTTCGGCGCCGGCAACCGGTATGGTTTGATCGGTGCCAACGGTTGCGGCAAGTCGACCTTCATGAAAATCCTCGGCGGCGATCTCGACCCGTCGGGCGGCCAGGTCATGCTGGAGCCGAATGTACGCCTGGGTAAACTGCGCCAGGACCAGTTCGCCTACGAAGAATTCACCGTGCTCGACACCGTGATCATGGGCCACGAGGAGCTGTGGAAGGTCAAGGCCGAGCGCGACCGTATCTACTCGCTGCCGGAAATGAGCGAAGACGACGGCATGGCCGTGGCCGAGCTGGAAACCGAGTTCGCCGAGATGGACGGCTACACCGCTGAGTCCCGTGCCGGCGAGCTGCTGCTGGGCCTGGGCATTCCCCTGGAACAGCACTTCGGCCCGATGAGCGAAGTGTCCCCAGGCTGGAAGCTGCGCGTATTGCTGGCCCAGGCGTTGTTCTCCGATCCTGAAGTGCTGTTGCTCGACGAACCGACCAACCACTTGGACATCAACACCATCCGCTGGCTGGAAAACATCCTGACCCAGCGTAACAGCCTGATGATCATCATCTCTCACGACCGTCACTTCCTGAACAGCGTGTGCACCCACATGGCTGACCTGGACTACGGCGAGCTGCGCCTGTTCCCGGGCAACTACGACGAGTACATGACCGTGGCGACCCAGTCCCGCGAGCAGCTGCTGTCGGACAACGCCAAGAAGAAGGCGCAGATCTCCGAGCTGCAATCCTTCGTCAGCCGCTTCTCGGCCAACGCCTCGAAAGCCAAGCAGGCGACTTCCCGTGCCAAGGCGATCGACAAGATCCAGCTGGCCGAGGTCAAGCCTTCGAGCCGTGTGAGCCCGTTCATCCGTTTCGATCAGAACAAGAAACTGCACCGCCAGGCTGTCATGGTCGAAAAAATGGCCAAGGGTTTCGACGGCAAGCCGCTGTTCAAGGACTTCAGCTTCCAGGTTGAAGCCGGCGAGCGCGTGGCGATCATCGGCCCGAACGGTATCGGCAAGACCACCCTGTTGCGCACCCTGGTCAACGAGTTGACCCCGGACGCAGGCAGCATCAAGTGGACCGACGCGGCAGAACTGGGCTACTACGCCCAGGATCACGCGCACGACTTCGAAGACGACGTGACGCTGTTCGACTGGATGGGCCAGTGGACTCAGGGCGAGCAGATGATTCGCGGAACGCTGGGCCGCATGCTGTTCTCCAACGACGAGATCCTCAAGTCGGTCAAGGTCATCTCCGGTGGTGAGCAAGGTCGCATGCTGTTCGGCAAGCTGATCCTGCAAAAGCCGAACGTGCTGATCATGGACGAACCGACCAACCACTTGGACATGGAATCCATCGAGGCGCTGAACCTGGCGCTGGAAAACTACCCGGGCACGCTGATCTTTGTCAGCCACGACCGCGAGTTCGTATCGTCCCTGGCTACCCGCATCATCGAGTTGAGCGCCGACGGCGTGATCGACTTCAGCGGCACCTATGATGACTACCTGCGCAGCCAAGGCGTGGTGTTTTAAGAGCGGTGACTAGCGTTTAGCCGCAAGCGGCGAGTAAAAGCCCCATCCACTGTGATGGGGCTTTTTGCATCTGGTGGAATATGGGAATTAATAGATAGGCTGCTTCCTTTTCCCCCACGCCCTTGCCATGATGCCCTCACCGCCCGCCCGCGAACGAGTGCCCATGTCAACCGCCGCCCCCTCCTCTCTGTCGATCACCTTGCAGATCGTCTCCATCGTCTTCTACACCTTTATCGCCTTTATCTGCATCGGCCTGCCGATTGCGGTCATCCCCGGCTACGTGCACGAACAATTGGGTTTCAGCGCCGTGGTGGCTGGGATTACCATCGGTTCGCAGTATCTGGCGACCCTGCTCAGCCGCCCCATGGCTGGGCGGATGTCAGACAACGTCGGCACCAAACGTGCGATTGTGCTGGGGCTGGCGGGTATTTTGGTCAGCGGTGTACTGACATTTTTCGCGACGCTGCTGGAAAGTACACCCAGCTTGAGCCTGGGCATTCTGATCGTCGCAAGGCTGTTGCTGGGCGTGGCCCAAGGCCTGATCGGCGTGGGTACCATCAGTTGGTGCATGGGCCAGGTTGGCGCAGAGCACACGGCGCGGTCGATTTCATGGAACGGCATTGCGTCCTACGGCGCCATCGCCATCGGTGCACCGCTGGGCGTGGTGATGGTGGCCGAGTATGGCTACAACAGCCTCGGGATTGCCCTGACCGTGCTCGCGGCACTTGGTCTGATGCTGATCCGCAACAAGCCCTCGGTGCCGGTGGTGCGCGGCGAACGCCTGCCATTCTGGGCAGTGTTTGGGCGTATTGCGCCATTTGGGGCCAGTTTGTGCCTGTCTTCGATTGGCTACGGCACGCTGACCACCTTTATTACCCTCTACTACCTCAATCGTGGCTGGGAAGGCGCGGCATACTGCCTCTCGGTGTTTGGCGTGTGCTTTATCCTGTCGCGCCTGGTGTTTATCTCGGCGATCAGCCGCTTTGGCGGGTTCAACGCCGCCATCGCGTGCATGGTTATCGAAACCCTAGGCCTCACCTTATTGTGGCTGGCGCCGTCCACCGGCGTCGCGTTGATCGGCGCTGGACTGACGGGTTTTGGCTTGTCGCTGGTGTATCCGGCGCTGGGTGTAGAAGCCATCAAACAAGTGCCCAATAGCAGCCGTGGCGCTGGTTTGAGTGCGTATGCAGTGTTCTTTGACCTGGCGCTGGCGATTGCCGGGCCGTTGATGGGCTTTGTGGCGCTGAACTTGGGATATGGCTGGATCTTCTTCTGCGCGGCGCTGCTTTCGGTCACGGCACTGGGCGTGACCTTGCTGCTGAAGCGCAAGGCTTACTGATCGGCGGTCTGTAAGCCCGCGCGAGAAGGCTCACTGAGGGCGTGAGCGAAAAAGCGCCCGGCCTCTGAGATCAAGTCGCGGTGGATGCCTTCGCGGTCGACACCGTCAGCGTCGGTGCAGATGGCCGGCATGGCGGCCAGTTGATCGCTGTCGCACGGCGCCATGAACACGAAGTGCCCTGCGCCGGCCAGCAGCTTGAAATTCGGCGGCTCAGGCAATTTGCGCGCGAGGGCTTCGGCGTTCTTGTCCACGGCCACCAGCTTGTCACCGTCGCCGCTGTAGAGCAGCACCGGCACATGCACATCGGCCAAGGTGTGACGGCCAAACATCAGGCTCAATGGCGCCATCAGCATCAACGCATGGATACGCGGGTCGGATTGCGGCTGCAAGTCGTCACGGTCCACCACCAACTCGCCTTTGGTAGTGCAGGCGTCGCGGTCTTCCGGGCGTTCCTGGCAATAGCGGCGCAGGCGGTCGAAATCAGGCTTGGCGCCAGCGAGGATCAACGCGGTTTCACCCCCGGCGGAGTAGCCGATCACGCCCACCTGGTCAATATCCACAAACGGCGACAGCATCGGGTCCGCCAGGGTCGCGGTGATCGCTTCGGAAATCTGGATCGGCCGCCCATACAGATTGCTCAGCGTGCCCAGGCGGCTGTGGTCCTTGTAGTTGTCGCCGGGATGCAGCACCGCCACCACCACAAAACCTTTACGCGCCAAGGACGTGGCCAGGTCATGCAGGGCCAGCGGCGTGCCGGTGTTGCCGTGGGACAGCATCAGCATCGGGAAACGGCCAATGGCAACCCTGGAATCTTCGGTGGCGGCGACGTGATAGGCGCCCAACTGCGTGGTGTGCTCAAGGCCGGTAGATGGGTAGAACGCCACGGCTTTCATGGGCTGCAGGTCGAGCGGATCAAGAAACGTCATGCGATGAAAGCCGACACTCCAATGGGGGTGCGGCGCGGGCGCGGCGTGCACTGAAATCAGGCCGCCGAGCAGGGAAAGAACCAGAACAGCACAAAGACGCATCATGGGGATGTCCACCTTTGCTGCGTGAGAACCGACATGTCGAATGAAAAGTCCAGGGTATTGAACCCATGCTTGCACAACCTGGGCCACATCAAAGGAGACAGCGGGTAAACGAAAAAACTCCGTAGTCCGGTCGCGTTCAGGCGAACAGAATACAGAGTTTAGGCGCTCGGTTTCAGATTGAAACCGAGAGAAGGCGTTATTTACACAAGCCTTACGCGGCAGCGAACAATTGCTCTTGGATCAGTACGTTAGCGTCACTCAGGGACTTGCTGCGAACTTCATCACCGTAAGCCAGGCCTTCGGCCCGCACGATTTCGATGTTGGTGATGCCGAGGAAGCCGAACAGCAGTTTCAGATAGCCTTCATGGGCCGCGCCCGAGGCTTGACCGGCATGCAAGCCGCCAGCGGTGGATACGATGATCACTTTCTTGTTACCGCACAGGCCTTCCGGACCCGCTTCGGTGTAACGAAATGTCTGGCCAGCGACCGCGATACGGTCGATCCAGGCTTTCAGTTGGGTCGGGATGGTGAAGTTGTACATCGGCGCACCGACCACAATGGCTTCAGCAGCGAGGAATTCAGCCAGGGACGAAGCGCTCAGTTCAGCTTCGTGCTTTTGCGCAGCGTCACGCAGATCGGCGGCGGTGCCCAACGCGCCCAGGGTGGCGCCGGAGAAGTGGTTGATCGCGTCGCTGGCCAGGTCACGGTAAGTCACTTCCACACTCGGCTCAGCCGCTTGCCAGGCCTTCACTACGCCGGCGCTGAGCTGACGGGAAGCGGAGTTGTCGCCGAGGATGCTGGAATCGATATGCAACAGTTTCATGATGGATCTCCGAGGTGGGATCGACTAGGGCGATCAGATGGTGGTGATGCTACGCATGAAACCAATACTCGATAAGCCGCCTGCAATGCGATAGTTTGTCCCACTGACAGGACAATAGGCGCGCCATGCAAGACCTCAACGATCTCTACTATTTTGCCAAAGTCGTCGAAGCCGGCGGTTTCGCTGCCGCTGGTCGGCTGCTTGGCATTCCCAAATCACGCTTGTCGAGGCGGATTGCCGAGCTGGAGGAACGCCTGGGCGCGCGCCTGCTGCAACGCACCACGCGCCAGCTGACCCTCACCGCCGTCGGCGAGCGCTACCTGCGTCACTGCCAGGCAATGCTGCTGGAAGCCGAGATGGCCGACGAGGCCGTGGCCAGCATGTCCAGCGAACCCCGTGGCCGGTTGCGGGTGACGTGCCCGGTGGGGTTGGCAAACAACATCATGCCGGATGTGGTCGCTGGATTTCTCGCAGCGCACCCTCAGGTTCAGCTGGAAATGACCCTGGTCAACCGCCGCGTCGATCTGGTGGCCGAAGGCATCGACGTCGCGCTGCGCGTGCGCGAGCTGGGCGATGAAGACCCGTTGCTCGTCACCAAACGCCTGCGCCCGGCCCAGACCGCTCTGGTTGCCAGCCCGAACTTCTTGCATGGCCGCCAGATCAGCAGCCTCGATGACCTCAAGCAGTTGCCGATACTCGGCGCGCTGGAGGCGGACCGCATGGTGCACCAACGTATTCTCGATCCCCAGGGCACGCCCCATGACCTGATCATGGAGGCGCGCCTGGGCGTTGATGACTTCAACGTGCGCAAGGCCAGCGCCATCATGGGCCTGGGCTTCACCGTGCTGCCGATGATGTATTGCGAGGAAGAATTGGCCAACGGCCAGTTGGTGCAGCTGCTGCCGGAATGGTCACTGCCGGGCGGCTGGTTACAGGCCGTGTACCCGCACCGGCGCGGCGTGCTGCCGGCCATTCGTGCCTGGATCGATTACCTGGAAGAAGGCTTTAAAAGCTGCGGAGACCGTCTGCTATGAAAATGACCGAAGCACAAGTCGCCACCTTCTGCCTGAGCCTGCCGGGTGCGCGGGAAGACTATAAATGGGGCGGTGTGCGGGTGTTCTCGATTGCCGGCAACAAGATGTTCGCCCTGCAAAACCTGCGCGGTGATTCGCTGGCGTTCAAGGTCGACAAGGAGCTGTTCCTGGGCCACGTCGACCGTCCCGGCATCCACCCGGCGCCGTATCTGGCGCGTGCGCAGTGGATCATCATGAACACACCCTACCCGCTGGGCGCCGAGGAACTGCGTGGCTTGTTGCAGCGTTCCCACCAACTGGTGGTGAGCAAATTGCCCAAGCGCACGCAGATCGGCTTGTGGCTAGAGGACGGACAGTAACGTGCCGCCGAGGAACAGCTGGTCCAACCAGAACACCTGGTGCAGCAGAACAATCGCCCAGAACAGCACTTGGAAAGACACCTTGCGTGTCTTGTGCCGGAACACCTGCTGGGCAATCAACGCCCCCGGCCAACCGCCCGCCAGCTCCACGGCGTGGAGGATGTTTTCCGGGGTGCGCCAACTGTCGATCTGCGCTTTGCGTTTGTCACTCCAGTACAGGAAAAACGCGATCACGCTGACCACGCCATAGGCCGCCAGCGGGACCACGGTTTCGCCGCGTTGCCACACCAGCACCGACCCCAACAGCGGCGCCGCGCACAACAGCACAAAGAGCGCCGCCTTCAAGCGTGGGTGCTGGATGCTCATGCCTTGGCCGCCGCCCAGTCGATCCAACCGAACTGCCAGGTCGCCAGGATCAGCAGGCCAAAACCGATGCGGTACCAGGCAAACGCCGCGTAGCTATGGCTGGCGATGAACTTGAGCAGGCCCTTGACCGCGATCATCGCGAAAATAAACGAGGTGATAAACCCGATGGCAAACACCGGCAGGTCCGCCGGCTGGAACAGCTCGCGGTACTTGTAGCCCGAGTACAGCGCCGCGCCGACCATGGTCGGCATGGCCAGGAAAAACGAGAACTCGGTGGCCGTCTTGCGTGACAGGCCGAACAGCAGGCCGCCGATGATGGTAGCGCCGGAGCGCGAGGTACCGGGGATCATGGCCAGGCACTGGGCAAAGCCGACCTTGAGGGCATCTTTCCAGGTGATGTCATCGACCGTTTCAGCATGCACGGTATGTTCGCGCCGCTCAGCCCACAACATGATCACGCCACCCACCACCAAGGCGGAAGCCACCGTAATCGGGTTGAACAGGTAATGCTTGATCGCGTTCGCGAAAATCACCCCCAGCACCACGGCCGGTAGCACGGCGATGATCAGGTTCACGGTGAAACGCTGGGCATTGCGCTGAGTCGGCAAACCGACGACCACGTCCAGGATCTTGCGGCGAAACTCCCAGACGACGGCCAGAATGGCACCCAACTGGATAATGATATTGAATGCTTCGAAGCGCTCACCACCGAAGCCAATCAAGTCGGCGACGATGATCTGGTGGCCGGTACTCGAGATCGGCAGAAACTCTGTAAGCCCCTCCACTACACCAAGAATCAATGCCTGAATGGCGGTCCAAAAATCCATGCTTCCCCCAAAGGTCATGCGCCGTGGCATGCCTTACTAGTCTTTTTTAATGGTTCACTGACGACGCGCGCGCTGAAGGCCCAATGTTGATGATGGTCAACACCGGCCCGCAAAAATGCTGTGAAAATCAGGCAGTACTCAGGTTTTCCGATTACAGGCCGAAAGCCTATCAGACAAGGCGTAAAAGTCGATGCGACGCCCACAATTATAAAAAGCCCGGAGTGCCAGGACGATGAACAGTTTGCGCAATATGTCGATTAGCCGACGCCTCTGGCTGATCCTGATAGTCGCCGTGCTGATGCTGCTGACCTTGGGTTTACTGATGCTCAAGCAGATCCACGACGACCTTTACCAAGCCAAGCGCCAACAGACCCAACATGTAGTCCAGACCGCCAGTGGCATCCTGACGTTTTATCACGGCCTGGAAACCACCGGCGTCATGACCCGCGACGCGGCCCAGAAACAAGCCCTGAGCGCGGTGCGCGGGTTGCGTTACAACCACGACGACTATTTCTGGATCAACGACCTCACGCCCGTGATGATCATGCACCCGGCCAACCCCAAGCTCGATGGCCAGAACCTCTCGGCCATCCGCGATCCCGATGGGTTTGCAGTGTTCAACGAGTTCGTGAACCTGGCAAAAGCCAAGGGTGCCGGCATCGTCAACTATCGCTGGCCCAAGCCCGGCGCACAGGCGCCCGTGGCGAAGACTTCCTATATCCAGTTGTTCGAACCCTGGGGCTGGATTATCGGCTCCGGCGTGTATATAGACGACGTACAGGCCGAGTTCACCGCCCAGGTCTGGAAAGCCTCAGTGGTCGGTCTGGTCATTGCGCTGGTGATGGGCCTGCTGGTGTCGCTGATTGCGCGCAGCATCGTGCGGCCGTTGCAGGCGGCGGTGCATGCCATGGGCAATATCGCCAGCGGCGAAAGCGACCTGACCCGCAGCCTCGACACCCACGGCCGTGACGAAGTCACCCAACTGTCCCAGCACTTCAACAGCTTCACCGCCAAGCTGCGCCAGGTGGTGAGCCAGTTGCAGGTGTGCGCCAACGCCTTGGGCCAGTCCTCTACCGAGCTGGGCAACAACGCCAGCCAGGCCCATGACCGCAGCCAGCAGCAGTCGCAACAGATGGAACTGGTGGCCACCGCCATCAACGAAGTCACCTACGGCGTGCAGGACGTGGCCAAGAACGCTGAACACGCCGCCAGCGAAATGCGCGACGCCCAGGCCCAAGCGCAACAAGGCCAGGTCAATATCGACGGTAGCCTGCAACAGATCGACCAGCTCTCCAGCACCATCAGCCAGGCCGTGGAAGTGATCCGCACGCTGTCCAGCGAAAGCACACAGATCGGTGGCGTGCTGGAAGTGATCCGCTCCATCGCTGACCAGACCAACCTGCTGGCCCTGAACGCCGCCATCGAAGCCGCTCGCGCCGGGGAGCAAGGCCGGGGGTTTGCGGTGGTAGCCGACGAAGTTCGCCTGCTCGCCCAACGCACGCAGAAGTCCACCGCCGAAATCCAGGCGATGATCGAGCGCCTGCAAGGGCACTCGGAAGCGGCGGTCAAGGTGATCAGCGACAGCCACAGCGCTTCGCAACTGACCATCGAGCAAGCGGGCCAGGCCGGTGCCAGCCTGACCGCCATCGGCCAGGCCCTGCACAACCTCAACGGCCTGAACGCCTCAATCGCCAGTGCCACCCTGCAACAGGCCCATGTGGTGGAAGACATCAACCAGAACGTCACCCAGGCGGCGGGGTTGTCCCATAGCACGGCGTTGGCGGCGGAGCAGTCCAGCGTGGCCAGCGTGCATTTGCGCGGTTTGAGCGAGCAACTCGACGGCCTCTTGCGCCAGTTCAAGGTCTGACACTGCTCCAAAGGTGGGAGGAGGCCTGTCCCCTCCCACCTTTGCCCTCCTGTGTTTTGAAGATTGCTGGCCTGTGGTTACAATCACCGCCCTCTCCCACTCCCCCAAGGAATCGCCATGTCCGGGCTTGAACTGTTCGCCGCCGCCCTGGGGGTGATCGCTGTCTGGCTCACGGTCAAGCAAAACCCCTGGTGTTGGCCCATCGGCCTGGTGATGGTGTTGCTGTACACCTGGGTGTTCTACGACGTGAAACTCTATTCCGACATGCTGCTGCAAGTGGTCTACGCCGCGCTGCAAGTCTATGGCTGGTGGCAGTGGACCCGCGCCGGCGAGGTCAAGCAGGGCCGCCAGGTCACGAGCCTGGGCGTGCCGGCCATCATGACCAGCCTGGCGATCGGCGCGGTGGGCAGCCTGCTGCTCGGCGCCGCCATGGCCCACTGGACCGACGCCGCGCAACCCTGGCTCGACGCCGCCCTCACCGGCTTCAGCCTGGTGGCGCAAATGTGGATGGCGCAGAAACGCGTGCAATGCTGGCCGCTGTGGATTGCCGTGGATGTCATCTTCGTCGGGCTGTTCCTCTATAAAGGCCTGTACCTCACCGCCGGTCTCTATGCGCTATTCACCGTGATAGCTGTACAAGGCTGGCGCGAATGGCGCGCCGATCCGGCGTTGCGCACATGAAGGTCGTGGTGTTGGCGGGGCCCGAATCCAGCGGTAAGAGCTGGTTGGCTGCCGAGTTGAACAAACACTTCGGCGGGTTGATGGTCGGAGAATATGTACGCCATTTCATCGACCTCCATCAGCGCGATACCACCCTGGCGGACATCCCGGCCATCGCCCACGGCCAACTGGCCTGGGAAGATGCCGCCCGCAAACAGCAACCCAACCTGCTGATTCTCGACACCCACCTGCTCACCAACACGCTGTGGAGCAAGACCCTGTTCGGCGACTACCCGGCGTGGCTCGACGATGAGCTGCTGGCCCGTCATTACGACCTGCACCTGCTGCTCTCGCCGGAAGATGTGGAGTGGACAGCTGATGGCCAACGCTGCCAGCCGGAGCTGGAAGATCGCCGCGCGTTTTTCCAGCAAAGCCTGGACTGGATGCAGCAGCATCAGCAGGCAGGGGTGGTGATTCGAGGGGATTGGGAGGCGCGCCGCGCTGCGGCGTTTGCGGCAGTGGAACACCTGCTTGAACCTTAACACTGCCCCCTCCCACATTTTTAACCGCGTCAGGCTTCAGTAGCCCAGGGACAGGCCCGTGTTACGACGCGGGTCATTCGCCCCGTAGAAACGATTATTCCCCACCGGCTTGCCGCCCAATGCAGGCGCGCCCACCAGGATCGCCGCCAAATGGTTGGCATCCTGCGGCCCGGCAAACTTGTGGCCCCAGCTTTCCAGGAGCTTCTGGGTGTCCGGGCTGACCGCGAAGGTCTCAAGGTTGGTGGTGTCCGGCATCCACTGCTGGTGGAAACGCGGTGCGTCCACGGCTTCCTGGATGTTCATCTTGTAGTCGATCACGTTCAAGATGGTCAGCAAGGTCGCAGTGATAATGCGGCTGCCACCCGGCGTACCCACCACCATCACGGCCTTGCCATCCTTGGTCACGATGGTCGGGCTCATCGACGACAGCGGCGCTTTGCCTGGGGCGATGGCGTTGGCTTCACCCTGCACCAGCCCGTACATGTTCGGCACGCCGACCTTGACGGTGAAGTCGTCCATTTCATCGTTGAGGATCACACCGGTCTTGCTTGCCATCACGCCCGCGCCGAACCAGCCATTGAGGGTGTAGGTGACGGAGACCGCATTGCCCCACTTGTCGACGATGGAGTAATGGGTCGTGTTGTTGCCTTCATGGGGCGAAACGCCCGGTTTGATCGCCTGGGAATCCCCGGCCTTTTGCGGTTCGATGGCTGCGCGCAGTTTGGCGGCGTAGTTTTTATCCAGCAGATGCTCGATCGGGTTCTTCACGAAGTCCGGGTCGCCGAGGTAGCTGTTGCGATCCACATAGGCGTGGCGCATGGCTTCGATCTGGTAGTGCAGGCCCTGGGCCGAGTGATAGCCCAGGTCGGCCATCGGGTAGCCTTCGAGGATATTCATGATCTGGCAGATCACTACACCGCCCGAGCTCGGCGGCGGCGCGGAAACGACGTGGTAGCCACGGTAGTCGCACTCGATGGGCGCCAGTTCGCGGGTCTTGTACTTGTCGAGATCAGCCTGGGTGATGATGCCCTTACCTGCCTGGCTGGAGTCCACCAGGGCCTTGGCGACCCAGCCTTTATAGAAACCATCTGTGCCTTTGGCAGAGATTTCCTTGAGGGTTTTGGCCAGGTCTTTCTGCACCAGTTTCTGCCCGACCTGCATCGGTTGGCCGTTGTGCAGGAAGATGCTGCGCAGGTCCTGGTCTTTTTCAAACTCGCCGGTGGCGGTGTGCAGCAGGTCGATATCGCCTTGTTCCAGGGCGAAGCCGTTTTCTGCCAACTTGATCGCCGGGGCAATCACCTGGGCACGCTTGAGGGTGCCGTACTTGCTCAGCGCCAGCTCCATGCCGGACACGGTGCCGGGCACGCCGACAGCCAGGTGGCCCTTGGCGCTCAGGCCGTCGATGACGTTGCCGTCCTTGTCCAGGTACATGTTGGCGGTGGCTGCCAGCGGAGCTTTTTCGCGGAAGTCGAGGAAGGTCTTGCGCCCGTCCGCCAGTTGCACGGTCATGAAACCGCCGCCGCCCAGGTTACCCGCCGCCGGATACACCACCGCCAGCGCGTAGCCCACGGCCACGGCCGCATCCACTGCATTACCGCCGGCCTTGAGTACATCCACGCCGACATGCGTTGCCAAATGCTGGGCCGTCACCACCATGCCATTTTCACCGGCCACCGGGGCCTGGGAAGCGGCCTGTACACCACTGACCGTCAACACCAGGGCAGTGGCAATCAAGGTACGGCTGAAGGGTTGGTATTTCATCCATGGCTACTCTAGTTGTTGAGATGCACCAAAATAGCCCGCTGGAGATTTAATCCCCAGCGCGATGGCGTTTTTATTACAGAACTTGTCGGTCATGGAACGGAGCCGAAAAAGCCGCTGCGATATTTCGCGCCCAACAGGCCGAACAACTGACAGGAACTTACACACTCCGCACGCCACTCAGCGAAACCCGCCTGAAGTCAGTATTGGTCAACGCGAGAAGCCCGACATGAAAAACGTCAACACACTCAACACAAAGATTGCACCACTCACCAGCGCAACACACCTGAACTTACCTGCCACTGAACCGATAGTTTCAAACGTGCTGAAAACACTGGCAGTCAAAATGCACGCCGATCTTGGCGGCACAAGCGCTCATTTCAGCCCGCCTCAATCGAGCGCGGCGGCATCTGCCGAACAACGTGTCCTGAGTGTCTTGGAACAACGCCCGTCGGTGAACCAGCCCAACCTTGCCGATCAGATCCTCTACCTGATGCATGCATCGAGCAGCCCCCTGGAGGACGCAGGAATGGCCCAGGCAGTCGCTCATTTACTGGATCAGCCCAGCCACCAAGATGTACGAAAAACCTATGCCCAACTGATCAGCGACAGCCTGCAAGGTGCGGCGACAGTAGCGTATGACGCCGCACACGTGTTGTCACGCAACCGGCGCGCTCTAGCCCCAGACCGAGCGCAACCCACGTCCACCGAGACCAATTCCTCTCCCCGCACAATAGTGACCCAAGGCGACAGTGAACTGGCCTTGCTGTCGGCCAACGCAATGCTCGAACGCTATATCGCCATCGAGGAAAAACGCGCGCTCCCAGCGCCAGAAACCGTGTCCAATATCCCACCCTTCTCAACCTTCGGCCTGGCATGGTCGAAGCTTTCGGCATTGCTCACCGGCGACCCCTTCAAAACCTTTGCAGCCAGTAAAGGGATTGACGTCACCACCGTACGGATTTCCTTGCCATCGGGCACATTGAACTGCCTCAGCAATGGCAAGCCCGCGGTCTTTACGTTGACCGACAGGTCCGGCTGGTACGCAGTTGCTCCGCGAGTGCTGACGGCGGCAAAACAACTGACGCCACTCAAAGTCGCGACGATAGACTTTCCTGGCGTTAACAGAGCCTCTCTCGAACTCATCAGCCGCTTCTACCACGCCGGCTTCGACGAAAGCTCAAGCTCTCCACGCTTCTTTATCAACTTTCTGAATGAATACCGGACGTTTCATTCGCTCCTTCCGGGCCGCGTTCCAGATAGTTTCAACTACAGAAAACAGGCCGAGGCAATACGCACTGTCGGAGCAATGACCCCAGAGGAAATCACCGCCCTTACCGCGTCGCGCCCCTCGGATGTTTCGCAGCAACTCAAACGCGGCGACAGTGCCTTGGCAAGACTTTGCAGTCAGGCTCTGATCAACAACGTCGATGGGCTTAACAGCGACCCATATAAAATTTTTTATTTGATGATTCATGACATCCCTGAAGACTCAACCTTCTCAAAGGCCCAAGAGCATTTTAGACACACGTTGAACACCGAGCCTTTTGCGCGATTTGCGGTAGACCAGTCCATCAACCTGAATAGCATCTCGATTGATCCCATCAGTGGCGATCTGCATTGCACGATTAATGGGGATGAAAAGGTTTTTAAATCAAACGACGCATCAGGCTGGAAGCTGGCTTCACCCCAGGTCCTGGAAGCCGTCAGGACGTTGGCCGCCGGACTGGACAGACACTGGAGTTACCCGCAACCCAAACGGGCCTGCCTGTTTGACGTAATGGCTTTCTACGGCGAAAGCCCGGTTGTGGGCTCAACATTGGCCACTTTCAATCAATGTGCCCGAATCAATCGCAATAATACGTTCAGCGCTCTTGTGGACGGCGCAGCCGACCCTCGCGGCGACTATCGTCGAGCGCGTGAAAGGCAACAATCCGTCCTGAAATCGCTCACCCCTGAGCCTCAACCACCTGCCGCACAAAACATCGACGAGCAACGCTTGGTCGAGGCTTACGCCACAGAGCTTCTCAAGACAGTGGATGGCAGCGATGCCGCCTGGGTTCGTGCGCCTGAGGGCTCGACGCTGGGCAAATGGCTGGAAATGTATCGCGGCCTCCTCGACCACCCGCTGGTAGCAGACTGGATGCGCGAGCAAAAAATCGACCCAGCGCTCATCGAACTCACGCCGTCTACGGGTGAGTTACTGGTCCGCGACGACAGTTCAGTGAGGGTCTTTTCATTGAACGATGATTCCGACTGGAAAGAGATTGCCCCTGTCCTCTTGAGCGTTGCCAACGTTATTGCCCCCGTCCCCGATCAAAGCCTGCGCATCGCCCCGGGCAATGGTTTCATCGCCACGCCGCTTGAGGTGGTCGCCAACTTTTACGGGGAGCAGGCGCCTACCACAGCGGCCGACATTCGTACCAGGGTCAATCAGTTGCGGCACAAAGGCAGCTTTGATCCGCCTGCGCCAAACGACGCGCTGCGGCCCGCCAGGGCAAGAACGGCGGAGGCGCTGGACAATCTGCACCGCCAGGCACACGTTTACAGCAGCGCCATCAAGCGCTCGAGACGAGACAAGACCGACTACAAAAACCTGATGACAACCGTCGCACGCGACTTGCCGAACTTGCGCGCAGAAGCAAAAAAATGGGCCGAGGCCCTGGTTCTCAAACTCACCGGCAAAACGGTCGATGCCGATACGATCTACCTCAACCGATTCCAGGGTTCCCAGAGTGCGAACACCGTCACCGGCTGGGAACATATGAACGAAGAGCCGACTTCTTCGCTGCGCCTGCCTGACGCTTTGTTACACAACTTCTCGGAGGACGACTGGGTCCCCGGCAACCTCGATTCCGAAGCCGGCCTGTATACAGACGGCCCGGGCAAAAGTAAAAACGGCGGGTATGGCACTCATAACGAACTTGCGCTGTCACCTTCGCAACTGATGCATGAAAGCTGGAAAACCGACTTTCAAAACCAGATCTCCCAAAAACTCGACAATTTTTGGACAGAGCACGCTGATGACTATCGGGCGGCGGTCAAAGGCCAGTTTATTTTCAAGGCGCGAGAGCAATTGAAGGCCGCTGAACAAGCCACACCGGCCGAACGGGCAGCGCTACCGGCGGAACAACGCTTTACTCGCCAGGACTATGAACTGGTCATGAAAGCTGCCGCCAATGTGCCATTGGATGTACATCAACAACTGTCCCTTGAACAGATAAGGACCCTCAGCCCGGTAAAACATGTCGTACGCGTACATGCCTTCGACATCAACGGCCTCATGTCCAACGACATCCTGCGTTTCACCGAGCTGGATGATGGCCAATACCGCTACCTCAAAGGGCGCCGGGACGGCCGTCAGATACTGTATATACCTGGAAACAACCCGGATTTTTTACGCTTTGACTCTTTAGAGAGCATGGATAACTGGATCGCTGATCATGCCAAAAACCCTGACAAACGCAAGGCCCTGGCGTCCCATTTCACCCTGTCAGATCGTCAGGAAAGAGCGTCCACTCCCGTGTTGAAAACGATGCTGGAGCAGTTTCTTCCGTTGTATGGGCTGCTTGCGCCTAAAGATCGTTCGAAAGAAGGCATCGACTCCTTGCTCGATAGGCTCTCAACGGGCTCCGCAGACAACCTGGAAGGTAACCATATCGATCAGGGCAACTTCGTGATCCACGAGGACGTTTTCAGCACAGTGACGAAAGCCACCAGCCAGCGCATGCGTGCTGATGCGGACACCACCATCAAATCCAACAGTGAAGTCACCCGCGATACCTGGCTCAACGATCTGTCTGTTGCCGCCGAGTTACTGGCCAAACTGGCTCCGATTGCCGCTCCAGTCGCCGCAGCTGCCGTTGTTACCA
Source organism: Pseudomonas sp. 2822-17 (assembly GCF_002742485.1). Taxonomy (NCBI): domain Bacteria; kingdom Pseudomonadati; phylum Pseudomonadota; class Gammaproteobacteria; order Pseudomonadales; family Pseudomonadaceae; genus Pseudomonas; species Pseudomonas sp. 2822-17. The sequence goes on from NZ_LJRZ01000247.1 coordinate 284,811, forward strand.
GCCTCGCGGAGGCTGTAATTGGGGCGGAAAAGTCCGACACGGGCGATACCGAAGCCGAACGAAGCGACGGCTCAAGCAAAATGCTTGATGGTGTGCTCAACGCGCTGTTCTCCTGCAACGCCGCAGAAGTCCCCGAAGATCCCTTTGTGCGGCCGACCTCCAGGCCGCTCGCACGCCCCGCGGCCCGCGAAGCAACCGGCGTGCTGGTGAACAACGGCGTATCCAGGGAGATCATCACCGAGGCTCACCTGCCCGTGCAACGCGAGCGTTTTTCCGACGGTACCACGGCCCTCGTGCTTGAACGACCGATGCCGCCCGATGCGTACACCGTGGCTCGCTCCGACGGGTTCGATCTGGTTGCGGGTGAAAAAGTCTATCGCTACGAATCCAGCGAGCCGGATCGGTTGACCGATCTCGCTACCACGGCGCGCCCTGGCAGCCTGGACCGTTTCGAAGAATTCTGTCCGGCCCCCATGTCCTTCTCTGGAAGAATGCGACGAGACACAAGTAGTCTGTGTTTCGTCAAATCCTTGGCTGACTTAACCGAAGATAAAGCAAAAGAACTGCAATCTCTGGAACATACACGCCTGTACCCAGCCGCGCGAAAATCACTGTTTAACAGTAAGCGGTTCGTGGTTGCCGAAAGACGCTTGAATGAAGTGGTCGAGACCGAGGTGGGCAGTAAACTGGTGCCAGTTCAGGGCAAACCCTTCATCGAATACAAGTCGATCGTCACCGGCACTATCACCAAGGATGCCCGATTCGGCATGGTTGACAGGACCGAAAGTGAATTCCTGCGTGACCATACCTATGTCGTAAAGCTGGGAAATATCAGCAGCGTCTGTAAAGACTCGCGCGAACTCAGAGGCATCGTCGTCACCAGTCCAGTAGCGGGTGACACGGCTCAATACCTGGTGATCGAGGCAGACACTGCGCAATTCTATACAGCAAAAATAACCCCAGGTCAGACCGGGGAGGTGCGCTTCATCAAATGTGACCTTAACGACTTCAATACTGAGCTGGGCAAGAAATACCGCGCCGAACTCTACGCACGCCAAGGCTCTGCCGCCCTGCCGATCGACGCCGATTTTGTCGCATTGCCCCCCCTCGATAAGGCTCTCGCCGACTTGAAAAAGTCAGGCTACACAGACCCGCAGATCAATGAGCTGAAAACCGAGCTGGCAAAAATGAGCAGCAGCCAGAAGCGTGAGGTCGTGTACGAACTACAGGCAAGAGGGGCTATTGAGAAACAGGTCATCGCACTGAAAACCGCGAAGGTTCGACCGCTGACCAAACCCCGCAACTTCAACACACTGTCGGTTTCGCAAAAAAATGAATTTTTTGCGACCCGGGCAAAAGAGGCAGTAACCCAGCAGTTCAAGGCCACGGGGCTTGGCCCAGGCAATCTGGTGCGCTCCGCCGATGACGTGGCACGAGCAAGGGCTGCGCATCAGACCCGGCAATGGATGCGACGTACCCACCCATCCGGAGCGCCGGAGCGTGCGACGATGGCGCTCAAGAGCGGCGTTGGAAACTGCGGCGAGATGAGCCTGTTGGCCAAAGACACGATCAACAGCAGCGGCGGCAGAGCCTATGAATGGAGGGCTGGGAATGAGCATGCATTTACCGTGGTGGGCGGCCCCGCAGAGCTGCCCGGTGCGACGGTGGACTTTTCCGGCCCCGAATGGGGTGACGCATGGATTGTCGACCCCTGGGCCGATATTGCATGCCCTGCCAGTCAGTACACCGGCAAACTGGACGAAGTCATGCGCCAATGGGAGGCCCAGGGAATAAAGATCGTGGACGGCAGTGGCGCTACAGGCCTGGGGAGCCCAACCAAGCAAGAATGGCTGGATGCCCTGATCGAAAAACCGAAAACTGCTTACCCGCACAGTTACGAATTACCCGCACCTGCCCTACGGGTTCCCAGGCCTGATGCGCCCGTCAAGCCGCCGACCGTTTACGTTCCCGCAGGCGCCAGCGAAACCCTGGAGGGCGGCAACGCCGTACTGTCTACACGCGGACTGTCAGACTGCTCAGCGCTCATCGTTCTAACCGACCTTAGAAACGGTGTTTTTCAAAAACGTACCCTGATGCATCTGCTCGGCAGTAATGTCGAGAACGGTCTTGGCAGCCTGAGCGCATCGCGAGAGCTTGCGAAGCTGGAACAGTCATTGGGTAGCGACGCAAAAGTCATCTTTGTGGGCGGCAGCAACTCCAAGTCGGTCGTAGGTATGGCCACTGTTCTGGGGCAGACCGTGGATGGCAGACAACCGCTGCTGGACATCGTAAACAAACCAGGGGTTTCGTCCAGTCTGGCCAGCGCTACCGCCATTGATGTCAACCCGGATGGTACATTTCAACTGGTGACGGAGGACGGAACCCAGGGCGTCTTGAGCAAACAGATGGCCGAGGATGTTTTTGGCTTTATTGACTAAGGGCCGCGTTACTGCCCATTGGCGCAACCCGAGGTCTGTGACGACCCCGGATTACCTGGCGTGCCGGGTGCGATAAACCCGGCATGCAGTTAGAATCGGCGCTCTGTCACAGGCCCTTTCAACCGCGAGCCCCTCCATGAGTTTTGATTTCGACACGATCCACCCCCGCCTCGGCACCGGCAGCACCAAGTGGAACCGCTACCCGGCCGATGTGCTGCCAATGTGGATCGCCGACATGGACATCGCCGCGCCGCCCGCCATTCTGCAAGCCCTGCACGAGCGCCTGGACCAGCAGATCCTCGGTTACAGCGTGGCCGGCCCGGATGTGCGCGAAGCCATCGTCGCCGACCTGTGGGCCAAGTACGCCTGGCGCGTGCAACCTGACGAATTGCTGTTCCTGCCCGGCGTCGAGCCCGGCTTCAACATGGCGCTGCACGCCTTTGTACAACCGGGCCAGCCGGTGGTGCTGCAAACGCCCAACTACCGGCCGATTCGCCTGGCGCCGGGGCACTGGAACCTGCCGCGCATCGAAGTCCCATTCGAATTGATCGACGGTGAATACATCACGCCAATGGCCGCCATGCGCGAAGCCTTGACCGGCGCCGGCGCCCTGCTGTTGAGCAACCCGCACAACCCGATGGGCAAGGTCTTCCCCCGTGAAGAACTGCTGGCCGTGGCCACGGCCTGCCTGGACAACGGCGCGCTGATCATCAGCGACGAAATCCACGCAGAGCTGTGCTTCGACGGCCGCCGCCACATCCCCACCGCCAGCCTCAGCCCCGAGATTGCCCAGCGCACCATCACCCTGATGTCGGCGAGCAAGGCCTATAACGTGGCAGGCTTGAAGACCTGTTTTGCGGTGATCCAGAACGCCGAGATTCGCGAGCGTTTCAACCACGCCCGTTGCGGCATGGTCGACAGCGTCAGCCCCCTGGGCCTGGAAGCCACCCGCGCCGCCTACAGCCAGTGCGGCGAATGGCTGGAAGCGTTGAAACAGTACCTGCAAGCCAACCGCGATTACCTGCTCGACGCTGTGCAAACGCGCTTGCCGGGTGTGGTGATGCATGCCCCCCAAGGCACCTTCCTCGCCTGGCTCGATTGCAGCGCCCTGGGCCTGGATGACCCACAGCAATTTTTCCTCGAACAGGCCAAGGTCGGGTTGAGCGCAGGGATCGAATTCGGTGATGACAGCCAGCAGTTCGTGCGCCTGAACTTCGGTTGCCCACGAGTGATGCTGGAGGAAGGCTTGCAGCGTATGGAGCGCAGTTTGCGCAACCGCTGAAACGCGCAAAAAAATGGCCCCCGCTGCAATGGCGGGGGCTAGGGTCTACAGCTTGGCGATAGACACTTCGGTGGACTTCACAAAGGCAATCACTTCGCTGCCCACTTTCAATTCCAGGTCGCGCACCGAGCGGGTGGTGATCACCGACGTCACGATGCCGGACGCGGTTTGCACGTCGATCTCCGACACCACTTCGCCCAGCAGGATTTCCTTGATCACGCCCTTGAACTGGTTGCGCACGTTGATCGCTTTAATAGTCATGTCGGCTTTCCTTTTGGCTGTTGGGTCAATCCGCACGAATGCGCAGGCCCTCAAAGTGCGCTATCGGTAGAGACATTAAAAGGAATATATAACTCTTTATTTATTCGATATGGATATATAAAAGCTGTTGTGGTGAGCGGGCAAGCTCGCTCTCAGCTGAGTGTTACCCAATACCGCGTGCGCGCCTGCACCTCAAAGCCAAGGGTCGAGGCCAGCAGGTTGAGGATGCGATCAGTGTCGTCCAGGCGAAAACTGCCGGTCACCCGCAACGCTTCAAGCCGAGGCTCCCAGCGCAACACACCCGGACGATAGCGCTCCAATTCCCGCAGAAAATCCCCCAACGCCTGGTTCTGCGCGGTCAGTACGCCATCGCGCCAACCGAGTTGCAACACATCAAACGGCGCCCAGGCGCCAAGTCCACTGGCCTTGAGCGGCGCTTGCTGGCCTGCCTGCAAGGTCGCTGTCTGGCCGTTCAGGTCGCGCACCTGCACCATGCCCTTGAGCACCGACACCAGACAACCGGACGCCAGTTGCCGAACACAGAGTTCAGCCTGGCTGAGCCGCAGTTCACCGTAGCGGGTGTGCACGGTCATCGCCGCCGTGCCCGGCACCGTCAGCGCCAGTTCACCGTCGACCAGACTGATGCGGCGCTGCGCCAGGTCTACGTCTACTGCCGTGGCGGTATTGAGCTGCAGGCTGGCACCGTCGGCCAACGGCAGGCGTTTTCGCTCGCCGGTGGCGGTATGCAGGTCGGCCCGCCAAGTGTCGATGGGCAACTGGCGGCTGATCAGCCAAGCCGTCGGCAGCAGCGCCGCCACGCCCAATGCGCGCTTGAGCACCGCACGCCGGCCCGGTTGCGGGCGGTCGAGGCTGGCCATCGCCAGTGCCTGGGGCAAGCCGCTGAAGCGTTGACGCAGGGATTGGGCTTTCTGCCAGGTCTGTTCATGTTGCGGATGGCTGTCGCGCCAGTGCTGCAGCGCGGCGTGATCACGCTCGGTGGCCGCGCCGGACTCCAGCAGCGCCAGCCACTGGGCGGCAGCACGGGCGACGTCGCGGCTCACAGTTCCACCAGCAGGCAATGTTCGTAGGCCTGGGCCATGTAACGCTTGACCGTGCGCTCGGACACGTCCAGTCGTTCGGCAATCTCGCGGTAACCGAGGCCCTCCAGTTGGCTCCACAAAAAGGCGCGGCGCACCAGCACGGGCAAGCCATCGAGCAATTCATCCAGGGCTTGCAGGGTTTCCAGCATCAGCCAGCGCTGTTCGGGGGACGGCACACAGGCTTCGGGCAAGCTGGCCAGGGCGTTCATATACGCCTGTTCCAGGCTGCGACGCTGATGAAAATTCACCAACAGGCGCTTACCCACCGTCACTAGATACGCCCGCGGCTCCTGCATCTGTGCAATCGGCTGGGCACTGGCCAGTACGCGCAGGAACGTATCCTGGCTCAGGTCCGCCGCATCCCAGGCATTGCCCAGGCGCCGGCGCAGCCAGCTTTCCAGCCAACTGCGATGGTCACGGTACAAGCTTGACAGCGTCAGTTCAGGGGCATGCGTCGGGACAACAGCATCATTCATGGCAAGCAACCTGCACGGCGCGAGTGAGTCTCAAATGAGATTCATTCTATTTAATATCCTGCCGCGACACCATGCCCTTTTCAACATTGCGTTTAGAGCATCGCCGCTTTCTGCCGCAGCAAATCCATAAACAGCCCCAATTCCCCGCTCACACCCTCGCCCTTGCGCAGCAGCATGCCGAACGGTGCCAGGCGCACATCGAGGGCCACCGGCAGCGCCACCACCAGGCCCATCTTCAGGTAATCGCGCAGGGCGCTTTCCGACAGCACCATCACTGCGTCGGTCAGTTGGATCAACTGCTGCATGGAGTACACCGAGCTGCATTCGATAATGTCCGCCGGGCTCGGCAGTGCCAGGTCCTGCAAAGCCTGGTCGAAGCCGATGCGCGCCGGGCTGGTTTGCGGTTGCAGGATCCATGGCCAGTCGCGCACCAGTTCCGCCAGGTCCAGGTGTTTACGTTGCGCCAGCCGGTGCCCGGCATGCACCACCACCAGCATTCGCTCGTTGCCCAGAGGCTCGAAACTGTAGTGCTCGCTGTCGGTGGCGGCGTTGCGCCGGGTGATGGCCAGGTCGATGCGGCCCTGTTCGAGCAGTTGGATCACCTGGTCGCTGGTGTCGCCCATGATGCGGATGCGCAGTTGCGGGTTGAGCGCTTTGATCTGCGCGATGGCGTCCATCACCAGGTCCGGCGCGGCGCCCATGATGGTGCCGATGGACAAGTAGCCGTAGCCGCCCTGCTGGCGCGCCATCAAGTCCTCGGCGCAACGGTCCAGGCCGCAGAGGGCCGACTCGGCGAAGCGGATCAGCTCCTGGCCCAGCGCCGTAGGCCGCATGCCCCGTGGCAAGCGTTCGAACAGGTCGCAACCGAACATGTCCTCGATCTCGCGCAACATGCGTGTGGCCGCCGGTTGCGACATGTTCAGGGCCTGGGAGGCACGGTGCAGGTTCTGGCTGGAACTGAGCGCCACCAGCATGTGCAGATGCTTGTAGCGCAGGCGATTGAACAGGCTGCGGGAGATGACGGGACTACTCATGAATTCCTCATTATCGATACCCTGAGGGTATCACTTGTAAGCTAGATTCGATTTGTAGCGCATTGCTCGGTCGCCGTACAGTCCGTCCCATAAGAACAAAACAACGGACTCCATCATGAAAACCCTGCCCGCGCCCCTGCTCGCCAAGATTTCCTGGCGGCTGCTGCCCTTCCTGCTGTTGATGTACATCATGGCGTTTCTCGACCGCGCCAATGTCGGGTTCGCCAAACAAGCCTTCCAGGCCGACACCGGCTTGAGCGATGCCGCGTTTGCCTTCGGCGCCGGTGTGTTCTTTGTCGGCTACGCGCTGCTGGAAGTGCCAAGCAACCTGATCCTGCACCGTGTCGGCGCCCGCCTGTGGATGTGCCGCATCATGGTCAGTTGGGGCCTGATTTCGGCGGCGATGGTGTTTGCCCACAACGAAACCAGTTTTTACCTGCTGCGTTTCTTGCTCGGTGTGGCCGAAGCCGGCTTCTTCCCCGGCGTGATCCTCTACCTCACCTACTGGTTCCCCCAGGCCGTACGCGGCAAGGCCATGGGTTTCTTTTACTTTGGCGCGCCCCTGGCATTTATCTTCGGCAGCCCGCTGTCCGGTTTGCTGCTGGAGATGGACGGCTTCGCTGGCATCCATGGCTGGCAGTGGCTGTTCGCGGTGGAAGGCCTGATGGCCACCGCCGTGGGCATCTGGGCCTACTGGTACCTGGACAACCGTCCCGCCGATGCCAAGTGGCTGAGCGCGGATGAGCGCGAGCAAATCCAGACCTTGCTGGATGCAGAAGACCAACACAAAACCTCCCACGGCCGCAGCCTGCTGAACGTGCTGTGCCAGCCATCGGTGCTGTACCTGTGCCTGGTGTATTTGCTGATCCAGGCCAGCGTCTACGGCGTGGTGTTTTACCTGCCGACCCAAGTGGGCGACCTGCTCGGCACCAAGGTTGGCTTGATGGTCGGGCTGGTCTCGGCGATTCCGTGGATCTGCGCACTGTTTGCCGCGTGGTGGATCCCCGGTTATTCCGACCGCACCGGCGAGCGTCGCCGCACCGCTTGCCTGACGTTATTGATGGCCGCTGCCGGCATCGCTTGCTCGGTGACCTTCACCAACCCGTTGCTGGGCATGCTCGCCCTGTGTTTTGCCGCCTCGGGTTTTATCGCGGTGCAGCCGGTGTTCTGGACCTTTCCGTCGAGCTACCTGGCGGGCAGCGCTGCGGCAGCGGGCATTGCGCTGATCAACTCCTTCGGTGCCCTCGGCGGCTTTATCGCACCGGTCATCAAGCACTGGGCCGAAGGCGCCTTCCATTCCCCGGCAGCCGGTTTGTACCTGCTGTCCGCCACTACGGTACTGGCTGCGTTGCTGGTACTGGGCATCCATTCACCCGGCCGCACTGCATCGAACACGCCGGCCACTGTTTAACGCCAGGAGTCTTACCATGGGTCATCTCACTATCAAACACGTGCGCGCCTTTGTATTGCGAGGCGGCGGCGCCGATTACCACGATCAGGCCGACGGCCACTGGATCGACGATCACATCTGCACACCCATGAGCAAATACCCCGAGTACCGCCAGAGCCGCCGCAGTTTCGGCATCAACGTGCTCGGCACGCTGGTGGTGGAGATCGAAGCCAGCGACGGCACCGTCGGGTTTGCTGTGACCACCGGCGGCGAACCGGCGGCGTATATCGTCGAAAAGCACCTGGCGCGCTTTATCGAAGGTGCCCGCGTCACCGATATCGAAAAGATCTGGGACCAGATGTACCAGTCCACCCTCTACTACGGCCGCAAAGGCTTGGTGATCAACACCATTTCCGGCGTCGACCTGGCGCTGTGGGACTTGCTCGGCAAGATCCGCCAGGAGCCGGTGCACCAACTGCTCGGCGGTGCGGTGCGTGACGAATTGCAGTTCTACGCCACCGGCGCCCGCCCGGACCTGGCCCAGAAAATGGGCTTTATCGGCGGCAAGATGCCCCTGCACCACGGCCCCAGCGAAGGCGAAGAAGGCCTGCGCAAAAACCTCGAACAATTGGCGGACATGCGCGCGCGGGTCGGCCCGGACTTCTGGCTGATGCTCGATTGCTGGATGAGCCTGGACCTCAACTACGCCACCAAACTGGCGATCGGCGCCCATGAACACGGGCTCAAGTGGATCGAAGAAGCCCTGAGCCCGGACGATTACTGGGGCTACGCGGCCCTGCGCAACAACGTGCCCAAGGGCATGCTGGTGACCACTGGCGAACACGAAGCCACCCGCTGGGGTTTCCGCATGCTGCTGGAAATGGGCTGCTGCGACATTATCCAGCCGGATGTTGGCTGGTGCGGTGGCCTCACTGAATTGGTGAAAATTTCGGCCCTGGCCGACGCCCACAACGCGATGGTCGTGCCCCACGGCTCTTCGGTGTACAGCTACCACTTTGTCGCCACGCGGCAAAACAGCCCGTTCGCCGAATTCCTGATGATGGCGCCGAAGGCCGATGAAGTGGTGCCGATGTTCCACCCGCAACTGCTCGGCGAACCGGTGCCAATCAATGGCCGCATGCGCCTGTCGGTGCTCGACAAGCCCGGCTTCGGCGTTGACCTGAACCCGGATTGCCAACTGCACCGTCCGTATAACCGCTAAGGGAACCTGCCATGAACATGCCCCGCAATGGCTTCAAGGCCGCCCTGGCGCACGACGCCACCCAGTACGGCATCTGGGCCGGTTTCGCCACCGGCTACGCCGCCGAGATCGTCGCAGGCCTGGGTTACGACTGGATGCTGATCGACGGCGAACACGCGCCCAACACCGTGCCCAGCGTACTCAACCAATTGCAGACAGTGGCGCCCTACGCCACCGCGCCGGTGGTGCGTGCGGTGAATGGCGACGCCAGCCTGATCAAGCAACTGCTCGACGTCGGCGCCCAGACGCTGATGATCCCTATGGTCGAAACCGCCGAACAGGCCCAGGCCCTGGTGCGCGCCATGCGTTACCCGCCCCACGGCATCCGCGGCGTCGGCGGCGGTTTGACCCGCGCCACCCGCTGGGATGGTGTGGCGAACTACCTGCAAACCGCCCACGAAGAGCTGTGCCTGATCGTGCAGGTGGAGTCGCGCCTGGGCGTGGAAAACGTCGCGGCGATTGCCGCTGTCGAAGGCGTGGATGCGGTATTTATCGGCCCCGCCGACTTGTCCATCGGCCTCGGCCACGCCGGCAACCCCGGCCACCCCGAGGTGCAGGAGCGCATCCGGCACGCGGTGGACGCCACCCTCGCCGCCGGCAAGGTCTGCGGCATCCTGGCGCCCAACGAAGACGACGCACGCCGCTACCAGGCCTGGGGTTGCCGCTTTATCGCCGTGGCCATCGACATCAGCCTGCTGCGCCAGAGCGCCCTGGCCACCCTCGTCCGCTATCGCCCGGTTACCGACGCGAAAGCGCCGTCGCGCACTTACTAAGGAGCTGCCCATGTCATCCGTTCCCGTGTACCAGAACTTTATCAATGGCCGCTTCGTCTCCAGCGAAGCCCATCTCGATGTGCTCAACCCGGCCACCGGCGCCTTGCTGTCCAAGGTGCCCGCCTCCACCGCCGCTGACGTCGACCAGGCCCTCGCCGCTGCACGGGGTGCGCAAAAAGAGTGGGCACGCAAACCGGCCATCGAACGCGCCGGGCACCTGCGCCGTATCGCCGCCAAGCTGCGAGAAAACGTCGCGCACCTGGCCCGCACCATCACCCTGGAACAGGGCAAGGTCAGCGGGCTGGCCGAAGTCGAAGTGAATTTCACCGCGGACTACCTCGACTACATGGCCGAATGGGCGCGCCGCATCGAAGGCGAGATCATCACCAGCGACCGGCCCAACGAAAACATCTTCCTGTTCCGCAAACCCTTGGGCGTAGTGGCGGGCATCCTTCCGTGGAATTTCCCGTTCTTTTTGATCGCACGCAAAATGGCCCCTGCGCTGCTCACCGGCAACACCATCGTGATCAAGCCCAGTGAAGAAACCCCGAACAACTGCTTTGAATTCGCCAAACTGGTGGCCGAGACCGACCTGCCCGCCGGCGTGTTCAATGTGGTCTGCGGTGATGGCCAGGTCGGCGGTGCACTCACCGCTCACAAAGGCGTGGACATGATCAGCTTCACCGGCAGCGTTGCCACCGGCTCCAGGATCATGGCCGCCGCCGCGCCGAACATTACCAAGCTCAACCTGGAGCTGGGCGGCAAGGCGCCGGCCATTGTGCTGGCGGATGCCGACCTGGACCTGGCCGTCAAAGCCATCCGCGACTCGCGCATTATCAACACCGGGCAAGTGTGCAACTGCGCCGAGCGGGTGTATGTGGAGCGCAAGGTCGCGGATCAGTTTATCGAGCGCATCAGCGCGGCCATGTCGGCCACGCGCTACGGTGATCCGCTGGCCATGGCCGATGCGGAAATGGGCCCGCTGATCAACCGCCAGGGCCTGGACAACGTCAATCGCAAGGTGCGCACCGCGTTGAGCCAGGGCGCCACGCTGGTCAGCGGCGGGCAGATCGCTGACCTTGGCGCGGGCTTTCACTTCCAGCCGACGGTTTTGGCCGGCTGCCGCGCCGACATGGAGATCATGCGCGAAGAGATCTTCGGCCCGGTGCTGCCGATCCAGATCGTCGACGACCTCGACGAAGCCATCGCCCTGGCCAATGACTGTGACTACGGCCTGACCTCGTCGATCTACACCCGTGACCTGGGCAAGGCCATGCACGCGGTGCGCGAGATCGACTTTGGCGAAACCTACGTCAACCGCGAAAACTTCGAGGCCATGCAGGGTTTCCATGCTGGCGTGCGTAAGTCCGGGATCGGCGGTGCCGATGGTAAGCACGGCCTCTATGAATACACCCATACCCATGTGGTGTACCTGCAGAGCTGAGGTGGTGAAATGGGCCGGTGCGCGGTAGCGTGCTGGCCGTTCCTGACAGAGTCCCACAAGGATTGCGCAATGCCCCAGACGCTCTATACCGGCCCTATCATCGATAGTCATCTGCACCTGTTCGATCCGCGTCGCCCCCAGGGCATCCCGTGGCCCGAGCCGGGCAACCGCTTGTATGCCGCGCATTTACCCCTCGATTACTGGACCGTCGCCAGCTCGCACAATGTGGTCGGCGCCATCGCGGTGGAAGCCAGCCCATGGCGCGACGACAACCGCTGGATCCTCGAAACCCTGCGCAGCGACCCGCGCATGCTCGGGTTTGTCGGCAACCTGGACCCGCTGCACGCCGACTTCGCCGCCGACCTCGCTGCACTGGTGCAAGAGCCACTGTTCCTCGGCCTGCGCTACGGCAACCTGTGGGACCGCGACCTGCTTCTGGATCAGACGCGCCCCGGTTTTATCAACGGCCTGCGCCAACTGGCCGCCAGCGGGCGCAGCCTGGACAGTGCCAACCCGAACCCGCGTTTGATCAAGGGATTGTTGAAGCTCAGCGATGCACTGCCCGAGCTGCGCATCATCGTCGACCATTTGCCCAATGCCCAAGTGCCGGCCGGTGAAGAGGCCGCTTATCACGCCGACCTGCTGCGCCTGGCGGAGCGGCCGAATGTATTCGCCAAACTCGCGGAAATCCCCCATGTCGGCCCGCACGGCCTGATCGTCGACACCGCGTTCTACAACGACCGGTTGGCGGTGTTGTGGGAAGCGTTTGGCGACGAGCGCTGTTTCTTCGGCAGCGACTGGCCCAACAGCGATCACCTGGCGGATTTCGCCACCACGCTGGGGCTCGTGAAAAGCTGCCTGGCGCACAAACCCGAAGCCGTGCAGGCGCAGTTTTTCCTGCACAACGCAGTGCGCATCTACACCCCGACCCATGGAGCGCAGTGATGCAGACCCGTGCCTTTCGCATGAACCTCAACCCCGGGCAGGCCGATGAATATCGCCGGCGTCACGACGAGATCTGGCCCGAACTGGCCCAGGCGTTGTTGGACGCGGGTGTGGTGGACTATCGGATTTACCTCGACGAACCGGCCAACGCGCTGTTCGCCGTGCTGACCCATGAAGACGCCCACGGCCTGGACGAACTGCCCGGCACCGCACTGATGCAACGCTGGTGGAGCTACATGCAGGACATCATGCCCAGCCATGCAGACGCCTCGCCGGCCAGCGTCGTTTTGCTGCCCATGTTCCACCTGTCCCGGCCCTGAACCAACCGATGCACAACAACAATAAAAAGGATTCGACTACGTGGAAATCATTCTCCTTGGTGTGATTCTGCACTTTATCGGCGGCTTCGCCTCCGGCAGTTTCTACATCCCCTACAAGAAGGTCCGCGGCTGGGCCTGGGAAAGTTATTGGATCACCGGCGGCCTGGTGTCCTGGCTGATCGTGCCGTTGATCGCGGCGCAACTGACGGTGCCGGGCTGGGTAGACATCCTGCGCAACGCCGACACCAGCACCCTGCTGTGGACCTATCTGTTCGGCGTGTTGTGGGGCATCGGCGGGCTGACCTTCGGCTTGACCATGCGCTACCTCGGGCTGTCCCTGGGCATGTCGCTGATCATGGGCCTGACCTCGGCCCTCGGCGCGCTGATGCCGGCGCTGTACCGCGACCTGTTCACCGATGCAACCGAAGGCACCCTGACTTCGATGCTGGCCTCTCAGGGCGGGCACTGGGTGTTGTGGGGCGTGGCGGTGTCGCTGGTGGGTATTGCGGTGTGCGGCAAGGCTGGGCTGATCAAGGAACGGGAAGTGTCCGAGGCGGTGAAGTTCGCCAGTGTCAGCGAGTTTTCCCTGGGCAAGGGCATGCTGGTGGCGGTGATTTCCGGGGTGCTCAGTGCGTGTTTCAGCTACGGCATTTCTGCCGGCCGCCCGCTGGCCGCTGCGGCTGTGGAGCACGGCGCCAACAGCCTGTTCCAGAACAACGTGACCTTTATGGTGATCATGTGGGGCGGGCTGACCACCAACGGCATCTGGTGCCTGTGGCTGAACTGGCGCAACCGCAGCTTCCATAACTATTTCGATCGAAGCACGCCATTGCTGGGCAATTACCTGTTGGTGGCCATCGCCGGCACACTGTGGTTTCTGCAATTCTTTTTCTACGGCATGGGCGAAAGCCGCCTGCAGAACGACGCCAGTTCGTGGGTGCTGCACATGTCATTCATCATCATCGTGTCCAACTGCTGGGGCCTGTATTTCCGCGAATGGCACGGCACCAGCGCCGCGAACAAGGGCGTGCTGGTGGCCGGTATCGCAGTGATCCTCGGCGCCATCGCCATGGTCGGTTACGGTAATTACCTCGGCTGACGCCGCCTATTTTTGAAGGAGTGTTTTTATGTTGCTTGCAGACAAAACCGTGATCATCACCGGCGCCTCCCGTGGCATCGGCCGCGCCGCCGCCCGTGAATGCGCACGCCAGGGCGCCCGCGTGGTGATCGGCCACAGTGGCAGCGGCCAGGGTAGCGAGGCGGCGTATTCGCTGATCGAAGAGATCAAGGCGTTTGGCGGTGCGGCCATCGAAGTGGGTGGCGATGCCGCCGACCCGGACACCGGCGACAAGCTGGTGGCTGGCGCGGTGAAGGCGTTCGGCAGCGTCGACGTGTTCGTCAACAACGCCGGGATCTGCCCGTTCCACTCGTTCCTCGACATGCCGCGCGAGGTCTACCTGAAAACCGTCAACACCAACCTCAACGGCGCCTACTTCGCCGTGCAGGCGGCGGCCAACCAGATGAAAAACCAGGGCCGTGGCGGCGCGATCATCGCGGTCAGCTCCATCAGCGCGCTGGTGGGCGGCGGCATGCAAACCCACTACACGCCAACCAAGGCCGGGCTGCATTCGTTGATGCAGTCCTGCGCCATTGCACTGGGGCCCTATGGCATTCGTTGCAACTCGGTACTGCCGGGGACCATCGCCACCGACATCAACAAGGACGATCTGGCCGACGAAGAAAAACTCGCCTACATGACCTCGCGCACCCCGCTGGGGCGGTTGGGTGAGCCGGATGATGTGGCTGGGCCGATTGTGTTCCTGGCTTCGGATATGGCGCGTTATGTCACAGGCGCGTCGTTGCTCGTCGATGGCGGCCTCTATGTGAACCTGCAGTAACCCCCGCTCTCCCTCAACCATCACAGCCCCCCCCCCCACAGGGGATCTCTGTGTGCCTGTGCGGTCTGTCAAAGACCGCGCTTGCGCAGCCACTGTAGAAAGCCCTTCTTGACCGGCACCACGGGCGCGTCCTGGGTCAGGGCCTGGGCCGCGTGCAAGCGGAAGTCCAGCAGGGTTTTCATGGCGTCGGCGATGTCGTGTCGTGCGTCCAGGCACGGCGTCAGGTATTCCTTTTCAATGCGGTACAGGGTGCAGAACGTCTTGGCGGTGAAGTCCGCCAACGCGGCCTGATCGGTCAAAATCCCCGCTTCGCCGATGACCTCTCCAGGGCCCATGCGCCCGGCCTCGAAGGTATGACCGCCTTTGATCAGCATCACCGACACCACACCCGACTCCACGATAAACAAATGATCGCTGACCTCCCCCGCCGGCAAAATCATCTCGCCGGGACGGTAGCTGTGCAGGGTCATGTTCTGGCTGAAGGTGTCTTTTTCCTCCTGGCGCAGGGTCGAGAAAATCGAAGAACTGTCCAGCAACGCCCGTGCTCGGGAAGTTGGCACCGGGGTCGCGCTTTCGCCAGGAGACAGCAGGCTCACACCCGCCGCTTGCAGGTGCCGGAACGCCAGGTCGTAGAGTTGGTTGCGCACTTCGCGCTTGAGGGGCATGGCCGGCACGAAGCCGCTGATTTCATACTCCACGCCACCGCTCGCGGAAGTCTTGAACGCCACACTCGGCGCGGGCTTGGCCAACAACGGCCGGCACCCCTGCATGGCACGCTCCAGCGCTTCGATCACCGTTTGCGGCCGCGCATGGGGGCTGACCTGCAAGCTGACTGCCAGGCCGAACATGTCCGCCGGGCGCGAGAAGTTGATGATCTTGGCCTTCGCCGCCAGGGAGTTGGGAATCACCGCCATGCTGCCCTGGGAGGTTTGCAGGCGCGTGGCGCGCCAGTCGATATCGGTGACCCGGCCTTCGGTGCCGTCGATGGAAATCCAGTCATCCAGTTGATAGGGCTTGGTGGTGTTGAGCACGATCCCGGAAAACACATCGCTCAACGTGCTTTGCAACGCCAGGCCGACAATGATCGCCACCGCGCCGGACGTCGCAAGCACGCCTTTGACTGGCAAGTCGAGCACGTAGGCCAGCGCCGCGATGATCGCAATCAGGAAAATCACCGCGCCCATCAAATCCTGCAACAACCGCCCGGTATGCCCGACCCGCTGCATCATCAACGCCCCGAGCAACACCGTCAGCGTACGCGCAGCGAACAACCACCAACCAATCTGCAACGCCGTGGCAGCCATGTGCAACGCGGTGTTGTCGGCATAGGGCGCGACGAGCATGGGATTCATGCCGTCGTTGAACAGCACGGCACTGAAGACAGCGAAGATCACCAACCGCGCCGCGAGTTTCCAGTTGGCGAGGTTGGCGGAGATAAGCCGCCACACGGCGATGTCAATGAGGATCAGCGCCAGGGCGCAGAGCATCGGGTGATCGGAGATAAATGAGGGCATCCAGGCGACTCCAGGGCGAATGACGGGAAGATCGCATGAAATGGGGGTGGCGGGTATAGGGCGCGAAAAAAAACTCAACCCCCCCAAACTCCCTTCCCCTTTCTGCAAAAAAGCACAGGAAAAGAACTACATACTTTTGGGAAGTGAGGGGTTTGATGTAGACCCAATCCGGCAAGAAGCTGACAACGGATGACCGACAGGTAGCACTGACATGCAGAAAACACAGCAAGAAAGTCGCCAGACTTCTGCGTTAGCGATTATTTTATCTGCGCTGGCGAATGTTCTATTAGGGGCGTCGTCTGTTTACTGGAGAGCGCTTAACGACGTTTCGTCCCTCACGTTGGTTGCCTACAGAGTTTCGCTATCCACTTTAATTCTCGCTTTTTTGATTTTCACTTTTCGGCGATACAATCAAATAGAACGATACACGCTAAAGCTGATTCGGCTGCACTGCATCGCGTCGCTGCTTATCGCTATCAACTGGGGCGTTTTCATCTGGTCATCCATTAACGGATACATTCTGGAGAGCGGTCTCGGCTACCTGCTGGCGCCTATCATTTCAGTGACGCTGGGAACAATGATTTATCGCGAGCGAGTAAGCACGGGAAAAGCGCTGTTTACTTTTCTCGTATTTGGTTTGGTTGCCCTTCTCATGGTGCTGATCGACAACTTTAATCACGGGACATCTATATTGATTGCACTAACATGGGGACTCTACACGTACCTCAAGAAATCTACCTCTTTGGACGCGGCAAACGGATTATTCATAGAAACGCTTTTTCTAACAAGCTGCTTGGTGCCCGCTATTTTTTTACTTGACTTGCCCATCACTCAACTCAGTGAATTGGGTACATTATCGAGCAATCTGATTTGGCTGGCAGGTGCGATATCAATCTTACCTTTGCTCATGTTTTCCTACTCCACCGGCAAAATCCCTCTATCCCTAACGGGATTTTTACAATTCCTGCTCCCCCTCACACTGATAGCAATTGCGTTGGTTTCCCCCTGAAGACGAAGCCCCATACATAAAGCCCACCGCAAAAACAATCTCGCCGTGGGCAATGCCACACTTCGTCAGGCGTGCATCCGCCCAAATTTACCCGACTGAAAATCCACAAACGCCTGGTGAATTTCCTGCTCTGTATTCATCACAAAAGGACCATGGCCGACGATAGGCTCGTCAATCGGCTCGCCGCTGAGCAGCAGCACCTTGGCGTTGTCATTGGCCTCCAGGACCAGTTGCGTGCCATCGCGCTCGAACAGTGCCAATTGGCCTTGGCGCGCAACCTCCTCGCCATTGACCAGCACGGTGCCGCGCAGGATTACCAGAGCGGTGTTGCGCCCGGCGTGCAGGTCCAGGGTCACTGGTTGGCCGGCGTTGAGGCGCAGGTCCCATACGTCGATCGGTGTGAAGGTCCGTGCGGGGCCTTGAGTGCCCGCGAATGCACCGGCGATCAGGCGCAGGTGCCCGGCGTCATTGGCCAGCGGCAGCACGGGGATGTCGCCGTCGACGATGGTTTGGTAACCGGCGTCGGCCATTTTGTCCTTGGCGGGCAAGTTGACCCACAGTTGCACCATCTCCAGCGCGCCGCCTTTGCGGGCAAACGCTTCGGAGTGGAACTCCTCGTGGAGAATGCCTTTTGCGGCGGTCATCCATTGCACATCGCCTGGGCCGATGGTGCCACCGGCGCCGGTGGAATCGCGGTGCTCGACTTCGCCGTCGTAGACGATAGTCACGGTTTCAAACCCTCGATGAGGGTGTTGGCCGACGCCGCGACGTTGTTCGGTAGGGGTAAATTCGGCCGGGCCGGCGTGGTCCAGCAGCAGGAATGGGCTGATGTGTTTGCCCAGGTTGTCGTAGGAAAACAGTGTGCGCACCGGGAAACCATCGCCGACCCAATGGGCGCGAGGGCTGGTGTAGATGCCGATGAGTTTTTTCATGGTGATCCTCCAAAGTGCATACACCTTAAAACCGATAGCAATTGAGCGCTAGGCGGCTAAAACACCCTAGAGCGTCCTACTGATAGAACGGCATACCCGCAACTCGCCATAAAAACAGCGTTAATGATAATGACTCGTAGTAATATCCGCCCTCTCCCGCTCAACCTTCCGAGGGCTGCAATGCCGTTTGCCCCTGCGCCTGTCGCACCGCGCGTGCTGGTGGTGGATGACCACCGCAAAATCCGCGAACCCTTGGCCACTTATCTGCGTCGACACACCTTCGACGTGCGCACCGCCGAGGACGCGGCCGGCATGTGGCAATTGCTCAAGACCCAGGCGTTCGACGTGGTGGTGCTCGACGTGCTGCTGCCCGACGGTGATGGTTTCGAGCTGTGCAACCAACTGCATCGGCGCAGCAATACCCCCGTGATTCTGTTGACCGCCCGTGACACCGCCGCCGACCGCATCCGAGGCCTGGACCTGGGCGCGGACGACTACGTGACCAAGCCCTTCGAACCCCGCGAACTGGTGGCACGCATCAACAGTGTGCTGCGCCGCCAAGGCCGCAACACCGGGCCCGCCGCGCCCAGCAGTGGCGCCCGCGCCTATCGGTTTGCCGGCTGGCAGTTCAGCGTGGCCAACGCCACCTTGCAGCGCGAGGCCTGCCCGGCGATCCAGCTCAGTACAGCGGAAAGCCGCCTGTTGCAGGTGTTCCTGACCCACCCCAACACCTTGCTGCCCCGCGAACGCTTGATCGACCTCACCGCCGCTGCCGACAGCGACGTGAGCGACCGCGCCATCGACCGCCAGGTCAGCCGCCTGCGCCGCAAACTGGCCCAGGGCGATGCCGCGCCGGACCTGCTGCGCACGATCTGGGGCGGCGGCTATCTGTTGGCGGCCGAGGTCAATGAATGTACGCCCTGAACCGGCTCTGGCCGCGCACCCTGGCGCGGCAATTGAGCCTGTTGTTATTGCTGGCATTGCTCGCCTCCAACGCTATCGCGATGTTGTTTCTGCAGCGCACCGGCAGCCTGATCCACCCGCTGTCACGCAGTTTCAGCCTGGAGCGCCTGGGAATTGCGCACCACACGGCAATCGACCTGACCTCAACGGAAACCGAACACCTGCTGGCCGGAATGAGCCATGACGACACGCGCTTCTGGATCGCGCCCACGCCGGAAGTGGCGCTATTTGAGCTGCGCCCGGAAGAACAGCGGCTGGCCAACGAACTGCGCCGCCACTTGCAACTGGACGACACGACCACCATCGGCATGCAGTTGGAACGCATCAGCGGCGCCGACGCCCGCACCCACGTATTCAGCCCCGCCGGTTGGGCACCGTTGCGCCTGCGCACCAGCGTGCCGCTGCCCAATGGCAACTACCTCAATGCCGTGCAGTACCCCGCCGGCGCCTATGAATGGGGCCGCGTGCTGGCCTACAGCCTGCCGGTGACGACGCTGCCGGTGCTGCTGATCGTGATGTTTTTCATCGCCCGCGTGGTGCGCCCGATCAAGACGTTGGCCCAGGCCACGGAGCGCGTCAGCCGGGGTGAATGGATCGCGCCTCTGCCGGAACGCGGCCCGCAGGAAGCCCGCGACCTTACGGCCGCCTTCAACACCATGCAGGCCAATCTTGCCCGGCATGTCGAGGGCCGCACGCGGATGCTTGCGGCGGTCAGCCACGACCTGAATACGCCGATCACCGAACTGCGCCTGCAAGTGGAATTGCTGGAGCCCGGCGACGTCCGGGATGACATGCTCGAAAGCCTTGCGGAGCTGAGTGCAATGGTGCGAGAAACCCTGAGTTTCGTGCGCGATGATGCAGTGCAGGAAGCGACCGCCACGCTATCGTTGAGCAGCCTGCTGGATGACCTGGCCAAGCGTTATCAGCGCCTGCGGCAACCCGTCAGTTGGGCCGGTGCGCCGCCCCTTATGCTGACGTGCCGCGCCCTGGCGCTCAAACGCGCCTTGACCAACCTGATCGACAACGCCCTGCACCATGCCGGCGATGCCCACCTGAGCCTGATCCGGGAAGACAACGGCTGGCTGCGCATCGAGATTCTCGACCACGGCCAAGGCCTGCCCGAGGACTGGCTGGATAAAGTCTTCGAACCCTTTGTGCAACGCGGCGTCAGCGACGGCGGTGTGGGGTTGGGCCTGGCGATTGCTCGGTCGTGCATCCAGGCCCATGGCGGCGAACTGGTGTTGCAGAATCGCCCACCGGCAGGCCTGTGCGCGGTGGTGCGATTGCCCGCAGCACTTTAGAAGTTGTACGTGGCGCCCATCCACAAGGTGCGGCCATAGTTCACCGTGCCGTAGGTTTCATCGTCCAGCCGCTTGTCGGTGAGGTTGTTGAGGGAGGCGTTCAGGGTCAAGGCATCGTTTACATCGTAGGAGCCGCCAAGGTCAGCCGTGGTGTAGCCCGGCGCCGGTTCGTCGGTAATGGTGTTGCCGGTTTCTTCGCCGTAGTAACTCAGCGACGCCCACGCCTGGGTGCGGTCGTTGATGCTCCACTCGGTGCGCAGATTGGCTTTTTGCTCCGGTGTGAGGGCCAGCGGCGCACCTTTGTTAGCACCGCTTTTCTGCTCGGAATCGGTGTAGGTGTAGTTGGCCTTGAGCAGCACGCTCGGGCTGATATCCCATTGGCCGTTGAGTTCCACGCCCTGGATGATCGCCTTGTCGACGTTGACCCGTTCCATGATGGTGTAGCCGTTCCAGCGCCGATCGGTGGTGACGGTAGAGAGCTTGTCCTGGAAATCGTTGTAGAACAGCGTCACGCCGCCCGACAGGTCATCGCGGTTGCTCCACAGTGCGGAGATTTCGTAGTTGGTGCTGGTTTCGGGCTTGAGATCGGGGTTGCCGAACATCACGAAGCGGTTGCGGCGCAAGTAAGCGTAATCCTCGACCACGGCGCGCAGTTCCGGCGCCTTGAAGCCACGGGCGATACCGCCCTTGAGCGTCCACTGGTCGGTGGCGCGCCACACGCCGTAGACCCGCGGGCTTAGATGCGCGCCGTACTCTTCGTGTTCATCCAGGCGCAGGCCGGTGGTCAAGGCAAAGCGGTCGGTGACTGACCATTCGTTTTCGGCGAACAGGGCTTTTTGCACCACCGAGAATTTATAGTCGACGCGGTCACCCAGGCCCTGGTTCCAGTCCGTCAGCTCGCTTTCATTCCATTGCACGCCGACGGTGCTGACATTATGGGCGGTGGGCACCACCAGCTTGGCGTCGAACACGGTGTTCTTGATCTCGGGTTTACGCCCGTAGATATCGGTTTGAGCCGGGGTGGCCTTGCCCTCGCGGGTCGAGGTTTCCTGGGACAGGGCAATGTCCGAGGTTGCCCAGCCCCAGCGGCCCTGGTGAGACAGGGACCAATGATCGCGGTTGTTTTCCTGCTCACGGGTGGCCCAGTTGGCGCTCATCCCGTCGCCATTCTTCAGGCGCGTGGCGCCAGCTTCCAGCAGGATGTCGTGATCAATGGTCGGGGTGAAGGCCAGGCGCGCGGTGAGGTCGCGGTGGTCGGCCTGGCTGAAGCCGTTGGTCTGTTCGATGTCATCGTCGGCCTGGCGGTCGAGGTAACGGCCCCACACCTGCAAGCCGAGGAAATCCTCCTTGAGCGGACCGCTGAGGTAGAACTGGGTCTGGCGCGCATTGCCCTGGTCGCTGTGCTGGCGGGCCGAGTAGTCGTAGCCGATGGAGCCGCCCCAGCTCGGCGAGACCTTGCGCGTGATCACGTTGATCACCCCGCCGATGGCATCCGAGCCGTACAGCGACGACATCGGCCCGCGCACCACTTCGATCCGCTCGATGGCGGCGGCAGGCGGCACGAAGCTCTGCTCGTAGCCACTGTTGCCGTTGACCCGCGACTCCCTCGCGCTCTGGCGTTTGCCGTCGACCATGATCAGGGTGTAATCGGCGGGCATGCCACGGATGGAGATGTCGGTTTCATTCGCCCCGCCGTTGACCGTCACGCCTTCCACATCCCGCACCGCATCGCCCAGGTCGCGGTAGGACTTACGGCGCAGTGCCTCGCCGTCGATCACCGTAACCGAGGCCGGCGCGTCTTCCACGCTTTGGGCATAACCGGCAGCCGTCACCACCACATCGTTGAGTTCCAGGGCAACGGGTTCGTCGGCATGGGCGCTGAAACTGCCGGCAACCAGCATGGCCAGGGGCGTAAAGCGAAAAGCAGCAAGCATGGGCGTGGACCTTAGGATTGGACTCAAAAGAGAATCGTAATCATCCAGCCCCGAATAACTTGGACAAAGTGTGACAACTGGTGCGGATTTCAGGGAGTTCCGTTTCGCCTATGTGGGAGGGGGCTTGCCCCCGATAGCTATAGGTATCTACACAACTCTTAAAAGTTGACACATAACTCTGTGGTGAGCGGGCTTCTGTGGTGAGCGGGCTTGCCCCGCGCTGGGTGGCGAAGCCGCCGCAAACCATGCGACCGGGTTCTGTCTGATACTGCGCGGTGTTTTTTATTGGGGCGGCTTCGCCACCCAGCGCGGGGCAAGCCCGCTCACCACAGAAGCCCGCTCACCACGGAAGCCCGCTCACCACAGAAGCGTGTTTGCCATAGATTCAGCATCCACTGGAAGTTGTGTAGATACCCGTGCCCCAATAGCGGTCGTTCAGCCTCGCCAAAACTAGGCATCTCCTACAAGAACCGGCGCCACACGCCGCTCACGCAATACGTGAAACGCCACAAACGCCATCACCGCAAACCCCGCCTGGATCATGATCATCGGTGTAGCGCTGCCATCGCGCAGTTGGCTCAGCAGCACGCCACTGCACGTGGCGCCGAACATTTGCGCAAAGCCCATCAACCCAGCCGCCAACCCGGCGCGGTGCGCGTTGGGCATCACCCCGCCCGTGACCGAGCCGGGCAACACCAGGCCGCCGCCGAGCGTGGCCAGGGCAATCGGAATATCCAGCCCCAACACCGACAAGCCAAACAGGCCATAAATCACCGCTGCCGACACCCCACCGAGCGCTACCAGCGTCACCCCCATCGACACAATCCGCTGCGGCCCCAGGCGCAGGATATTGCGCCGGGTATAGGTGGAACCGACGATCAGCATCGACACGATCACGCCAAAATTGATGCCGTACTCCAGGCTGCTAAAGCCCAGCAAGTTGATAAACACCGCCGATGAACCGGCAATCACCGCGAACATCGCGCCATAGGTGCATGCCAACGCCACGGCGAATGCACGGTATGGGCGGCCCTTGAGCAAATCCAGATACTGGCCGCCCAGCGTGCGCCAATGGCCGGCCTTCGGGTCCAGGTATGCGTTGCTTTCACGAAAGAACAGCAGCGCCAGCAACAACACCACACTGCCGATCACCAGTGCCAGCAAGATCGGCGCATGCCAGCCCAACAATTTGATCAGCAGGCCGCCAACCATCGGCGCAACAACAATGGCGTAGAGCATGCCGATCATGGTCAGCGCCAAGGCCGGCCCCGCTTCGGCTTTCCACACATCGCGCACCACCGTGCGCGCCAACACCAGCGCTGCGCAGGCGCCAAGCCCTTGCAGCACGCGGGCGGCGATAAATTGATGCATGTCGCTGACCAGCAGCATCGACAAGGTCGCCAGCACATACAGCAGCAACCCGCCGATCAACACCGGACGCCGACCAATGCGGTCCGACAAGGGCCCAAACACCAATTGCCCCAGGCCAAACGCCGCCACGAAGGCCGACAGCGCCATCAATGCCGAGCCCGGCGGTGCGACCAGCGCCTGCTCGATGGCGCCGAGGCCGGGGATGATCAATTGGGTCGAGACTTCGCCGAGTGCCGTAAGGGCAACCAGTAGCAAGAGCAGGCTTCGCGACGGAACCGGGGCATTCGACATGGGGATTATCCGGGGGCTGGATTAATTTATATTTCGACCATAATATGCGTAAAAAATTATGTCCATAATTTTTTGCCCGATGGTCATCCCCTGGAGCCCGACATGAACCTTCTCCCGCTGCGCCTTCTCTCGCCCGTGGCTTTGCTGATGATCCTCAGCGGCTGCAACAGCCAGGCCGACCCCGCCGCCCAGGCGCCCCAACCACGACCGGTACTCGCCGCCAAGGTCGAAGCCGCCGGCACCCAACAAAGCGCCTACACCGGTGTGGTCGCGGCTCGTACGGAAAGCGACCTGGGCTTTCGCGTAGGTGGCAAGGTGATCGAGCGCAAGGTCGATCCCGGCCAGCATGTCTCCCGTGGCGACACCCTGTTGGTCCTGGATATCGGAGACTTCGAGCTGGCCCTGCGCTCGGCCAGAAACCGCGTCAATGCCGCCCAGGCGCAACTGCGTCAGCGCCGCGATGACGCCAACCGCTATCAGCGCCTGGCGAGTACCGGCGCCGTGTCGCGGCAGATCTTCGACCAGTCGGCGACCAACCTGCGCGTCGCCGAAGCAGAGTTGGCCTCGGCGCAATCCGACGCCAGCCAGATCGAAAACCGCCGCACTTACTCGGTGCTCAAGGCCGACGGCGACGGCATCATCACCGACGTACGGGTCGACCCCGGCCAAGTAGTCGCCGAAGGCCAGATCGTCGCGCGCCTGGCCCGTGATGGTGCCCGCGAAGCCATCGTCAACCTGCCGGAAAACCAGCGCGAACAGGCCTCGCAAAAAGCCCTGGCCTTCCCGTTCGGCGCGCCTGATCAAGCCGTAGCGGCCACCTTGCGCGAACTCTCCGCCAGCGCCGACCCCACCACCCGCACCTACCGCGCGCGTTATGTGTTGCACGGCGCCGTCGACCGCTTCGCCCTCGGTTCGACCATTACGGTGCGCCTGCAAGGTAATGGCCAGGCACAACAGACCCGCGTCCCCATCGGCGCATTGCACGATGCAGGGCAAGGCACCGGGGTATGGGTGATCGGCGCGGATAACACAGTCACTTTCTCGCCGGTCAACGTCGCCAGCCTCGGCCAGGAAGATGCCCTGCTCAACAGCGGCGTGAGCCCCGGCACCGTCATCGTCGCCCTCGGCGCGCACCTGCTGCACAGCGGCGATGCGGTGCGCCTGCTGCCCGCCCAGGCATTGGCCCTCAACCGCAAACAGGACCAATGAACATGCGCGGCATCAATCTCTCTGAACTGGCGGTCAAGCACCGCGCCGTCACGTTGTTCCTGATCATCGCGATCCTGGCCGCCGGGATTTTCTCGTTCGGCAAACTGGGGCGCGCCGAAGACCCGTCCTTCACCGTCAAGGTGATGACCATCACCGCCGCCTGGCCCGGCGCCACGGCCCAGGAAATGCAGGAGCAAGTCGCCGACCGCCTGGAAAAACGCCTGCAGGAGCTGGACTACTACGACCGCGTCGAAACCATCGCCCAGCCGGGTTTTGTGTCGATGCGCATGACGTTCCTCGAATCCACCCGTCCCGGCGAGATCCAGGACCTGTTCTACCAGACCCGCAAAAAGCTCAGCGATGAAGCGTCGAGGCTGCCCAACGGGGTGATCGGGCCGTTCTTCAACGATGAATATTCCGATGTGTACTTTGCGCTGTACGCCTTGGAGGCCGAGCACCTGCCCCATCGCCAGCAAGTGCAGATGGCTGAGGAACTGCGCCAGGGCTTTCTTAATCTGCCGGGGGTGAAGAAGGTCAACATTCTGGGCGAACAGGCACAACGCATTTTTGTCGAGTTTTCCTACGAGCGTCTGGCGACTCTGGGCATCAAGCCCGACCAGATCTTCGCCGCCCTCGCCGCGCAAAACGCCGTGGCGCCGTCGGGCTTTGTGGAAACCGCAGGGGCCCGCGCCTATATCCGTATCGACGGGGCTTTCGACAGCCTGGCGCTGATTGAAAACGTGCCGCTGGAAGTCAACGGCCGGTTGCTGCGCATTGCCGATGTCGCGACCGTCAGCCGCGGTTATGAAGACCCGCCGAGCTACCGCATCCGCCATCAGGGCGACCCGGCGCTGATGCTCGGCGTGATCATGGAAAAACACTGGAACGGCCTGGAGCTGGACAAGCGTCTCAAGGCCGAGGAGGCACGGATCCACGCAGACCTGCCACTGGGGGTGAACTTCGCCAAGGTCTCCGACCAGGCGAAAAACATCAGCCTGGCGGTGAATGAATTCATGCTGAAATTCTTCGTTGCCCTGGCGGTGGTGATGATCATCAGCCTGTTGGCCCTTGGCTTTCGCGTCGGCCTGGTGGTGGCGGCTGCGGTGCCGCTGACGCTGTCCGTGGTGTTCGTGATCATGCTGGTGACGGGGCGAGAGTTCGACCGCGTCACCCTTGGCGCGCTGATCATTTCCCTCGGCCTCTTGGTGGACGACGCGATCATCGCCATCGAGATGATGGTGGTCAAACTCGAAGAAGGCTTTGACCGCATTCACGCCGCCACTTACGCCTGGAGCTCGACCGCCGCGCCAATGCTGACCGGCACCCTGGTGACCATCATCGGCTTCCTGCCGGTGGGGTTTGCGCGCTCGGGCGCCGGGGAGTACGCCGGCAATATCTTCTGGATTGTCGGCTTCGCGCTGATTTCATCGTGGCTGGTGGCGGTGGTGTTCACCCCGTACCTGGGGGTCAAGCTGCTGCCGAATATCAAACCGGTGCCCGGTGGCCACGACGCTATCTACGCCGGGCGCTACTACCAGAAACTGCGCGCCCTGGTGGAACTCTGCGTGCGCAGGCGCTGGCTGGTGACCGGGCTGGTGGTGGCGGCGTTTGTGCTGTGCGGGCTGGGCATGGGCGTCGTGAAGAAACAGTTCTTCCCCGACTCCGACCGGTCCGAATTGATTCTGGAGGTGTACATGCCGCCCGGCAGCGCCTTCAAAAGCACTGAGGCGGTGGCGGCGCAACTGGAGAAGGCGCTGCTGCAAGAACCGCAGACAAGCATGGTCGACACCTACGTGGGCGGCGGCGCGCCACGGTTTTTCCTGTCGTTGAACCCTGAGCTGCCCGACCCGGCTTTCGCCAAATTAATCGTGCAGACCCCGGACTCCCACGCCCGCGATGCCCTCAAACTGCGCATGCGCGAACGTATCGCGGCCGGCGAATTCCCGGCGGCGCGGGTGCGCGTCACGCAATTGCTGTTCGGTCCGCCGGTGCCCTTCCCGGTGGTATTTCGCGTGTCCGGCCCGAATCTGGACGTGCTGCGCGGGCTGTCCGAAGACGTACGCAACGTCGTCGCCGCCAACCCACTGACCAAAGATGCCTTCCTTGATTGGGGCGAGCGCACCAGCGGTTATCGCCTGGTGCTCGATCAAGACCGCCTGCGCCTGCTGGGTTTCACCCCCAATGAAGTCAAGTCCCAGCTCAACGCCCTGCTCAGCGGGAATCCGATCACCGAGGTGCGTGAAGGTAATCGCACCGTGTCCGTCGTGGCCCGCGCCCAGGGCAACCAACGCGAGAACCTCGGCAACCTCAACAACATGACCCTGACCAACAGCGCTGGCACCTCAGTGCCCCTGGCCCAGGTCGGGCATTTCCAGGCGGTGATGGAAGAGCCGATCCTCAAGCGCCGCAACCGCGCGACCACCGTGGAAGTGCGCGCCGACATCATCGACGGCGTGCAACCGCCCGACGTGGAAATGGCCGTGTACAAAGACCTGCAACCGCTGATCGCCAAGCTGCCGGCGGGCTACACGCTCGACATCGGCGGCCCGGTGGAAGAAAGCGCCAAGGCCAACGTCGCCCTGGCCGCGCTGTTCCCGATCATGATCCTGCTGACCCTCAGCGTGATCATGTTCCAGGTGCGCTCCTTCGGCGTGATGTTCATGGTTTTCGCCACCGCGCCCTTGGGCTTGATCGGCGCGGTGCCGACGCTGTTGCTGTTCAACCAGCCGTTTGGGTTCAACGCGATACTGGGGCTGATCGGCATCGGCGGCATTCTGATGCGCAACACACTGATCTTCACCGACCAGATTCGCCAGAACCAGGAACAGGGCATGGCGATACGCGAGGCCATCGTCGAAGCCACGGTGCGGCGGGCCAGGCCGGTGATCTTGACCGCGTTGGCAGCGGCGCTGGCGTTTATTCCGCTGACGTTGTCGGTGTTCTGGTCGTCCCTGGCCTATGTGCTGATCGGTGGAGTGCTGGTAGGCACGCTGTTGACGCTGTTGTTCTTGCCGGCGCTGTGCAGTCTGGTGCTGGGGCGGGAGAAGACAAAAGCTGTTGAAGCTTCCCACGTGAACGCCGGATAAGCTCTACAGCTTCCCCCTGAAAACCTCTGCAAAGTCCTTCGCCTGATCACACAGTGCGAAGGATTGCAGATGGTTTTTTTCGTTAAGGCCCTGGTTGACGGGGCTGTCTCTTGATTCCCGTTATCGCCAGCCTTGTCCTGGCCCCCATGGATCCCAACGCGCCGGATAGTGAGCGCGTCTTCGGTGACTTCCGTAATTGCCTGAACACCTTTGATGCCTGGGCCGAAAGCTTCTGGAGCGGTTCGGCACTGGAGGTGGAACAGGTCTTCAAGGTGGGAGACGAGGTAGAGCTGGTCACGCCGGTTTCGTCCAAGACACCCAGTAAAACCGTCGCCATGTGCAGTGCCCAGGGCTCGCTGACCCTGGTGCATATGTTCGAAAGCACCCGCTTTGTACCTATCGGCAATACGCCAGTGATGCTCCAAGCCATTGCGGCGGATGGCAGCCCGATGGGCGCGCCGCTGCATCGAGTCATCGGCCTCAGCGGCATTCTCGAAATCACCGAGTGTGATCGCAACCAGCCCTACCAAATCACCTTCTACCCCACTGTTTCCCAGGATCACGTCAAGGCGCTGTATGCGTCTTATCAGTCGGTGATTGCGGGGCTAGAGGGTCGGCTGCGGGAAGAGTGGACGGCGACTTTCCAACCCCAATGGAAGGACTTTGCCAGCGCCAGCTCTTTGCAACGCAGCGCGATGCAGGGCGTGGCGTTTTCCACCGGGATGGCCAAGGCGCTCTACAGCCTGTGGGACAACATTTCCCAGCTGTACGACCTGCTGGCGGATCTCAAGGCCAACAGCCAGAAGTTGTTGGCGTACCTCTCTCAGGCTGAGCTTGATGAACTGCTGAAGCTGGGCAGCGACGCGATTGCCAAGGGTTTGTTGGTGCTTAGCGATGAGCCGCTGTTGTTCATTTATGTCTCGGCGATCGTCAGTTGGATACGTCTGCTGCCGCCGCCGGAGATGTATGAATTACTGGGCGAGATCACCGGTGAAGTGCTGATCAACCTGCTGCTGATGTGGGCGACGGCCGGGACGGGTGATACAGACGGCAACCCAATTACCGCCTATACGGAATATTGAAATGAAATACCACCCTAAACCTTCGATCTTGCGCAGCCTGCTATTTACCTACAGCATCGAAAATTTCGACGACCCCCGAAAGAGAGATCTTTATCGCATCAAAAAATATAAATGACGACAACGAACTCGCCGACCTATTTGACTAACTTACCAAACCTGAATTCATAAAATACACAAGAGAGGAAAGAGAGTGGCACATCAACACCATTCAAAATTTCTTAAATACAGACGAAAAATTTGAGTCTGTCTTTTATCTTTTTGACACTCACTTTAATGATGAAATAACTGACAAAAGGCAGTTTATGAAAATCCTTCTAGACTGCCTTTGCAGATATAACGTCGAAATCATAGACAATTAATTTAGAAGCTTTAGATAGCTAGGGCTGCTCACCACAAAGGTCACTCAGCAAATGAAACTCAAAAATACAAAAACTGCTTGCGCCGGCTTATAAACATGCAAAACAAACCAAGCTTGGAAATAATTCGCGGCTTGCTATTTACCTATGATATCGAAAACACGGACGACTTGGAGAGAGAAGCCTTAATCTCTTCAAAAAACATAAATAATGAAAAAGAACTTATTGAATTATTCAACAAGCTGACCAAACCAGAATTTTTAAATCACCCAAAACCCGAACAAGACTGGTTCATTGACTCAATAGAATACTTCTTAACGATCAACGACAACTTCGACGCTGTCTTTAAAAAAATGGCGACTTACTTCAGCGAAGATGTAGCTGATCAACGGGCATTCATGCAGACCCTTCTTAATAGTCTGAAGCATTACACCGACAATCCTTGATGGCTAACCCACCAAGTGGTGAGCAGGCTTGTCCTGCTCACCACAAAGCCACACTGCGTACCGTCAATTCACCGCTTCGCCAACTCCATAATCATCCGACTCAACAGGTAAACCCGAGGCACCACACTCTCCACCTCCGCATATTCCTCGGCCGTGTGAATATTCCCACCCACAATCCCGAAACCATCCAGCGTCGGTGTCCCCACTCCGGCCGATAAACTCGCATCCGCCGCGCCGCCGCTGCCTTCGATGGTCAGCTTCTTGCCCAATTCCCCATAGATCCCTTGGGCAATCGCTACCAATTTGTCCGACTCCGCCGTCTGCGGCATTGGCGGCAGGCCGCGTTTGAGGGTGGTGGTCACGTCGGTTTCCGGGATCAGTTTGTTGGCTGAAACCCGCACCAGGTCTTTCTCGATTCGATCAAACTCTTCCGGCAAGGCTGCGCGGACATCCGCCTTGGCGGTGGCTTGGTCTGGAATCACGTTGGTGCGGTCGCCGGCCTTGATCACCGTGAAGTTGATGGTGGTTTTCTTCTCTTCATCACCCAGCTTGCCCAGTTGCAGGATCTGGTGCGCGGCTTCCATGGCGGCGTTGCGGCCCAGTTCCGGGGCGACGCCGGCGTGGGCGGCTTTGCCTTTGACTTCGACCACGGCGGTGGCGCTGCCTTTGCGCCATACCACCAGGCCGTCGGCGGGGCGGCCGGGTTCGAGGTTGAGGGTGACGTCGTGGGCCTTGGCGGTGGTGCGGATCAGCTCGGAGGCGATGTCGGAGCCGGTTTCTTCGCTGGCGTCGAGCAGGAAGGTGATTTGCGCGTAGTCCTTGAAGCCTTGGTTTTTCAAGACTTTGAGTGCGTAGATGCCTGCGACGATGCCGCCCTTGTCATCCATCACGCCGGGGCCATAGGCGCGGCCGTCCTTGATGTGAAACGGGCGTTCTGCAGCCGAGCCTTCCTTGAACACGGTGTCCATGTGGGCCATCAGCAGGATCTTGGCCTTGCCGGTGCCCTTGAGGGTGGCAATCACATGGTTGCTGTTGGCAGCAGCGTCCGGCACGCGTTCGATGCTGAAGCCCAACTGTTTCAACTCATCCACGGCGATGTCGCTGACCTGGGTCAGGCCCGGCCCGTAGCCGGAACCGGAGTCGATATTCACCAGGCGCTCCAGCAGTTTCAGGGCCTCGGCCTTGTACTGCTGGGCGTCCGCCTGGATCTGCGGGTGGAGTTCGGCGCTGTAGGCCGGGAGTGCGAAGGACAAGGCCAGCGTGGCGGCCAGGAGCGTACGGGGGAAGGTGAAGAGCATAAACCGGTCCTTGTTTTTTGTTGGGGGGGCCGCCACACCCTACCCCACTAAACGGACCGTAACCAACTCCCGTGCACCGCGCTGACACGGTTGCGCCCGCTGCTCTTGGCTTCATACAGCGCCAGGTCGGCATCGTTGAGCCAACCGGTGGAATCGGCATGTTCGGGTCGATACGGCGCCAGGCCGATGCTCAAGCTGGCGCGTAACGTCGGGTCCTGGGCGTATGCCAGGGCATTGAAGCGGTCACGCAGTGCGTCCATGACTTCCGTGGCCCGGTTGAGCGGCATGCCCGGCAGGATCACGCAGAACTCGTCGCCGCCGTAGCGTCCGGCCAGGTCGGTGGCGCGCAGGTTCTGGCGCAGTATTTTACCGAGTTGGCGCAGGACGATATCGCCGGTGACGTGGCCGTAGGTGTCGTTGATGGTCTTGAAATGGTCGATGTCGATCAGCGCAATCGCAGCGCCCTGCTGCTCGCGGCGGCAGCGTTGGAATTCAATCTCCAGGTGATCTTTCCAGGCGCCATGGTTGAGCAGGCCGGTCAGGCTGTCGGTGCGGCTCAGGGCGAGTAGTTCACGTTTGTGCCGGGCCAGGTTCAGGGCCTGGCGGTAGCAGATCCAGCCAAGCGCCAGGGGATACAGCATCAGGATCGGCAGGCATGCGTAGAGTTGGACCTGGGTGGTGGTGGCGACGAAGGCCGGCGCGAAGATCAGCAGCGAGGCGCCGATGCCCAGCGCCTGCGCCAACCACCCCGCCAGCATCAGGCGGGGGCCACCGAGGGCCACGTTGTTCATGGTCATCATCGACAGTGTGGTGACGCTGGGCAGTGGGTTGAAGTGCATGGCACCGACCCAGAAACCGCCGCAGAACGAATCGAACAACAGGTTGCCGCGCTCAGTGCGCAGCGTGTTGGCGGTTCGCAAGGAAAGTTGGAACGCCAGATGGGGCCAGACAAACGCGTTGATCAGCATCCACGCCCACACCCAGGGCGACGGGTGCAGCGGGTACATGCCAAAGACCACACACACCAGACCGAGCGTCAGCCCCAGGGTGCGGGATTTGTACAAACGAATAGCGAGCGGAAGTCCTTTTCCTCCGGCGGCTGGCATGGTCGAGGGTAATCCTGGATGAATGCCTGGAGTCTATCAGGGCGCCAGTAATTCGCCACTACCACTCATAAGCTCATCACCCGCGCAAATGCCCGATCCAAAGCGCTCAGTGGGAAAAACCCCGGGCCAGCATCAACGCTACGCCCAGCAGCAACACCGCCGTGACCCGCTGCAACAGCACGCGGCGCTTGGGGTTTTCCAGGACGTGCTTGATGCGCTGGCCGAAGTAGCAATACAGGCAGCCACTGGCAAATTGCAGCAACAGGAACGTCGCGCCGAGGATGGCGATATCCGCCGCCGAGCTGTGCTCCCCTGCCCCGGCAAACTGCGGGAACACGGCGCTGAACATGATGATGGTCTTGGGGTTGGAAAACCCGGTCAGCAGCCCTTTGCCGAACAGGCTGCGCGAGCCCTCCACGGCGCCGGCCTTGCCGATGGCCACGCCGCTGCTGGTCCACTGTTTGTAGGCCAGGTAGAGAATGTAGGCCACGCCGACAAACTGGATGGTCTGGGTGATCGCGAGGTTGCCCTTGATCAGCTCCGAGAAGCCCACGGCGAAGATCAGGATCGAAATCAGGTACGACACGCTGGCGCCGATCTGCGCCGGGATCGAGCTGCGCAAACCGTCCTTCAAGCCCAGGCTCAGCAGCAGCAGGGTCATGGGGCCGGGGCTGAAGGTCATGGTGGCGCAGAACAGCAGGAAATAGAGAAACGAAGACAGGGTTAACGCAGTGGTCATGGGCCAGGGCCTTCAATAAGTAGAAACGACAGCCGTGGGGCGGGCACACCGGCGCCCGCCCCGGCTTCCATCAAGCGACAGCGATCTCGGTGGCCAGGGATTCGCGGTACATCACCGCCAGCTCACCGAGGGCCGCTTTGGCCGTCTGGTTGCGGGTTTCGAAGGCCACCAGGCCTTTCCAGTTGGTTTCGACAATGGCCTGCATCACGTCGGCGTAGTCGCAGTTGCCGTCATGAATGCCGAAGTGCTGGTCCTGCACGCCATTGTTGTTGCTGAAGGAAATGCCCTTGATCAGGTGGTGATACTTTCGCACCACCTCGGCCGGCAGGCCGTCTTCGATATTGGCGTGGCCGGCGTCGAGGAAGAAGTACACGTTGCTGTGGGCCTGCAGACGCTCGAACACAAAGGCGTATTCCGCTTCATGGGTGAAGATGTAGTGGAACGGCCGGTAGTTGACGTAGTTCGACAGGTTTTCCAGGTAGATGTCCACGCCCTTGGCCTCTGCGTAACGCGCCAGTTCCTGCACCGACTTGAGGTAGTGCTCCAAGGCGACTTTCTTGGCCATCAGCACCATTTTTGGTTCGACGATGCAGCCCCCGTGGATGATCAACGGCGCGCCCAGGCGGCTGGCAATGTCGACTTCCTTTTTCACATACGCCACGGCGGCCACGCGAAAGGCTTCGACGTCACTGCCCAGCGGCGCCTTGAAGTTGCCGTGGTAGACGGGCTTCACACCGGTGGCCGCGATCTGCGCCTGCAGGCTGGCGATGCGTTCGTCGGTCCAGTCATCGACCATTTCGCCGAACAGGCTGCCATCGATATACCAATGGGTGCAGCCGCCTTCGATGGCGGTGTCCAGGCCCTTCTCGGCGGCGAGGTATTTCTGGTGGGCCACACCGGTACAGAACGGTACGGCGGCGTTGATCAGGTTACTTTCCATGAAGCGATTCCTTTCGTGATGGAGGGTTACAGTTCAATGGCCATGAAATCGGCCTTGGTCACGCCGCAGTCCGGGCATGTCCAGTCTTCCGGCACCTCTTCCCAAGGGGTGCCGGCCGGGATTCCGTCTTCAGGAATGCCCAATTCTTCTACGTACATAAATCCGCAGGGCGCACACATATAAGTCTTCATGAGAATGCGAAATCCATGGCTCGCTGGTAGGAAAGTTCGCCAATTCCAGGCGAGATGGCGCGCAGTCTAGGGGAGCGGCATTGCACAAGGCAGGTGAAGTAATGCCTAATCCGGCCTAACTTCACCGGTAAAATCACCAGTAAACACAAGGAAGGTTTATGTTCGTATCCGCCATCGCCTTTGTGGACGGCACGCCGAAGGTGCAACAGATCGTCGAGGCGTTCAGCCAGTCCATCGAGAACGGCGAATGGGCGCCTGGCAGCAAGTTGCCGTCGGTGCGCGAATTGACCCAGACCCTGGGCGTGAGCAAGTTCACCCTCAATGAAGCCCTGGACCGCCTGCGCGGGCGCCATCTGCTCACCTCCAGCCAGGGCCGTGGCTACTTTGTGGCGATGGACAGCGCACGCCCGGCCTCGGTGGCGTGGGTCGACCTGCTGCCCCAGGATCTGCTCAGCGTCTTGCGTCGGCCCCTGGTCACTGCCAGCGGCGAACTGCGCCCCGGCGGCGGCCACCTGCCGGAAGAATGGCTGGACGCCGACGCCATCCGCCAGGCCATGCGCAGCGTGGTGCGTGCGCCGTCGCTGCGCATCGCCGGGCTGGGCACGCCGGCCGGCTTGCTGCCGTTGCGCCAGGCCCTGCAACAGAAGCTGCACGGCGAAGGGTTGTCGGTGCCGGTGGAGCAGATCATCACCACCCCCAATACCGTGCAGGGCTTGGACATGCTGATGCGCCTGCTCGCCCGTCCCGGCGATACGGTGCTGCTTGACGCGCCGTGCTACTTCAACTTCCACGCCAACCTGGCGCTGCATGGCGTGAAGGTGGTGACCATCCAGCGCCGTCCCGATGGCTTCGATTTCGTCGCCCTCGAACAGCTATTGGCCGAACACCGCCCCAGCCTCTATCTCACCACCAGCGTGCTGCATAACCCCACCGGCCATTCCTTCAGCCCCAGCCAGGCGTTTCGGCTGCTGCAACTGACCCAGCAGTACCACTGCCATATCGTCGAGGATGACCTCTACGGTGACCTTCATCCCAACCCGCCACCGCGTCTGGCGGCCGTCGCCGGTCTGGATCAGGTCACCTACCTGTCGGGGTTTTCCAAGATTCTGAGCGCCAACACCCGCGTCAGCTTTGTGGTGGCCGCGCC
Source organism: Pseudomonas sp. 2822-17 (assembly GCF_002742485.1). Lineage (NCBI taxonomy): Bacteria > Pseudomonadati > Pseudomonadota > Gammaproteobacteria > Pseudomonadales > Pseudomonadaceae > Pseudomonas > Pseudomonas sp. 2822-17. Next base: position 320,348 of record NZ_LJRZ01000247.1, read on the forward strand.
GCAACTGGCGGCCAACCTGACCAATATGAAGTTGATGAGCGGCGGCGTGACCTCGGAGCTGTTCGAGCAGATCGTCTACCGCATGCTCAGTGAAGGCAGCTACGCCAAGCACCGCAAGCGCATGGTCCAGCGCTTGATGGAGGCCGGTGGGCGCGTCGAGCAATGGCTCAAGCGCTGCGGCTGTGAGTTGCCGATGGCGTATGACGGCGGGATGTTTATCTGGGCGCGCCTGCCTGCGGGGGTCAATGGCGAGCTGTTGGCCCAGGAGGCTTTGAAACGCAGCATGGTGCTGGCGCCGGGCGCGCTGTTCGGCTACGACCCGGCCCATCGTGATTCGATGCGTTTTAATGTGGCCCATACCGATGAGCCGCGGGTGCAGCGGGTGTTTGAAGCGCTGTTGCTCAAGGCGGTGCGCGCGCCTTAGCGGCGATGGGCCAGGGATCGCACATGGGACATCGGCGGCGCGCTCCTTGAACAGAATCTGTTAGAAGCGTCCAAGCTAAACGATCTTAAAAACCGCCAATAAATATCTTTTTAGAATTAGCTTAGGCGCGGGTCTCTGCGACAGTTGCGCTCTTCTTGTTCGTTGACCAACCGTGTGACACCCCATATAGTGTGCCCACAAACAAAACAGACCACTACATAGTGTGCAGTATCGGTATTTACCGACCACACTATGCGCACTATTTCAATGCCTGACAGCCTGCAAATCGCATATTTTTGGACGGGTTCTCATGCCGTCAAACCAGAACAGAAGGGAGTATTTCAATGCTGAGTTGGGATGAAGTCGACAACGAGGACACCGGTGCAGCGGTGATCAAGGGCGCCAACGCCGGCCATGCCAGCGAAGCCAACATGGACCGCCTCGACGGTGCCGGCGCTGCTGCCGCCATCGAAGCCCGCGCCGTCACCGCGAGTGACT